>NZ_JAFKIC010000282.1 GCF_017306585.1 Mesorhizobium sp. | reverse complement strand
CGGCCGGTTTCGTGTCGGCCGGCGCAGCAGCAACGGCCGGCGCCTCTGCTGCCGGAGCGGCGGGAGCCGGCGTGGGCTCCGCTGGCGCGGCGGCAACCACGGCTGGTGCAGCCGGAGCGGCCGGAGCTTCCGCCGCAGCAGGTGCTGCCGGCTTGGTTTCAGCCGGCTTTGCCTCGGCGGGCTTCGCATCGGCCGGCTTGGTCTCCGCCGGCGCAACGGCGGCAACCGCCTCGCCCGGCTCGCGCTCGAAGGGAACGGCGGCACGCGCCACGACCTTCACGCCATCGGCGTCGAGGCCGTCGACATGGATGGTGTAGCTGCCGACCGGAATATCACGCGTCGCCTCGACCAGGAAATGGCCGTCCGGTGACGTCTGCGCGTCGCCGAGCAGGATGTCGTTGGCATAGGCGCGGACCTTGCGGCCCGGGTCGGCAAGGCCGGCGACGAAAATCTTGTTGCCGTCGATCTCTACCGCCTCGACCACGATCTTGGGTTCGGCCACCGGCGCTGCGGGCGGTGTTGCCGGCGCCGCCGGGGTTGGTGCCGGGGCGGCCTGGACGACTGATGGCGCGGGTGTCGTCGCGGCCGGTGCGGCCAGCGCCGAAGCAGCGGGCGCCGGTGCCTCGGCGGCCGGAGCCGCCGGGGCGGCTGCCTGATCGCCGGTTGCCGGCGCGGCAGGTTTTTTCTCCGGCGCGGGGACCGTCAGCAATTCGGCCGGCTTGCCCGGCTCCTCGACCATGGCCAGAACCTGGCCGGCCGCATTGGCGGGAACCGAGACGACAGCGGTCTGCACCGAGGCGATCACGACCGTGCCGACCGTCGAGCGCAGGGTAATCGTATAATCGCCAGGTTTCAGCGGATCGTCGAGCACGATGACAAAGGCGCCGTCGGGACCGGCGACCGTCGACCCAAGCACCGTCGCGCCGTTGAGGATCTCGACCTTGGAGTTGGGCGCCGCATTGCCGGCGACGACGATCGAGCCATTACCCTCGACACGCACGACGTCGAAAGTCGGAGCGACCGGACCGGCCGTCGCGGGAGCTGCCGGAGCCGCCGCATTCGCCGGCGGCGTAGCCGGAGCCTCGGTTGCGGGGGCGGCGGGCGCGGTCGCCTGAGGCACCGCCGCCGGAGCAGCCGGCACCGCGGGGGCCGGCAAACGGCCTTCCGTGCCCGGGTCCGCCGGTTTCGGCGCCGCTGACGGCGTCAACGCCGCCACCTCGGCCGGCGGCGCGCGATGCAGATACGGGTCCAGCGCGCCCGATACGTAGGCGGTTCCTGCCGCCGCGACGGTCCCACCCGCCGCGAACAGGAACGCCTTCAGTGGATTAATTGCCATATTTCCCAACCCCCTTAGCCACCTAACGCCGGTCTAGCCTGTTTTGCCATGACCGACAAGAAAAAGCCCCGGCTTGTTAAGGCCTGGGGCTTGACCGCGCATCCAGACCCAATCACCAATCATCGCCATGAACACGATTCGATCCGTCTGCGTCTATTGCGGCTCGTCTCCGGGCCACAATGAAATCTATATCAAGGCCGGTCACCTGCTCGGGCGCTCGATCGCGCGCTCCGGCCTCAGGCTGGTCTATGGTGGCGGCACCAAGGGCATCATGGGAGCCGTCGCCGAAGGCGCGCTCAAGGCCGGAGGCAAGGTCACCGGCATCATTCCCCGCTTCCTCATCAGCAAGGAAGCGACCGAAAGCGCGCTCGGCCGGCTCGACGAACTCCTCATCACCGACAATATGCACGAGCGCAAGCACAGGATGTTCGAAAAATCCGACGCCTTTGTGGCGCTGCCGGGCGGCATAGGCACGGTCGAGGAGATCGTCGAGATCATGACCTGGGCGCAGCTCGGCCACCACCGCAAGCCGATCGTCTTCGGCAATGTCGGCGGATTCTGGGATCCGATGCTGGCCCTGCTCGAACATATGACGGCGGAAGGCTTCATCCACACCGCGCAACGGGTCAAGCCGCTGGTCGTCAACGACCCGGAAGCCATCGTCGCCGCCATCATGGTGGCCGGATCCTCCGTCGACGCACCGACCGACGGCGTACAGTCGGTGATAGACAAGATGTAAGGGAATAAGGCAGTAGGGCAGTAGGGCAGTAAGAGAGTCGGGAAAGACACCCCTACTGCCCTACTGCCCTACTGCCTTCCGCAGATCAGCGATCACTGCCCGCCTGTCCTGCCGCCGCCAGGCGAGATGGATCGACACGCCGCGCTTGAACCAGGGAAGTTCGCGGAAGATCCCCGGCGGCGCGGCGTTTCGCAGGCTCTCCTGCACCGTTGCAAGGCCCAATCCGGCGCTCACCAGGCCGAGCGAAGTCAAGGGATCGGCGGTCTCGTAGGCGATATCGGGCACGAAGCCAGCCTCCATGCAAGCCGCCAGGAACTGGCCGCGGTTGGTGTCGGCGGGCTGGCGCACCACGGTGATCCAGGTACGGCCGTCGAGATGATGCGGATGGATTTCGGCGACAGTCGTGAGCGCGTCGCCCTCGGGTATCGCCAAAATCAGCGGCTCGCGCCGGACCAGCATTGAGGCAATTTCGGGATAGTCGGCCGGTGGCGGCGAATAAACCAGGCCGAGATCCAGCGTGCGCTGGCGCAGCCCTTCGAACTGCGCGGCGGAGCGCAGGCTCATCAGGCTGATATGCAATTGCGGCCGCTCCGGGCGGAATTGTCCGAGCATGTCGGCGACCAATCCGGCATGAACCGCGCCCTCGACATAGCCGATGGCGAGACGGCCGGCCGCGCCGCTGGCGAGGTCGCGGCCGAACGCCTCGACGCGCTTTGCACTGGCGAGTAGCGCGCGGGCTTCCGTGAGGAAGGCGCGACCCTCGGCGTTGAGATGAACCCGTTGCTTTGCCCGTTCGAACAAGGTGACGCCCAATTGCTGCTCGAGCTGCATGATCTGCCGGCTGAGCGGCGATTGCGAAATGTGCAGTAGCTCGGCGGCGCGGCCGACATTGCCGGTTTCGGCGACCGTGACGAAGTAGCGAAGCTGGCGCAGATCGAACATTGCTCACCAAGTCCTGCAAGGTCTCAATTTTAGCCTAATCAGTCTTGGACAGTCTGACCAGCCAAAACCGATAATCGGCCATCCCAACCAAAGGAGACCTCGATGCAATTTCTCGCCCTTCTCGCCCGCAACACCGCAAAGTTCAGCGACGCCGACTTTGCCCCGCTCCTGCCCGGCGAAGCCGAGCAGCGGCGCACGCTCTATGCCGGCGGCGCGGTGCGCCAGATATGGAATCGCGGTGACATTCCCGGCAGCGGTATGATGTTCGAGGCGGCCGACGACACCGAGGTGCGCGCCCATCTCGCCACCCTGCCGCTGATCAAGGCCGGCATGATGGATATAGCGGCGATCGTGCCGCTCAACCCCTATCCCGGTTTTGGACCGAAGCACTGAATGGAACCACGCCCACGGCGGCTCGGCGGTTTGTCATGCCGAGCCGCCGTGGGCCGGTCTAAACTAGCTCGCCGCGGCCAGTCTGCTTACCAGCAGTTTGTCGATGCGGCGGCCATCGAGATCGAGGATCTCGAAACGCCAGCCCTCATGGCTAAAGCTCTCTCCGGCCTCCGGCAGATGTCCGAGCTGGAGCAGCGCAAAGCCCGCTATGGTGCGATAGTCGCCGTCGGCGGGGCGGCTCTTGATGCCCAGGCGGTCAAAGGCTTCGTGCGCGGCCATCATGCCTTCGATCAGGAGCGATCCGTCCTCGCGCACGACGACGTCCGGCTCCTCGCCCTCGGCCCCCGGCAGATCGCCCGCCATGGCCTCGAGCAAGTCGGTCTGGGTGACGATGCCTTCGAGACTGCCATACTCGTCCATGACCGTGATCAGCCGGACCGGCGATTGCTTGAACCGCTCCAGCACCCTGATGATGGAGGTTGCCTCATAGACGACCAGCGGCTCGCGCAGCACAGCCATCGGGTCGAGCTGTCGTCCGTCGAGAAGCTGGTCAAGCAGGTCCTTCTTCAGGACCATGCCGATCGGCTCGTCGATGCTGTCGCGGCCGACAAGGAGCTGTTCGTGCTGACATTCGCGAATGGTGCGTATGATGTCCTCACGCGTATCGCCGAGATCGATCCAGTCGACATCGTGGCGCGGCGTCATGATGTCGCCAATGCGGCGCTCGCCAATATTGAGGACACGCACGAACACTTCGCGCTGCGCGTGTTCGAGGATGCCGGCCTCCTGGCTCGCCTGAACCAGGAGCTTCAGCTCTTCGGGAGAATGCAAGGCACCTTCGCCCGTGCCCGGCCGGAGCCCGCAAGCTCGCAGCACAAGGTTGCCGAGACCGTTCAAGGTGACGATCGCCGGACGCAGGAGGAACAGAAAGAGCCCGAGCGGACGCACGATCCACAGGGCCGTGCTCTCGCTGCGCTGCAGGGCGAGGCTCTTCGGCGCGAGTTCGCCGAGCACGATGTGCAGCGTCGTGATGATGATGAAGGCAATGGCAACCGCGATAACATGCGAGCCGAAAACAGCCATCGATTGCGGCAGGCCTGCCAGCAGCGGCTCGATCAGATGCGCCAGCGCCGGCTCGCCGACCCAGCCGAGGGCCAGCGACGAAATGGTGATGCCAAGCTGGGTGGCGGCGAGATTGGCATCGAGATTGTCGAGGGCCCGCTTCAGGGCCGCCGCATTCATGCGGCCGGCGGCAACCAGTTCCGCCACGCGGCTCTTTCGAACCGCCACCAGTGAAAATTCCGCCGCTACGAAAAAACCGTTCGCCGCGACAAGGAAAAGGACCGAAAGAATTCCCAGAATATCGGCCAAGCTACTACTGCCATCGCCCGCAGGCATGATCTCCCTTTCTGATTTTGTGCGCGATCGTCGCGCCGCTGGTGAAAAACGGCGGCATGAACGATGCCGCCGCCAGTTGCCTCCGGCAACTCCCGCAAATCTAGACAATACTAAACGTATCGCCTAGGGGCCTGCCGGCAGAATTTCCCACACTGTCGGGCACCGACGCCGACTGACGTTGGATAACGGGTCAGAGTCATGGCGCTTTAATCCACGGATCGTCATTTTCCTGTTATCTGCGAGCGGCAATTTTCTCGCGCAATTCAACCAAACGCTGTTGCGAGGAAAAATGATATTGAAGAACATTGCTCTCGGTTTCGCAGGTGCGATTTTCTGCCTGGCTCCCGGGATTGCCCTGGCGGACTACGTCAATCCTGTCGCCTACCCCCAGTCGGGAGATCCGACCGACATCCAGGTTGTGATCGAAATTCCGGCCGGCAGTTCGACCAAATACGAGATCGACGCGAAGACCGGCCATGTGGTCGTGGATCGCTTCCAGTCGATGTCGGTGGTCTATCCCGCCAATTACGGTTCGATCGCCAGCACCAAGGGCGGGGACGGCGACCCGCTCGACGCGCTGGTCTTCAGCCGCGAGCCCATCTATCCCGGAGCCTTCATCCGGGTGCGGCCGATCGGCGTGCTCAAGATGATCGACGGCGGGGAATCCGACAACAAGATCATCGCGGTCCCGGTGTCCGACGTGGACCCCACCTATGACAACATCAAGTCCATCGAGGATCTTCCCTCGATCGAGCGCGAGCGGATCGAACAGTTCTTCTCGGTCTACAAGCGCCTGCCGGCGGGCCGTAAAGTGGTCGAGCTCAATGGCTATGACGGCGTCAATGTCGCCATCGACGAAGTGAAGAGCGCACTGGACAAGTTCAAGGTCGACTGACGCGGGCTTTCGAATTTCCGATCCCGGGCACAGTCCCGGGATCGGACCGCCCGCCTCTGCGCATGGGCGGGAACGGCGCTCGACACACTGTGATCGGGCGTCAAGGAACCGTCACACAGATCCGGGCTCGCGCGTGTTAGGAATCGCGATCAGGCAGCCGCGATGCGGCGCCGTATCCGAAACCTGCATCTGGCACCACGCTCATGGATGTCGCCCTCGCCCCTGAAGGCACCGATCTCTCGCCTTATCTGCCCGACGAGCACGGGCTGTTCTTCCTCTATCATTTCACCGCCGACGGCATTCGCACCAAGGACCCCGCGCAAGCGCACTGGAGCTGGCGGAGCTATCAGATAACCGACCTGCACGCCCGCCAGGAGATCGGCGCCGAGAAGGCCCTGCCGGCCACCGCGCGGGACGCTTTCCTCGCGCCCAGCCATGGCTGCCATATCGACTACGAGGACAACTGGCTGTTTGGCGACCTGCCAGACCTGAGGCACGATTTTTCGGAGGCGCGCGGGCTCGTTCATTTCCGCTTCGCCTTCAACGATACGATGCTGATCGGCGCCCGCAAGCAACCGCTGGAATCGGTCGATGCCATCCGCAAAACTGTGGAGAACGGATCGCGCAAGTTCCGCTCGCCGGCCGAACTCATCGAGGCGGTAATGGGCCAGTCGCTCGACGGCATGGCGCTCGAACTCGGCAAGCTCGGCGACACGCTCGACGGCATCGAGGACCGCGTGGTGCGCGACGCATGGCACAATGAGCGGCAACCACTGGTCGATGCCCGGCGGCAGTTGGTGGTCATCCACCGGCAGATGGCAACGCTGACCAATCTGTTTCGCCATCTCGATCATTCACATCGTGACGAACTGCCCGACCCGATCAACGACATGGCGGCAAGGCTCTCGCACCGGGCGCTGACGCTCTACAATGACGGCGAGCAATTGCAGGCACGTACGAGGCTGCTGCAGGACGAACTGATGGCCAAACTGACGATGCAGTCGAACCAGTTGCTTTACATCCTCTCGGTCATGACAGCCGTGTTGCTGCCGATGACCATTATCTCCGGCCTGTTCGGCATGAATGTCGGTGGATTGCCCCTGCTCGACACGCCGATTGGCTTCTGGGTGGTGACGGGGATATCGGTGATCATCGCGGCCGCGACCTACCTGTTCGTCCGCCGGCTTGGGCGCGGGTTGTAGCGCACCCGAAACTTTACGCCGAAGCGCGAAGATCCTCGGCGATGGTGCCGGCGGCCCGGACTTCAGCCTCATGGTCGGGCTCGCGCCAGGTTTCCGCGAGACCTGCTTCATACCAGTCGCGCATTCCCGCCAGGGCAAGCAACCGCGCCGGATAGGCGGCAGCCGCGCCCTCGAAGGCAAGTCCATAGGACTGGGCCCGAAACGCCACCGGGGCGAAGAAGGCGTCGACAGCGGTAAAATGCGCACCCGCCAGAAACGGCCCGCCGAAACGGTTCAGACCATCGTTCCAGAGATCGCCGAGGCGGAAGATATCCTGCTTCAATGCATCGGCCATCGGAAACGGCTCGACGCGTACGCCACAGTTCATGGGACATGAGCCGCGCAACGCGGTGAAACTCGAGTGCATTTCGGCCGCGGCCGAGCGCGCCCAGGCCCGCGCCTTGGCCTCGACCGGCCAGACGCCGTGATGCCGCTCGGCCAGATATTCGGCGATCGCGAGCGAATCCCAGACCGCCCAGCCGTCTTCGACCAGGCAGGGCACCCGGCCGCTCGGCGAGAACGGCCGGTAGAGGGCCCAGCTCGATCCGGTCGGAAAGGGCGTCAGCCGCTCCTCGAAGGGAATGCCGAGTTCGCGCATGAGTACCCATGGCCGCAGCGACCATGAGGAATAATTCTTGTTGGCGATATGCAGGAGATACATCGAAAATCCTCTACCGCCCGGAGGCCTTGCGTGCCGACGCCAGCATCGACCAGGAGTAAACCGCGAGTGCCGCCCAGATCAGCGCGAAGGCGACAGCCTGCGCCGTGCCGAACGGCTCATCGAAGATCAGTACGGCGATCAGAAACACCATGGTCGGCGCTATGTACTGCATGATGCCGATGGTGGAGAGCCGCAGCAGCTTGGCGCCGAAGGCGAATAAAAGCAGCGGAACCGCGGTCACCGGGCCGCAGCCGAGAAGCAGCGCGGTATCGCCCGCAGTGCTGGAGATGAAATGGTCCTGACCGGTGGCGATCAGGTAGACGATATAGCAAAGCGCCGGCACCGAAAGCAGCAGCACCTCGAGCAGGAAGCCCTGGCTTGGGCCTATCGGCAGCGTCTTGCGGAAGAAACCGTAGGCGGCGAAGGAAAGGGCGAGCGCCAGCGAGACCCATGGCAGCTTGCCGCCCTCGATGGTAAGCACCGTCACGGCGATCGCGGCCAGCGCCACCGCGGCGATCTGCAGACGATCGAGTTTTTCGCCAAGCATCACCGCTCCAACGACGACGACCACCAGAGGATTGATATAGTAGCCAAGGGCGGTCTCGACGGTGCGATCGACCGAGATCGCCCAGACATAGATGCCCCAGTTGACCGAGATCAGCACGGCCGTCAGCGCCGCCATGGCAATGCTCTTCGGCGAGCGGATCACGGCCTTGAAGTCGGCGGTGCGGCCGGCCCAGACCAGCACGGCCGCGGCGATCGGCACCGACCAGAGGATGCGATGCGAAATCACCTCGGCCAAGGGCAGATGCGCCACTGCCTTCATGTAGAAAGGCAGCAGGCCCCACAGGAAGTAAGCGCCAAGCGCCAGAAGAAAACCGCGACGGGCCTTGGCGTCCTGATCGAGTTGAGCGGCTTCGGTGACCATGGCCTGACGCTATGGCCCAGCGGAACGCGCAAGACCATCACATATTTCTGATGGATCAATGGACTTCCCGTGATGGTTCAAGCGGTTTTTCGCCACGACCTCGCTTCCGACAACGGGAGGAGGAAGCAGAGCTGCTACTCCGCCGCCACCAGTCCGGCCATGTCGCGGTTCTTCATCAGCTTGTAGACGATCGAATCCATCAGCGCCTGGAAGGAAGCATCGATGATGTTTTCCGACACGCCGACCGTCCACCAGCGGGCGCCGGTGGAATCGTGCGATTCGACGAGCACCCGGGTGATCGCTTCGGTGCCGCCATTGAGGATACGCACCTTGAAGTCGGCGAGTTCGAGGTCGACGATCTCGCCCTGATATTTGCCGAGATCCTTGCGCAGCGCGATGTCGAGCGCATTGACCGGGCCATGGCCTTCGGCGACAGACATCTTCTCCTCGCCGTCGACCTCGACCTTCACGATCGCCTCCGACACCGTCTTCAACTGGCCGTTGGCGTCGAAGCGACGCTCGACCATGCAGCGGAAGGAGGTGACGTTGAAGAACTCCGGCAGGCCATGCAGCATCTTGCGGGCAAGCAGTTCGAAAGACGCGTCCGCGCCCTCATAGGCATAGCCCGAGGCCTCGCGCTCCTTGACCACCGCGATCAGCGCGTCGAGGCGGTGATCGTCCCTCGGCACTTCGATGCCGCGCCGCTTCAGCTCGGCCAGGAAATTGGCCTTGCCGCCCTGGTCGGAGACCATGACGCGACGGCGGTTGCCGACGGCCTGCGGCTCCACGTGCTCATAGGTCGCCGGCTCCTTGGCGAGCGCCGAAGCATGGATGCCGGCCTTGGTGGCGAAGGCGGAAGCGCCGACATAGGGCGCCTGCGCTTCCGGCGCGCGGTTCAATAATTCGTCGAAGGCGCGCGACAACCTGGATATGCCGGTCAGCGCTTCGGCAGAGATGCCCGTTTCGAAACGGTCGGCGAAGGCCGGCTTCAGCGCCAGGGTCGGGATGATGGTGACCAGATTGGCGTTGCCGCAGCGCTCGCCAATGCCGTTCAGCGTGCCCTGGATCTGGCGTGCGCCGGCTTCGACCGCGGCCAGCGAGTTGGCCACCGCCTGCCCGGTGTCGTCATGCGCGTGGATGCCGAGATGGTCGCCCGGTATGCCCGCGGCGATGACTTTTTCGACGATGGCCCGCACCTCGGACGGCTGTGTGCCGCCATTGGTGTCGCACAGCACCACCCAGCGTGCGCCGGCATCATAGGCCGTCCTGGCACAGGCCAGCGCATAGTCCGGATTCGCCTTGAAGCCATCGAAGAAATGCTCGCAGTCGACCATCGCCTCCTTGCCGGCGGCGACCGCCGCCTCGACAGAAGCCCTTATCGAATCCAGGTTTTCCTCGTTGGTGCAGCCGAGCGCGACACGGACGTGGTAATCCCAGCTCTTGGCGACGAAGCAGATGGCATCGGACTTCGACTGCACCAGCGCCGCAAGGCCCGGATCGTTGGACGCCGAGACGCCGGCCCGCTTGGTCATGCCGAAGGCGACGAATTCGGCGCGCGCCGTGCGCTTCTTCTGGAAGAATGCCGTGTCGGTCGGATTGGCGCCGGGATAGCCGCCCTCGACATAGTCCATGCCGAACTCGTCGAGCAGCTTTGCAATCGCGATCTTGTCCTCGACGGAAAAGTCGATGCCCGGCGTCTGCTGGCCATCGCGCAATGTCGTGTCGAAGAGATAGAGGCGTTGCTTTGTCATGGCTGCGTGGGTGCGTGAGCACCTTCCCTTGGCCCGAAGGCCGATATCAGTTCTTGCCCGCGAACGTGTCCGTCGCCCGGATCAGCCGGTCCAGAATGCCCGGTTCCGAATAGGCATGCCCGGCGCCCTCGATCAGATGAAAATCCGCCTTCGGCCAGGCCTTGTGCAGCGCCCAGGCATATTTCGCCGGACACGGCATGTCGTAGCGGCCGTGGACGATCGTGCCGGGTATATCCTTGAGCTTGTACGCATCGCGTAGCAACTGCCCTTCCTCCAGCCAGCCGGCATGGACGAAATAATGGTTCTCGATGCGGGCGAAGGCGACGGCATAGTCGTCCTTGCCGAACGGAGTGCTGGTCTCCGGTTCCGGCAGCAGCGTGATCGTCTCGCCTTCCCACAGGCTCCAGGCAAGGGCGGCCTCGACCTGGGCCTTGCGATCGGTGCCGACCAACCGCTTGCGATAGGCCGCCATCATGTCGCCGCGCTCGGCCTCGGGGATCGGCGCCAGGAAACGTTCCCATTTATCGGGAAACATTTCGGAGACGCCGAACTGATAGTACCATTCGAGCTCGGCCCGGGTCAGCGTATAGATGCCGCGCACCACCAGTTCGCTGACGCGCCCGGGGTGCGTTTCGGCATAGGCGAGCGCCAGGGTCGAGCCCCAAGAGCCGCCGAACACCAGCCACTTGTCGAATCCGGCCATCTCGCGCAGGCGCTCGATATCGGCGACCAGATGCCAGGTGGTGTTGGCTTCCAGCGAGGCGTTGGGTGTCGACTTGCCGCAACCGCGCTGGTCGAACAGGATGACGTCGTAGAGCTTCGGGTCGAACAGGCGCCGGTGTTTCGGCGATATGGTGCCTCCCGGCCCGCCATGCAGGAACACGGCCGGCTTGGCGCCTTTGGTGCCGGAACGCTCCCAATAGACCTTGTGGCCGTCGCCGACATCGAGCATGCCAGAGTCGAACGGTTCGATTTCCGGATAGAGAGTGCGCAAGCTCATAGTTTCAGGCCCTGTTGCGGCCAGTTGGCCGTTTCGTGATCGGGATGCTGGAAGGAGATGATCTGCTCCTGCCTTGCGTAATAGTCGGGATCGTCATGGACCGGCGCCTGGAAGATCGCTTCCACCCAAGGCAGCCGGGCCGCATAGTTGACCTGGATCTGCGGCGCCAGATCCGAACGTTCGTCGAAGGCGCCGATGGCGATTTCCAGCCCGCCCGGCTGGCGGTAGGTCAGCGGCGTCCCGCAACGGGCGCAGAAGCCGCGATCGATGTTGACCGACGACTGGAAATAGCTCGGTTCCTCATGCGTCCATTCGACACCATCGCTGGGCACCGTCACCAGCGCGCCGAAGAAGGAGCCGAACTGCTTCTGGCACATGCGGCAATGGCAGATGGAGGGGCGGCCGAGCGCGCCCTTGATGCGGAAGCGCACGGCGCCGCATTGGCAGCCGCCGGTTCGGACTTGATCGGTCATGGTCTTTCCTCCGGCGGCCATTGGTCGGTGTCGTGGTCGGGATGCTGATAGGAGACAAGTTCGGCAAGGTAGGGGGCCGAGTCCATATCCGCCATCGTCTCCTCGCCAGGCAGGCGTGGAATGTTATCGACATAAGGCAATTTTGCCTCCGTGCCCCATTGGATGGTCGGCGCGATGCCGGCCGGGTCGTCGAAGGCGGCTATCGCCAGCGCCATGCCATCAGGCGCCTCGAAAGTCAGCGGCGTGCCGCATTCGGCGCAGAAGCCGCGCCAGGCGGCATTGGAGGAACGGAACCGCTTGGGTTCGCCCCGCGTCCAGTCGACCCTGGCGCCGCGGACCGACACCAGCGGCATGTAGAAATTACCGCTCGCTTTTTGGCACATGCGGCAGTGGCAGACCGAAGCGTCGCCCAGCGTGCCTTCGACGCGAAAGCGTACCGCGCCGCACTGGCAGCCGCCTGTATAAACCGGCCGGTTGTCGAGGCTCATGATTCCCTCCGGCTCATGAGATCATTGCGGGTCATGGCAGACCGCCTCGACGTTGTTGCCGTCGGGGTCAAAGACAAAGGCACCGTAATAGTTCGGGTGATAGTGCGGGCGAAGGCCAGGCCCGCCATTGTCCCTGCCACCGGCGGCAAGCGCGGCCGCATGGAAAGCGTCGACCTCGGCGCGGCTGCGCGCGGTAAACGCGACATGCTGGTGATCCCTGGGCTTGTCCTTGCCGGTGCTCAGCCAGAACACCGGCCGGTCGCGGCCATAGCCGCCGACCTTGGCGCCGCCGGTGTATTCCAGCGGCACCATATAGAGCAGCGAGGCGCCAAGCGGCGCCATCGCCTTGTCGTAGAACGCCTTCGAGGCGTCGAAATCGGAAACGGTTATGCCGAGATGGTCGATCATGAAACGAACTCCTCCGTTGCTGATTGCGGCACATCGGCGCCCGCCAGGCCGACGGCGATGACGATGTGCTGGCAGACATTGTCGATATCGCGGATGACGTCGTCGTTCCAGAAGCGCAGGATGGTCCAGCCCAAAGCTTCGAGCTTGGTTGCTCGCACAGCGTCAGATGCAGAAACCTGACGCGAGGCGTGCTGGGAGCCATCCAGTTCGACGATCAGCTTTTTGTTGGGACAGGCGAAGTCGACGATGTAGCCGGCGATCGGCATTTGGCGTCGAAACGCCAGTCCCATGAGGCGGTGCGCCCTGATCTCATTCCACAGCTTCAGTTCGGCGTTGGTCATCGACTTGCGCATCTTGCGCGCGTTGCCACGATTGAGAGGAGATACAGGATGATGGGTCACTGCGAGGCGCCCCCCTCTGTCCTGCCGGACATCTCCCCCTCAAGGGGGGAGATTGGCAGCTTTGCCGGCGGCGCCCAATCATCAACATCGGCGATTGGGGTAAGCCGAAATGACAGCCGATCTCCCCCCTTGAGGGGGAGATGTCCGGCAGGA
>NZ_JAFKIC010000281.1 GCF_017306585.1 Mesorhizobium sp. | reverse complement strand
AGCCTGAAGACGATGGAGACGATCGTGCTTCCGGACGTGCCGGAACTCATCTCGCCGATCATCTATGCGCTGCCGATCCAGATGCTGGCCTATTTCGCCGCCGTCTTCATGGGCACCGACGTCGACCAGCCCCGCAATCTCGCCAAGTCAGTGACGGTGGAATAGGGGGCCTCTCGCGCCGTGCCGCGGCCCGCGACGAATGCACAGGCAGGGCGTTCAGGGAGGAGTAACGGCCGGCGAGACGTTCAGGCCACACATCCAGCCGCAACGCCGGTTCGGCCGTTTGCCCGCAAGCATCACCCCAGTCTTGCCCGGGTGGTGCGCGGCGTTGCCAGGAGCAGGCTGGTTTCGCTGCCGGTGATGCCGGCAATGAGCCGGATGCGCCTGAGCACGGCGTCGAAATCCGTCAGCGTGGCGGTACCGAGCTCGACAACGAGGTCCCAGCGGCCGTTGGTGGTGTGGATGGTCGAGACTTCAGGGAAGCCGCCCAGCGCACGCACCACGCGGTCGGCGGCGTGGCCTTCAATCTCGACCAGCATGATGCCGCGAATGCGCTGGTCGACGGCGTCGGCGCGCAGCACCACCGTGTAGCCGATGATCTCGCCGGAACGCTCCAGCCGCTCCATACGGGCCCTGACCGTGGCGCGCGAGACGCCGAGGTCGACAGCGAGGTCCGAGACGCTGCGGCGCGCATCATGCCGCAATAAGGTCACGAGCCGTTCATCCAACGTATCCATGAATTACCATTCTGATCATCTATGCTGCCATTACGATAGATCATGCTTCTCGAATTGCCAATTTTATTTGTTCATATCGCCGGGCCGTCGTGGTCCTCTCACGGCCACCCGAACCCAGGCATCAGGAAAAACAATGCGTTGCAGAATCGTCGGAGCGCCCGTGCAGGACGGCGCTGGCAGGATGGGATGCGAAATGGGGCCGAGTGCGCTGAGGACCGCCGGACTGGTCCAGGTGCTGTCCGGGCTTGGCCACAGTGTCGAGGATATGGGCGCCGTCCAGCCAATTGCGGCCAGGCGCATCGTGCACGGCAATCTGGCGCTGAAGGCTCTGCCCGAGATTTCAGCCTGGACATCCTCCATTGCCGAAGCCGCCTACGCCGCCAGCGAGGACGCCATGCCGATCTTTCTCGGCGGCGATCATTCGATCTCGGCCGGGACCGTGTCGGGTCTCGCCCGCCGCGCCGCCGAAACCGGGCGGCCGCTGTTCGTACTGTGGCTCGACGCGCATCCGGATTTCCATACGCTCGACACCACGGCCAGCGGCAATTTGCATGGCGTTCCGCTCGCCTATGCCAGCGGCCAGCCGGGGTTCAGCGGCTACTTCCCCGATCTGCCGGCGGCGGTCGATCCCTCCCGCATCTGCACGATGGGCCTGCGCAGTGTCGACCCGGCCGAACGCCGCGCGCTGAACCAGGCGGGCGTGACCGTGCACGACATGCGCGCCATCGACGAGCATGGCATCGCGCCGCTGCTGCGCGCTTTCCTGGCGCGTGTAGCGGCCGAGGACGGGCTGCTGCATGTCAGTCTTGATGTCGACTTCCTCGATCCCTCGATCGCGCCGGCGGTCGGCACCACGGTTCCCGGCGGCGCGACGTTCCGCGAGGCGCATCTGGTGATGGAGATGCTGTCGGACAGCGGGCTGGTGTCGAGCCTCGACCTGGTCGAGTTGAACCCCTTTCTGGACGAGCGCGGCCGGACCGCGACGCTGATGGTCGACCTGACGGCGAGCCTGATGGGGCGCCGCATCATGGACCGCCCCACGCGCAGCCATTCCGGGAGCTTCTGATCATGACCACGGCAAAGCTGAACATCGTCCCCTTCGTCAGCGTCGACCGCATGATGAAGCTGGTGCTCGCCATCGGCGTCGAGCGCTTCCTGACCGAACTCGCCGGCTATATCGAGGAGGACTTCCGCCGCTGGGAGCTTTTCGACAAGACGCCGCGCATCGCCTCGCACAGCCATGACGGCGTCATCGAGCTGATGCCGACAAGCGACGGGCGCCTCTATGGCTTCAAATATGTCAACGGCCATCCCAAGAACATGCGCCAGGGTTTGCAGACGGTCACGGCGTTCGGCGTGCTCGCCGATGTCGGCAGCGGCTACCCCATGCTGCTCACCGAGATGACCATCCTGACCGCGCTGCGCACCGCCGCCACATCGGCGGTCGCCGCTAAATATCTGGCGCCGCGCGGCGCACGCACCATGGCCATCATCGGTAACGGCGCCCAGTCGGAATTCCAGGCCATCGCCTTCAAGGCGCTGACCGGCGTCGACCGGCTTCGGCTCTACGACATCGACCGGTCCGCTTCACGCAAATGCGCCAGGAATCTGGCTGGCATGGGCTTCGACATCACCGTCTGCGAGACCGCGCAGGAGGCCGTCGAGGGGGCCGGGATCATCACCACCGTCACCGCCGACAAACAGTGTGCCACCATCCTCACCGACAACATGGTCGGCTCCGGCGTTCACATCAACGCCGTCGGCGGCGATTGCCCCGGCAAGACCGAATTGCACAGGGATATCCTGCTGCGCTCCGATATCTTCGTCGAGTTCCCGCCCCAGACACGCATCGAGGGCGAGATACAGCAACTGGATCCCGACCATGCGGTGACGGAACTCTGGCAGGTGATTGCCGCCAAGACGCAAGGCCGCCGTGACGCAAAGCAGATTACGCTGTTTGACTCAGTCGGCTTCGCGATCGAGGATTTTTCGGCGCTGCGCTATGTGCGCGACCAGTTGCAGGCGACCGGCCTTTACGAGGAACTCGACCTGCTCGCCGATCCTGATGAGCCGCGCGACCTGTTCGGCATGCTGCTGAGGGCGGCCATGCAGCCGGCGGCGTGACGGGCCGTCGGTGACGAGCAAGACTCGCTTGGCGAGCTTGTAGCGCGCGTCCCCGAAAGCATCTTGATGCCCTTCACGATGTTGGCGCCCAAGGACATTCCTCGGGCGTCTCGCCTTTCAGCATCGTGAACTTCACGTCGGCTCCTCAGCGGGCCGCGACCTCTCGGCCATGCTCGTGGAGCGCCTGTCGCGGTAGAGCTTGAGCGCTGCTCAAGGCCCTGGCCGGGAGGCACTTCCCCACGGCCATCGGGAGGTGCTGGCTATCCATTCCCCTACGCCCAGTGTCTGCCCGTTGGCGGGCTACTTCGGTTTCGGCGAAGCAAAAGACAGAAAAAGACTTCTTTTTGCGATCCGGCCCGGATGCTCTTTTCCCGAACCTAGAACACGCAAGGTCCGCCCGGGAGGCGACGCATAACAAGAGGGCGGCTGCCGAGCCACGGCTTGGCGTACGCAACTCGAACAAGACCGATGCCAACAACAATCATAGGGGAACCACGACAATGAAGACATTCCGCAATTGCCTGCTGGCCACGGTCAGCGCGGGCCTGCTGGGCTTGGGGCTTGCCGCTCCCGCCAATGCCGGCGCCATCCGTATCGGCATGACGACCTGGGTCGGCTATGGTCCGCTGTTTCTTGCCCGTGACCTCGGCTACTTCAAGGAGGCCGGCGTCGATGTCGACCTGAAGGTCATCGAAGAGTCGGCACTTTACATGGCCGCGGTCGCCGGCGGCGACCTCGACGGCGCCGCGTCCACCGTCGACGAGCTGATGAAATACCGCTCCGACGAGCTCTGCTTCAAATACGTCCTGGCGCTCGACGACAGCCATGGCGGCGACGGTGTGGTCACGCAGGCCGATGTCGCGTCGCTGAAGGACCTGAAGGGCAAACCCGTCGCCCTGAACGAAGGCTCGGTCTCCGAATTCTGGTTCAATGTGCTCCTGAAGAAGGAAGGCATGACCGAGGACGACGTCAGCGTCACCAACATGACCGCCGACGATGCCGCGACAGCCTTCATCGCCGGCCAGGTGCCCGCCGCCGTCACCTGGGAGCCGCATCTCACCGAAGTCCGCAAGGGCGGGAAAGGAAAAGTGCTGATCGATTCCACGACCACGCCCGGCCTGATCGTGGACGTGATCGCCCTCAAATGCGATTTGATTGAAAAGCATCCCGAGGACGTGAAGGCACTCGTGAAGGGCTATTATAAGGCGGTCGAATACATCAAGGCCAACCCTGAAAAGGCCTATGAGATCATGGCCAAGGGCATTGGCGGCTATCTCGAAAAGCCCGAGGATTTCGCGGCCGGCGCCAAGGGCGTGCGCTATTACGACCGCGCCCGCAATCTGGAATTCTTCGGCACGCCGGAAAAGAGCGAGGCCTCCGACCTGGTGAACTTCGCGCAGGATATCTGGGGCAAGGCCGGCAAGCTCAAGATGACGATCGACGCGAAAACCATCCTCGACACTGATTTCATCAAGGAACAGTGAGCTTTCGATGCTGGGGGCGGTTCCTGGGGGCCGCCCCCATTCTATCGAAAGCCGGATTTCGCGCTTAATCAATGGAGGCCATCCGATGGCACAGAGGCGGACGGCGTGGACACGCCTGACGACCCCATTCGCCAACATTCCCGCCAGCACGGCGACCTCGCTTGCGCTGGCGATGTGGGTCGTCGTGATCGGCGGCTGGGCCTTGCTGTCCTATGGACGCGTCGTACCCAACATGTTTTTGCCAACGCCAGGCACGGTGCTGCAGACGACCTATCGCATGGGTCTGGATGGCAGTCTGTTCTACCACACGCTGACCAGCGCCAAGGTGGTGCTGCTTGGCTTCATCGTATCATCGGTGATTGCCGTGCCACTCGGCCTTTGGATGGGCACCTACCGGGCGGTGCAGGCGCCGCTGGAGCCGCTGGTCAATTTCATCCGCTACCTGCCGGTGACGTCGTTTGTGCCGCTGTTCATCCTGTGGATCGGCATCGGCATCGAGCAGCGCATAGCGGTGATCTTCTTCGGTACCTTCTTCCAGCAATTGGTGATGATTTCCGATTGCGCGCGCGGCGTATCCAGGGACCTGGTGAATGCCTCCTATACCCTGGGCACCAAGCGCAGCGAAGCGGTGTGGCATGTCATTTTTCCCGCAGCGCTTCCCGCGATCCTCGACACGCTCCGCGTCACCATGGGTTGGGCCTGGACCTACCTGGTCGTGGCCGAACTCGTCGCCGCTTCGAGCGGGCTTGGCTATATCAGCCTCAAGGCGATGCGCGGCTTCCAGGTCGATGTCATCTTCATGGCCATCGCCGCCATCGGGCTTCTGGGCCTCATCACCGACACCGCATTCCGTCTTCTCCGAGCGAGGGTCGCGCCATGGGCACCCTGATCTTGAACGCAACCACACAAACCGCAGCCGGATCAAGGGTAGTGATGACTGAATCCATCAAGGCGAGCACTTCGGCCGGCGCGGTATCGGCAACCGACGTGCGTTCGGCCGGCATCACCATGGCCGTTGAAGACGTGACACTGCGTTACGGCGAGGCCAACGGCGTGCTGGCGCTGGACGATGTATCGCTCAAGGTGGCCAGGAACGAATTCTGCGTCATCGTCGGACCTTCCGGCTGCGGCAAGTCCAGCCTGCTCTATCTCGCCGCCGGCCTCAACGACGCGACCTCCGGCAGCATCAAGGTCGATGGCAGGGAGGTCATCGAACCCGGCGCTGACAGAGGCATGGTGTTCCAGAGCTATACGCTCTTTCCCTGGCTGACGGTGCGCGCCAACATCGAGTACGGTCCCAAGCGCAAGGGCCTGCCTGCGGAGCAGCGCAAGCGGATCGTGGACCAGTACCTCGAGGAGGTCGGCCTGGCAGCCTTCGCCGATCATTACCCCGCCCAATTGTCCGGTGGCATGAAACAACGTGTCGCGATCGCGCGGGCGCTTGCGAACGACCCGGCCGTGCTGTTGATGGACGAACCGTTCGGCGCTCTCGACAGCCAGACGCGCGGCACCATGCAGAAGCTGCTTTTGCGTGTCTGGGAACGGCAGCAGAAGACGGTGCTCTTCGTCACCCACGATATCGACGAAGCGCTCGTCCTGGGCGACCGCGTTCTGGTGATGACTGCCCGCCCCGGCAGGATCAAGGCCGAGATCAAGGTCGACATTCCCCGGCCGCGCTCGATGGACGTGATCCTCGAACCCGAGTTCATCGCGCTGAAGCGTCGTATCCTTGGGCTCCTGCACGACGAGATCGACGAGGATCACTGAGGTGTCGGGGCGGCGGAGGGTTCAAACGGGTACGCTTCGTGATCGACCATGCCGCCTTCGCTCTTATGGGGCGGAGCCGCTTCGAACAACCGACACAGGCTGACCGAACGGACACACAGCGGGTCAGCCGAGCATCATCTCCGACGCTTTCTGGCCGATCATCATGCTTGGCGCATTGGTGTTGCCGCCGATCAGCTTCGGCATCACCGACGCATCCGCGACCCGCAAGCCTTCGATGCCCCGCACCTTCAATGTCGCGGGATCGACGACCGCCATCGCATCCGTCCCCATTTTGCAGGTTCCCACCGGGTGGTAGACGGTCAGCGCCTCGGCGCGCAGATAGGCCAGGATTTCGTCATCGGTTCTGACATCCTTGCCCGGCAGCATCTCCTTGCCCCGTATCGCGTCGAACTCGGACGAAGCGAAGATCTGGCGTGCGATCTTGATGCCTTCGACCAGCACCATCGCGTCGTCTTCACTGGAAAAGAAGCGGTGGTCGATGAGGACGTCCCGGCGCGAACTGTCCCGCGAAAGCGTGATCTCCCCAACGCTTTTCGGCCGCAGCACGCAGGTGTGGATGGCATAGCCGTGGCCGTATTCGATCAGCCTGCCGCGATGGCTGCGATAGCCCGGCACGAAGTGGAACTGGATGTCGGGAAGACCGTTCGCGTATCTCGTCTTCGCGAAGCCGCCGGCCTCGACATAGTTGGTGGTGAGCATGCCCCTGCGACGCGCGAAATACTGGAAGGGCGCGGCCGCGATGCGGGGCAGGTTGGCGAGCGACAGGCCGAGCGTCCTGTTGCTGCCCGAGCGCACGGTGATCATGCCGTCGACATGGTCCTGCAGGTTCTTGCCGACGCCAGGCAGGTCGAGAACAGGCTCGATGCCGATCTGCTTGAGCTCGGCAGCGGGCCCGATACCGGACGCCATCAGGATTCTGGGCGAGTTGATGGCGCCCGCCGAAAGCACGATCTCGCGCCGGGCGGCAAGTGTCTTCTGCTCGCCGCCATGACGCACGCGCAGTCCCGTTGCGCGCCCGTCGGCGATGACAAGATCGGTCACCTCGCATTCGCCGATCAGCGTCAGGTTCTCGCGGCCAAGTACCGGCCGTATGAAGGCGCTGAAGCTGCTGAAGCGCTGACCGCGATCCTGGGTGACGTTGTAGATGCCAAGACCGAGCTGGCTTTCGGCGTTGAAGTCGCTGTTGGCGGGCAGGCCGGCGCTTTGACCGGCCTTGACGAACATGCCGGAAAGCACGTTCGGGTCGCGCGGATTGTCGACCAGCAGTTCTCCCCGCGTTCCGTGATAGCGCGGGTCCTGGGCGAGCAGATTGCGCTCCAGGGCGCGGAAAACTGGGAGCACATTGCTGTAGGCCCAGCCGGCGCAGCCGAGCGAGGCCCATTCGTCATAATCCTCGGCGGCACCCCGGATATAGACCATCGAGTTGATCGAGCTCGATCCCCCCAGCGCCTTGCCGCGATTGACAGGAACGCGGCGGTTGTTGAGATGGGGTTGCGGCACACCGACGAAGCAATAGTCATAGTTCGGGTTGCCGTAGAGCGACAGGATGCCCGCCGGCACCTTGACCCGCAGGCTGTTGTCGCTGCCGCCGGCTTCGATCAGGCAGACGCTGACCGAGGGGTCGGCGCTCAGCCTGTTGGCGACCACGCAGCCGGCCGAACCCGCGCCGACGACGATGTAGTCAAAGCTCTCAGCGCCCATCCCAACTCCATGCAATGCCGGTGTCCGCAGCATTGGCGAGCAAGGCGCGATTGGGCCCGGTCCTGATGACCAGGCCCGCCCGCCCAGCAATGCTCCTCGTGCCATCGGTGCCAATGCGATCGTTGCAAGTCTAGGTGCGCCAAACCCACCCATAAATTCGGAAATGGTTACGCGTGACTTCGGAGATTCGTTATGGGCGCGCGCCAGCGCCTGCTGCTACTTGTCAGCGCTAATGGAGGGGAGGCCGGATGGCGTGAGGGCGCGTCCGGAAGAACGGCGAAACGGGCCGCGCCCGACGGGCGCCCGAAGGCGGTTCTTGCGCGCCGGAAGCTGTCGGATGGTCAGAAAAGGACTGGGCATGTCGGTTGAGGAAGTAGACACGCTTGTCGTCGGTGGCGGCCAGGCAGGCGTGGCCATGAGCGAGCACCTGAGCAAGTGTGGGGTGCCGCATCTGGTTCTCGAGCGCGGCCGCATTGCCGAGCGCTGGCGTTCGCAGCGGTGGGACTCCCTGGTTGCCAACGGCCCGGCCTGGCATGACCGTTTTCCCGGCATGGAATTTCCCGTGACCGGGCCCGATGGCTTTCCCTCCAAGGAGGAGGTTGCGGATTATTTTGCCGCCTATGCAAAGCAGATCAATGCGCCGATCCGCTGCGGCGTCGAGGTTAAATGCGTTGAGAGAAATGCCGGCCGGCCGGGATTTCGGGTCGAGACCTCGGATGGCGTCATTGAAGCCAACAGCGTGGTCGCGGCGACCGGACCTTTCCAGGTTCCCGTCATTCCACCTCTTGTTCCCGGCGACGCCGGTATTCTGCAGATACATTCCAGCGCCTACCGCAACCCCGCGCAATTACCGAAAGGCGCGGTACTGGTGGTCGGAGCGGGATCGTCGGGCGTGCAGATCGCCGATGAACTGCAGCGCTCGGGAAGGCGTGTCTATCTGTCGGTTGGCGCGCATGACCGCCCACCCCGGGCCTATCGTGGGCGGGACTTCTGCTGGTGGCTTGGCGTTCTCGGCAAATGGGACCTGGAAACGCCTGGGCCAGGCACTGAACATGTCACCATCGCGGTTAGCGGCGCGCGCGGCGGCGAGACGATCGATTTCCGCCGTCTGGCCGCGCAGGGCCTTATCCTGGTCGGCATGACGAAGACGTACCAGGACGGCGTGATGACCTTCGCGCCGGACCTCGCGAAGAACATTGCGCGCGGCGACGCCAACCTGATGTCGCTGCTTGACGAGGCCGACGCCTATGTCGTGCGCAACGGTCTGGACCTTCCGGAGGAGCCGGATCTCCGCAGGATCGGTCCGGACCCGGAATGCCTGACCAATCCGATCCTCGAGCTCGATCTGGCGGAAGCCGGCATAACGACGATCATCTGGGCGACGGGTTTTGCCGTCGATTACAGCTGGTTGAAGGTCGACGCCTTCGATGACAAGGGCCGGCCAAGGCACCATCGCGGCGTCTCGACCGAGCCCGGCATCTATTTCCTGGGACTGCCCTGGCAATCGCGAAGAGGGTCGAGCTTCATCTGGGGCGTCTGGCATGATGCCAAGCACGTGGCCGACCGTATTTCGACGCAAAGAAAATATCTGGCCTACCATGCTGCCGCGCAGCGCCAGACGGTGGATGCCTGACCAGAGCCCACGATCGCTGCTAGCCCGCCCCGATGGAGACCAAGATGGCGCATACACGAATTCGCAAGTTCAACACCAAGGAAACTTACCCCGAGCAGAAGCTCGACAACGATCTCTGCCAGGCGGTCGTCACGCGGGGCGGCCGGACCGTCTATCTGCGCGGCCAGTGCCCGCAGGATCTCGACACGGCCAAAAACATCGACAGCCACGATCCGGTCGAGCAGACCCATAAGGTCATGCAGAACATCAAGCAGCTCATCGAGGAATGCGGCGGGACGATGGAGCATCTGGTCAAGGTGGTGATCTACCTCACCGATGTGCGCCATCGCGAGGCCGTCTACCGGACGATGGGCGAATACATCAAGGGCGTGCATCCGGTTTCGACCGGCCTTGTCGTGTCGGCCCTGGCGCGGCCGGAATGGCTGGTCGAGATCGACGGCACCGCAGTAATTCCGGATTAGGCGCCATGACCCTCTCCATCGTCGCGCGCTGTCGGCGCACAGGCATGTTCGGAGTGGCGGTGTCGTCGTCGTCTCCCGCGGTCGCGGCGCGTTGCGCCTACGCGCAGGCGGGTGTCGGCGCGGTCGCCAGCCAGAACGTCACCGACCCGACGCTTGGGCCGCGGGCGTTGGACCTGATGGCGCGCGGCGCTTCGGCGGCCGAGGCGGTCGCGATCCTGAAGCGCACCGCGCACAGCGAATACCGCCAACTCCTTGCTGTCGATGCGGCCGGCGGCAGCGCCATTCATTCGGGACCGAAAGCGCTCGGCATCTGGGCCGAGGCGCGCGGTGAGAATGTCGCCTGCGGCGGCAACCTGCTCGCCAATGACGGCATCCCGCGCGCCATGGTCGACGCTTTCCTTGCCTCTGACGGCGAGCTCGGCGACCGGTTGATCGCCACAATGCGGGCCGCGCTCGCGGCCGGCGGCGAGGCCGGACCTGTGCGTTCCGCCGGAATGAAGCTGGTGCGTGACGTCTCGTGGCCTGTCGCCGATCTGCGCTGCGATTGGACCGAAGCCTGTCCGATCGAACAACTGGCGGGGCTGTGGGAAATCTACAAGCCTCAACTGGACGCCTACGTCACCCGCGCCCTCAACCCATCCGGCGCGCCGAGCTACGGCGTCCCCGGCGACGAATGACTGCGACCGTCTGGAGCCAGTGATGAGCGAACTCAGCCACAAGGAATGGATCGCCAGGGCGTCCGAAATCCGTTTTCGCGAAAAGGCCTTCATCGACGGTAAAGCCGTGCCCGCGCGCTCGGGGCGGACTTTCGCCAGCGTCAATCCGGCTACAGGCGAAACGCTGGCCGAAGTCGCCTCCTGCGGGGAGGAAGACATCGACCTTGCGGTCGCGGCGGCGCGGCGCAGCTTCGAGTCCGGCGTCTGGTCGCGAACAAGTCCGGCGCACCGCAAACAGGTGTTGCTGCGACTGGCCGAGCTGCTTCGGGAAAACCTGCATGAACTCGCGCTGCTGGAATCGCTCGACATGGGCAAGCTGGTCAGAGACGCGGCCTCCATCGACGTGCCGGGCTCGGCGGCGATCTTCCAATGGTATGGAGAGGCCATCGACAAGATCTACGACGAGGTAGCGCCCACGGGCCGTGGCGACCTCGCTCTGGTGCGGCGCGAGCCGCTCGGCGTGGTCGGAGCCGTGGTGCCATGGAATTTTCCGCTCGACATGGCGACCTGGAAATGCGCGCCGGCGCTTGCGGCCGGCAATTCGGTGGTGCTGAAGCCGGCCGAGCAGTCGCCTTTCTCGGCGCTCAGGCTGGCGGAACTCGCCATGGAAGCCGGCCTGCCTGCCGGCGTTCTCAATGTGGTGCCGGGCCTCGGCGAGACCGCCGGCCAGGCGCTTGGCCGGCATATGGATGTCGACTGCCTCGCCTTCACCGGGTCGACTGCCGTCGGCAAGATGTTCCTGCAATATTCCGGCCAGTCGAACATGAAGCAGGTCTGGCTGGAAACCGGCGGCAAGAGCCCCAATCTTGTCTTCGCCGATTGCGGCGACCTGGACGCGGCGGCCGACATGGCCGCCTTCGGCATCTTCTTCAACCAGGGCGAAGTGTGCTCGGCCAATTCCCGGCTGTTCGTCGAGCACCGGATCAAGGATGCGTTTGTCGAAAGGCTCGTGCAGCGGGCGGCGGCAACCCAGCCTGGCGACCCGCTCGATCCCGCCTCCAGGATGGGCGCGATGGTGGACACGCGCCACGCCGCGAATGTCATGCGCTTCATCGAAGGCGGCAGGAAGTCTGCCCGGCTGGTCACCGGCGGCGCCCAGCTTGCTGTCAACGGACGCGGCAGTTTCATCCAGCCGACGATCTTCGACAATGTCGCGCACGACGACCCGCTTGCCCGCGACGAGATATTCGGCCCGGTATTGTCCGTCGTCGCCTTCGACGGCGAGGAGGAGGCGCTCCGGCTCGCCAATGACAGCATCTACGGTCTTGCAGCCTCGGTCTGGACCGACAGCCTGTCGCGGGCGCACCGCGTCGCGGACCGGCTGCGTGTGGGCACGGTTTCCGTGAACACCGTCGACGCGCTGAGCCCCATGACCCCCTTCGGCGGCTTCAAGCAATCCGGCTTCGGCCGCGACCTGTCGCTGCATGCGCTCGACAAATACACCGCGCTGAAAACCACCTGGATAAAATACTGAGGAGCGACCACGGCTTGATTGCAGCAACCAAACGGGCATCATAGAAGCCCATGCCGCTCCGCTTCACGCTCAGACAACTCGAATATTTTGTCGCTGTCGGCGAAGCCGGCTCGATCGCCAAGGCGGCCGAGCAGGTGAATGTCTCGCCGCCGTCGATCTCGGCGTCGATCGCCCAGCTCGAAGCCGAGTTCGGCGTGCAGCTCTTCGTTCGCAAGCATTCGCATGCCCTGGCGCTCACGGCCGGCGGCCGCCTGTTCCTGAAGGAGGCGGCGCGACTGCTCAACGATGCTGACGCGCTGCACGACATTGCCGGCGACATCGCCGAAAAGGTGCGCGGGCCGCTGGCGATAGGCTGCCTGCTCACCTTCGCCCAGATCGTGCTGCCGGCGCTTCGCCGCAAATTCGAGGACGCCTATCCGGATGTGCGCGTCAGGCAGTTCGAGCGCAACCAGGGTCAGCTGTTCGAGATGCTGCAACGCGGCGAAATAGACGCCGCGCTGACCTATGATCTCGAACTGTCGCAGGACATGACGTTCGAGCCGCTGATGCAATTGCCGGCCTATGTGATGCTGCCGGCCGCGCATCGCCTTGCGGGGAAGGCGGGCATCACGCCCGAGGAACTGGTGGACGAGCCGATGGTGCTGCTCGATCTGCCCTACAGTCGCGAATACTTTCTGTCGGCCTTCCAGGCCCGGAGCCTGCGGCCCAACATCGTGGAGCGTACCGGCGACATCGCCGTGATGCGTTCGATGGTCGCCAACGGGTTCGGCTATGGCATCGCCAATATGCGGCCGCTCAACGCAATGTCGCCGGATGGCAAGCTGCTGGTCTTCGTGCCGCTGCTGGGAGACGTCAGGCCGTTGACCATGGGCATAGCCTTGCCGAATGCCGAGCACCGCACGCTGACGGTGCAGGCATTCGTCGATCACTGCCGCCGTTTCGTGGTCGAGCAGGGCGTCTTCGGTACCGAGCGCATTGTGAAGTGAACCGGCCGGCGGCCCTCACATGCCGTCGGCCAGCCGTTGCAGCAGTATCTCCAGCATGTCATCGCAGCGCCGTAGTTGTTCGACGCTGACATACTCGTCGGGCTTGTGCCCCTGCGCCATCGAACCCGGACCGCAGACCACCGTCGGTGTGCCGAGATCGCGGCTGAACAAGCCGCCTTCCGTACCGAAAGCAACCTTCATGGTGCTGTTGGCGCCGGTCAGCGATTTGACGAAAGCCACCGCTTCGGAGACGGCAGGCGTGTCGAGGCCGGGATAGGTGTTGGTGATCTCG
>NZ_JAFKIC010000280.1 GCF_017306585.1 Mesorhizobium sp. | reverse complement strand
CCGACGCCGACGGGCACGCCCTGTCCGGCCTTGCCGCACATGCCGATGCCGTTGTCGAGCTTCATGTCGTTGCCGACCATCGAGACGCGGTGCATGGCGTCCGGCCCGTTGCCGATCAGCATCGCGCCCTTGATCGGCTGCGTCACCTTGCCGTTCTCGATCATGTAGGCCTCGGTGCAGCCGAACACGAACTTGCCCGAGGTGATGTCGACCTGGCCGCCGCCGAAGGAAACGGCGTAGATGCCGTTCTTGACCGAAGCGATGATCTCCTCCGGCTCCATGTCGCCTGAGGTCATGTAGGTGTTGGTCATGCGCGGCATCGGCTGGTGCGCGTAGCCTTCGCGCCGGCCGTTGCCGGTGGCCTTCATGCCCATAAGCCGGGCGTTCTGCCGGTCCTGCATGTAGCCGACCAGTTTGCCGTCCTCGATCAAGACGTTGCGGGCCGAAGGGGTGCCTTCATCGTCGACGGTGAGTGAGCCACGCCGCTCGGCAATGGTGCCGTCGTCGACGACCGTGACGCCCTTGGCCGCCACCTGTTGTCCCATCAGGCCGGCGAAGGCCGAGGTCTTCTTGCGGTTGAAGTCGCCTTCCAGGCCATGGCCGACAGCCTCATGCAGCATGACGCCCGGCCAGCCGCTGGACAGCACGATGTCGAACGTTCCTGCGGGGGCAGGGACCGCCTCGAGATTGACCAGCGCCTGCCTGAGCGCTTCGCTGGCGGCGTGCTTCCAGCTGTCCTCGATCAGGAATTCGCCGAAAGCCTTGCGTCCGCCCATGCCGTAGGAACCGCTCTCCTGGCGGTCGCCGTCGCCGACCACCACCGATACGTTGATGCGCACCAGCGGCCTGATATCGCGCACCACCTGTCCGTCAGCGCGCACGATCTCGACATGCTGCCAGGAGGCGGCGAGCGAAGCCGTCACCTGGCGCACGCGCGGATCTTCGGCGCGCAACCAGGCATCGATTTCCTGCAGCAGTTTGGCCTTGGCCTCGAAGGACGGCGAGGGGATCGGGTTCTCGTCGCCGTAGAGATGCCGGTTGGTGCGTGCCGGCGCGGCGGCAAGCGTTCCTGAATAGCCGCCCTTGACGGCCGAGACGGCATCCGCCGCGCGCAGCAGCGAAGCCTCGGACAGATCGCTCGAATGGGCGTAGCCGCTGGCTTCGCCCGCGACCGCGCGCAGGCCAAAGCCCTGATCGGTGTTGAAGTTGGCGGTCTTCAGCCGGCCATTGTCGAACATCAGCGCCTCGCTCTCGCTGTATTCGAGAAACAGTTCGCCGTCGTCGGCTCCCTTGAGCGTGTCGGCGACGATCCGCTTGATGCGATCGTCTGAAATGTCGAATTGGCCGGTGAGGCTGTTCATGGCAGGTCCATCCGCGGGAGAGGCTATTTTTCACCACGATGTAGGCGCGAAGTCTCAAGGAGACAATCGTCGCGCCCTGATCCCACCGACAAAAGCGGTTTCGGACCGCCTGGAAGCGATCACTTCTGATTAACGAAGTCCTTGATGTCGCTTGTCATCGAATCCCAGTTCGAGAACTGCTCCTCGAGGTTGGATTTGGTGATGCCCCCGGCGAAGCTGACGTCCATCTTGAAGTTGGAGCCGTCTCCGGAAAAAGCCTTCACCCAGCGGTATTTCTTGTTCCACTCATTGGCTTGCTCGACCGTGAAGGCATCGGTGTAGCCCGAGGAGAACTGGATCGACTTGCAGTTCTCGTGGTTTTCGCAGCCATAGAAATAGATGACGTACTTCATCCCCTGGAGCCGGCCGGAGACCATCGGGTCGCCGCCATCGTCCTTGTCGAGCTTGGCCGAACCATATCCCTTGGCGATCTCGACGATCGCGGCCGGATCGGGCTTCTTGATGATCTCGACATCGTCGGCCAAGGCAAACGATACCGCGCCGGCCGAAATCAGACCGGTGGACAAAAGCAGAGAAAACGAGCGCATGATAACCCCCAACGCCAAAACCCAAATCCCGCGGGAATTCTGCGTCAGGACAGGGTTTTCCGCAAGCGCCAACCGTCAGGGAAGTGCGGCGAAACCTTCGGCGAAACCCTTGAGGTCGACAGGAATGCCAATGCCTTCTTCCGGGGTCTGGAAGACGATGAAGGTTGCCGAAGTACCGGTCTTCAGCGTGTCGAGCAGCGGCTTTTCTAGGATCACCTCGGCATAGCAGCCGTCCTGGAAGCAGCGCACGAAATAGGCGCGGCCGATATCCTTGCCGTCGACATTGAGGCCGAGCCCGTTCGGCAGCAGCACACCAAGGGGCGCGAGCACGCGCAGGATTTCGGCCTTGTTGTCGGCGGTGCGCAGCACGACCACGGACAGCCCCATCTCCGGACGGTCCTCGGCGACGACGTTCTGCATCATCACGCATTGTTCTGATGTGGCGCCGGCGGGCGTATCGCAGATGATCGACCATGCGCCATGCGTCGAGCGCACCGTGCCGCTCGGCTGGGCGGCATTGGCGTGGCCGGAAAGCAAAAGACCGGCCGCGCATAAGGCGGCGAGAAACACGGCGTTCGCCAGGGACCTCGAAAGTCCCTGTCGCGTATACCCCGGTCTTGAAAGCCAAGAGTTCATGACGGCTCCATTGCGAATCACGGCACTTTAAGCCGCGCCAATGCCAAGTAAAGGACGAGACGGCGGCTGAACTGTCCTGAAACAGCGCATGCGGCGCTTTTCCCTGCCAAATTCGCCTGAATTGCGACGCCTCGCGCCCCTGGCGGGCACATGAGGCGCGACCCGCCCAGCGCGGGCGAATCGCCACCGTCACCGGCGTCCGCGAAGAGCCTTGGCGGCTTGCGCGCAAAAATGCCGCACAGTTTCCTCCGCTCCTTTCTTGCGGAGGGAAAAAGAGTATGGTTTGAACCACCTTGAGACTGTCCGGGATTCCCGTCCCGGCATTGTTCGTTATTCTCGCGGGGGTACGGCTTGCGAGAAACTGGGAGACGAAGAGGGCGATGAGAAAATTCCTAGCAAGCACGGGTGCTGCTGCCACGTTCCTCGCCAGCGGGGCCGCCTACGCGGACCAGCCAAGGCCGTGGGAGACGGGCTTCCAGGCGCCGGCGACCGACATGATGCGGCAGATCGAGTGGTTCGGAAACTACACGATGTGGTTCATCATCCCGATCACCGTCCTGGTGCTGTTCCTTCTCATCTATTGCATCGTGAAATTCCGCGCGAGCGCGAACCCGGTTCCGTCCAAGACCAGCCACAACACGCTGATCGAGGTGATCTGGACCGTCGGTCCCGTCGTCATCCTGCTTTGCCTTGCCATTCCCTCGTTCCAGCTGCTGACCGCGCAATACACGCCGCCGGAAGAAGCCAAGCTGACGGTGAAGGCGACCGGCAACCAGTGGAACTGGGACTACGAGTACCAGACCGACAACACGCTGACCTTCAATTCGGCTATCCTTCAGGATGGCGACCGCGCCAAGGCCGGCAAGGAGGATCGCTCGATCTATCCGCGCCTGCTCGCCGTCGACAATGAGCTGGTCGTGCCGGTCAACACCATGACCCGCGTGCTCGTCACCGCGACCGATGTCATCCATTCCTTCGCCATGCCGTCCTTCGGCATCAAGATCGACGCCATTCCGGGCCGCACCAACGAGACCTGGTTCAAGGCGGAGAAGGAAGGCCTCTATTACGGCCAGTGCTCGCAGCTTTGCGGCAAGGACCACGCCTTCATGCCGATCGCCATTCGTGTCGTTTCAGACGCGCAGTTCAAGACCTGGTTGGCCGCGGCCAAGACCGATCTGCCAGGTGCCAACAAGACGCTCATGGCCCAGGTCGATGGCCAGAACAAGGTAGCGGCCGCCGGCAACTGATGCCGCGGGTTAGCAAGATTTAGGGAACGGAGCGGAACATGGCAGACGCTGCAGCTCATGACGGGCACGACCACAAGCCGTATCACGGCTGGGTGCGCTGGGTTTATTCGACCAACCACAAGGACATCGGGACGCTCTACCTGATCTTCGCGATCATGGCCGGCATCATCGGCGGCGCGCTGTCCGTCGCCATCCGCATGGAGCTGCAGGAGCCGGGCATCCAGATCTTCAGCGGTCTGGCGCAGATGGTCTATGGCCTGAACGGTGACGCCGCGATCGACGGCGGCAAGAGCATGTACAACGCCTTTGCCACCGCGCACGCGCTGATCATGATCTTCTTCATGGTCATGCCCGCCCTGATCGGCGGTTTCGCCAACTGGATGGTCCCCATCATGATCGGTGCGCCCGACATGGCGTTCCCGCGCATGAACAACATCTCGTTCTGGCTGCTGCCGCCGGCCTTCATCCTGCTGCTGACCTCGATGTTCATGCCGAGCGCACCCGGCGCCTACGGCGTCGGTGGCGGCTGGACGCTCTATCCGCCGCTCTCGACCTCGGGCCAGCCTGGACCGGCCATGGATCTGGCGATCCTGTCGATCCACATTGCCGGCGCGTCCTCGATCCTCGGCGCCATCAACTTCATCACCACCATCTTCAACATGCGCGCTCCGGGCATGACGCTGCACAAGATGCCGCTGTTTGCCTGGTCGGTGCTTGTCACCGCCTTCCTGCTGCTGCTGTCGCTGCCGGTTCTGGCTGGTGGCATCACCATGCTGCTCACCGACCGCAACTTCGGCACCACCTTCTTCGCTCCCGATGGCGGTGGCGATCCGTTGCTGTTCCAGCACCTGTTCTGGTTCTTCGGTCACCCTGAAGTGTACATCCTGATCCTGCCGGGCTTCGGCATCATCAGCCACATCGTCTCGACCTTCTCGAGGAAGCCTGTGTTCGGCTATCTCGGCATGGCCTACGCCATGGTCGCGATCGGCGCCGTCGGCTTCATCGTCTGGGCGCACCATATGTACACGACCGGCCTGTCGCTCGACACGCAGCGCTACTTCGTGTTCGCCACCATGGTCATCGCGGTGCCCACGGGCGTGAAGATCTTCTCCTGGATCGCGACGATGTGGGGCGGTTCGATCTCGTTCAAGCCGCCGATGCTGTGGGCGCTGGGCTTCATCTTCCTGTTCACCATCGGTGGTGTCACGGGCGTCCAGCTGGCCAATGCCGGCCTCGACCGCTCGCTGCACGACACCTATTTCGTGATCGCCCACTTCCACTACGTGCTGTCGCTGGGCGCCGTGTTCGCCATCTTCGCCGGCTGGTACTACTGGTTCCCGAAGATGACCGGCTACATGTACTCGCCCGTCATCGCCAACACCCATTTCTGGGTGATGTTCGTCGGCGTGAACCTGATCTTCTTCCCGCAGCACTTCCTCGGCCTCGCCGGCATGCCGCGCCGCACCATCGACTATCCTGACGCGTTTGCAGGCTGGAACATGGTGTCGTCCTACGGCTCGTACATCGCCGCCGTCGGCGTCGCTATCTTCCTCTACGGCGTGTTCGAAGCCTTCCAGAAGAAGCGGATCGCCGGTGCCAACCCATGGGGCGAGGGCGCCACCACGCTCGAATGGCAGCTGCCTTCGCCGCCGCCGTTCCACCAGTGGGAGCAGTTGCCGAAGATCAAGTAAGGCGGAACTGCGCCCGAATACGAAACCGCCGGTCCGCCGGCGGTTTTGGCCAACGGAATAATGGACTTGAGTACGCATGGCCCTAGTCGACGAAACCAGCATTGACGAAGCGGGCTTCCGCATGTCGGAAGCCACCGCGGGCGATTTCTTCGCCCTGCTGAAGCCGCGCGTCATGTCGCTGGTGGTGTTCACGGCCTTTGTCGGGCTGGTCGCCGCACCCGTGACCATCAATCCGCTGCTGGCGGTGATAGCCATCCTGTCGATCGCCATCGGCGCCGGCGCCTCGGGCGCCCTCAACATGTGGTACGATGCCGACATCGACGCGGTGATGACCAGGACGGTCAGCCGCCCGGTGCCGTCGGGCCGCATCCAGCCGCATGAGGCGCTGAGCTTCGGACTGGTGCTCTCGGTACTGTCGGTGATGACGCTCGGCGTGCTCGTCAACTGGCTGTCGGCGTCGCTTCTGGCCTTCACCATCTTCTTCTACGCCGTCGTCTACACTATGTGGCTGAAGCGCTGGACACCGCAGAACATCGTCATCGGCGGTGCGGCCGGTGCTATCCCGCCTGTTATCGGCTGGGCGGCGGTCACCGGCTCGGTGAGCCTGGAAAGCATCATCCTGTTCCTGATCATCTTCCTGTGGACGCCGCCGCATTTCTGGGCGCTCGCGCTGTTCAAGTCCGAGGACTACGGGCGTGCCGGCATCCCGATGATGCCCAATGTCGCCGGCGAGGCATCGACCCGCCGTCAGATTTTTGCCTATGCGCTTGTGCTGGCGCCGGTCGGCGTGCTGCCGTGGCTGCTCGGCTACACCACGCCTTTCTACGGCGTGGCTGCCTTGCTGCTGGGAGTCGGTTTCGTCTGGTATGCATGGAAAGTGCTCTGCATGGCCGACGACGACCGCGCCATGAAGCCGGCCAAGGCCCTGTTCGCCTATTCGCTGCTCTATCTCTTCGCCATCTTCGCCGCCTATCTGGCCGACAGCGTCGTCGAACGCGCACTTGCCATGGGTGGGGCATGATCATGGCCGAGGACAAGCTTGAAACGGTCGTGCTGACCGAACGCCAGAAGAAGGCCCAGCGCAGCCGCTCGATCGCCATCGGTGTGGCGCTGGCCGTGCTGGTCATCATTTTCTACATCGCGACGATCGTGAAGTTCGGCCACAATTTGTCGGGCAAGATGTGATGAGCACCGGGACCCCAGGAAAGACGGCCGGAAAGAACAGCAACCGCGTCGTCGCGGCTGTCTGCCTTGCCTTCTTCACCGGCATGATCGGCATGGCCTATGCGGCTGTCCCGCTCTACAAGATGTTTTGCCAGGCGACCGGTTATGGCGGCACGACACAGCGTGCCGAGAAACAGTATGCCGGCCGCGTGCTCGACCGCGAGATCACCGTCCGCTTCGACGCCAACATCGCCGGCGTGCCATGGGAGTTCCAGCCGGTGCAGCGCTCGATGACCATGAAGATCGGCGAGACGGTGCAGGCGCACTACAAGGCGACCAACAAGTTCGACCAGCCCGTCACCGGCCGCGCCACCTTCAACGTGCAGCCTGAACTGGCGGGACCCTACTTCAACAAGGTCGAGTGCTTCTGCTTCACCGATACGTCGCTGAAGCCCGGCGAGACGCTGGACATGCCGGTCCTGTTCTACGTGGACCCCGATATCGTGAATGTGCCGGAACTGAAGGACGTGAAGACGATCACCCTGTCCTATACGATGTTCCCGGTCGAGAAGAACAAGCCGGTCGCCTCCTCGGAGCCGACCAAGGGCAATGGCAAGACAGTTTCAGATACCGAAAATCTCGGGGGTTGATATGGCAGACGCGCACGCAAAACATCACGACTATCATCTCGTCGACCCGAGCCCGTGGCCTTTCCTGGGATCGGTAGGCGCCCTCGTCATGGCTTTCGGCGGCGTCGCCCTGATGGAGTATCTGAAGGGCGGCTCGTTCCCGATCTTCGGCTTCAACATCGCCAATCCGTGGCTGTTCTTCATCGGCCTCGTGATTGTGCTCTACACCATGTTCGCCTGGTGGTCGGACACGATCAAGGAAGCGCATGAGGGGCACCACACGCGCGTCGTGTCGCTGCACCTGCGCTACGGCATGATCATGTTCATCGCCTCGGAGGTGATGTTCTTCGTCGCCTGGTTCTGGGCCTATTTCGACGCCAGCCTTTTTGCCGGTGAAGCGCAGAACTACGCGCGTCACACCTTCACCGGCGGTATCTGGCCGCCGAAGGGCATGGAGGTTCTCGACCCCTTCCACCTGCCGCTTTACAACACCGTGATCCTGCTGCTCTCCGGCACTACGGTCACATGGGCGCACCATTCGCTGCTGCATGGCGACCGCAAGGGGCTGATCAACGGCCTGGTGCTGACCGTCGGCCTCGGCATGCTGTTCACGATGGTGCAGGCCTACGAGTACATGCACGCCCCGTTCGGCTTCAAGGATTCCATCTATGGCGCCACCTTCTTCATGGCGACCGGCTTCCATGGCTTCCACGTCATCATCGGCACCATCTTCCTGCTGGTCTGCCTGATCCGGGCGATGAAGGGCGATTTCACCCCCAAGCAGCATTTCGGCTTCGAGGCCGCCGCCTGGTACTGGCACTTCGTCGACGTGGTCTGGCTGTTCCTGTTCGCCTCGATCTATGTCTGGGGATCGGTCGGCGCCGTCATCGAAGGCCACTGATCCGGTCTTGCAATTCCGATTTGAGCAAGGCGGCCGCGGCGACGTGGCTGCCTTCTTCTTTTCGGCGCCTCATCTTCTTTCCAACGCAATGATCGCCGATCCATCCTTGATGCGGCTGACAATTCCCTGGGCGATCTGCCTGTTGATCCTCTTGGCATTTCCGGCCTTTGCGGCCGACAGGGTCGATCTGGTGCGCGTCCACAAGGCGGAGCGGCGGCTTGAACTGATCGGCGCGGGCAAGGTGCTGCGCAGCTACGGCATCGCACTCGGCGGCGATCCGGTCGGTCACAAGCATCAGGAGGGCGATCAACGCACGCCCGAGGGGCATTATGTCCTCGATTGGCGCAACCCCAACAGCATCGCCTACAAATCGATCCATATCTCCTATCCCAATGCCCAGGATCATGCGGCCGCCAGGGCGCGCAATGTCGACCCCGGCGGCATGATCATGATCCACGGCCAGCCGAATGGTTTCGGCTGGTGGGGCTGGCTGCTTCAATTGGTCGACTGGACCGATGGCTGCATTGCCGTTACGGACTCCGACATGGACGAAATCTGGACAATGGTGGCCGATGGGACGCCAATCGAGATCGAGCAATAGCGATGAGTGAAGACAAGGCGATCTGGCCTCCAGTCGAGCCGATTTCGGCCGGCCTGCATGGCCGCTGCCCGCGTTGCGGCGAGGGACGGCTGTTCTCGGGCTTCCTCTCCGTCGGCAAGCGCTGCGTCAATTGCGGGCTCGACTATTCCTTTGCCGATGCCGGCGACGGACCGGCGGTCTTCGTCATCCTGATCATAGGCTTTGTCATTGTCGGCCTGGCGCTCTGGGTCGAAGTGACGCTCAGCCCGCCGCTCTGGCTGCATCTGCTGGTCTGGATCCCGCTGGCCCTGGTGCTGTGCCTGACGGCGCTCCGGCTGATCAAGGGCGTGCTGCTCACCCTGCAATACGCCAACAAGGCGGCCGAGGGCCGGCTGGATCGCGGCGAATGAGCGACGCTTCCATCAAGGAGGGAGGCCGCTCGCGGCCAAGGTCGGCCTTGCTGCTTGGCCTTGGCCTTTTGCTGCTGCTGATCCTGCTGGCGCTCGGCACCTGGCAGGTCCAGCGCCTGCATTGGAAGGAAGGTCTGCTGCAGACCATCGACCAGCGCACCCATTCGGCGCCGAAACCGCTGGCGGAAGTCGAGAAGGAATTCGCCGCGACCGGCGATGTCGACTACACGCCGGTGACCGTCACCGGAACCTTCCTGCATTCCGGCGAGCGGCACTTTTACGCGACCTGGGAAGGCGACGCCGGCTTCAACGTCTACACGCCGCTAGCGCTCGACGATGGCCGCTTCGTGCTGATCAACCGCGGGTTCATCCCTTACGACCTGAAGGATGCGGCCAAGCGCGCCAAGGGGCAGGTGACAGGCAAGGTCACCGTCACCGGTCTTGCCCGCAATCCATTGCCTGGAAAACCGTCGATGATGCTTCCCGACAATGACGTGGGGAAAAACATATTCTACTGGAAGGACCGCGACGTCATGGCGGCGAGCGCCGGTCTGCCGGCGGGGTTCAAGCTCGTGCCGATCTTCATCGATGCCGACAAGACGCCGAATCCGGGCGGCCTGCCAATCGGTGGCGTCACGATCATCGACCTGCCGAACAGCCACCTGCAATATGCCATGACCTGGTACGGGCTTGCCGCCGCGCTTGCCGCGGTATTGGTCCTTCGGCTTCGCCGTCCCGCGAAAGAGACTTGAACGCGGGTGCCCCTTTTTACCGATGCCCTTGACAGGGCAGGGGTAGGCACCTCATTTCGGCGCTGACCAAACGGCTGGGATTCATGCTTCAGACAACCGCCAAACCGCCCCTGACGATCCGGCTCTGCCAGCCGCGCGGCTTCTGCGCGGGGGTGGATCGTGCCATCCAGATCGTGGTGCTGGCGCTGAAGAAATATGGCGCGCCGGTCTATGTCCGCCACGAGATCGTGCACAACCGCTATGTCGTCGAGGGATTGCAAAGCCTCGGCGCCGTCTTCATCGAGGAACTGTCCGAGATTCCGGCCGAACACCGGCAGTCGCCGGTCGTCTTCTCTGCGCATGGCGTGCCGAAATCGGTGCCGGCCGATGCCCAGGCGCGCAATCTCTTCTATCTCGACGCTACCTGTCCGTTGGTGTCCAAGGTGCACAAGCAGGCGATGCGCCACCAGCGGCTTGGCCGCCATGTGCTGCTGATCGGCCATGCCGGGCATCCGGAGGTGATCGGCACCATGGGCCAACTGCCGGAAGGCGCTGTTACACTGGTCGAGACCGAGGCCGACGCCGCGAGGCTCGAACCCGCCGATCCCCACGCGCTGGGCTTCGTCACCCAGACCACGCTTTCGGTCGAGGACACCGCCGGCATCATCCGCGCGTTGCGGGAACGCTTTCCCGACCTGCAGGCGCCGGCGGCGGAATCGATCTGCTATGCCACCACCAACCGCCAGGAAGCGGTCAAGGACACAGCCCCGGGCGCCGATCTCTATCTGATCGTCGGCGCTCCCAATTCCTCCAATTCGCGCCGCCTTGTCGAAGTGGCGGAGCGTGCGGGCGCCACCATGTCGCTTCTCGTACAGCGCGCCGCCGAGATTCCATGGAATGACATCGGCAGCATTTCGACGCTTGGCCTCTCGGCCGGGGCGTCGGCGCCGGAAATCATCGTCGACGAGATCATCGACGCGTTTCGCCAGCGCTTCGATGTGACGATCGACCTGGCCATCACGGCCACCGAAACGGAGGATTTTCCGGTCATGCGGGTATTGCGCGATGTCGAACTGACGCCGGCCGACATGGCCTTCGTCAACGGGGCCGCGTAAGGCACATGGCGGTCTATACCGACGTTGCCGAGGGTGAACTCGGCGCTTTCCTCAGGCACTATCCGGTCGGCGATCTCCTGTCCTACAAGGGCATTGCCGAAGGCACCGAGAATTCGAACTTCCTGCTGCACACCTCGACCGGCTCCTACATTCTGACGCTTTATGAAAAGCGGGTCGAGAAGGCCGATCTGCCGTTCTTCCTCGGGCTGATGGGTCATCTCGCCAACAAGGGTGTGTCGTGCCCGCTGCCGGTGACCGCGCATGACGGCAGCGTCATCGGCACGCTGGCCGGCCGGCCGGCGGTCATCATCACCTTCCTCGAAGGGCTTTCGCTGCGGCGGCCGACAGCGACGCATTGTGCCGAGGTCGGCAAGGCGCTGGCGGCCCTGCATCTTGCCGGCGCCGATTTTTCGATGAAGCGTCCTAACGCGCTGGCCATCGATGGTTGGCGCAAGCTTTGGGACGCATCCCGCGACCGGGCCGACGAAGTCGAACCGGGACTGGCGGCCGAGGTCAATGCCGACTTCGCCGATTTCGAGCGCCATTGGCCGAAGGGTCTCCCTGAAGGCATCATCCACGCCGATCTCTTCCCCGACAACGTCTTCTTCCTCGGTGAGAAGCTTTCCGGTCTGATCGACTTCTATTTCGCCTGCGACGACCTTTACGCCTACGACGTCGCCACCTGCCTCAACGCCTGGTGCTTCGAGAAGGACTTTTCCTTCAACCTCACCAAGGGCAAGGCGCTGCTGGAGAGCTACCAGAACGTACGCCCCCTGAGCGTGCAGGAGAAGGCGGCGCTGCCAATGCTGGCGCGCGGCTCGGCGCTGCGTTTCATGCTGACCCGGCTCTATGATTGGCTGACCGTTCCCGATGGCGGGCTGGTCATGAAACGCGACCCGACCGAATACATCAAAAGGATGCGCTTCCACCGGGCGATCAAATCGCCTTCGGAATATGGATTGGCCGAAAACGGGGTGTCATGAGCAAGCAGGTTGAAATCTTCACCGACGGCGCCTGTTCGGGCAATCCCGGTCCCGGCGGCTGGGGCGCGATCCTGCGCTTCAACGGCGCCACGAAGGAGCTTTCCGGCGGCGAGGCCGAGACGACCAACAACCGCAGGGAATTGCTGGCCGCGATCTCGGCGCTGAATGCGCTGAAGGAGCCATGCACCGTCGAGCTTCACACCGACAGCAAATATGTCATGGACGGCATTTCCAAGTGGATCCATGGCTGGAAGAAGAACGGCTGGAAGACCGCCGACAAGAAGCCGGTCAAGAACGGTGAACTGTGGCAGGCGTTGGATGAAGCCAACCGCCGCCACAAGGTGACCTGGAACTGGGTCAAGGGCCATGCCGGTCACCCTGAGAACGAACGCGCCGACGAATTGGCGCGGGAAGGCATGGCGCCGTTCAAGAAGGGGTCCTTCAAGCCGGCGTCAGCGTCGAAGCCGGACGGCCAGCCAAGGCAAGCTTCGGCGCCCAAGGTGCGCCGATCGACGCAGAGTTACTGAGCTCTGGGAGCGAATGGCAGCTCTCAGGCTGGTTTCACGCCCCGTCGTTCTCCAGTTTGAAGATTTCGGAGCCATCGCCGCTCGATAGCAGGCCCGTCTTTGCATAGAGATTGAGCTTGGCTCGGGTGTCCGCGATGTCCAGGTTGCGCATGGTCAGCTGGCCGATACGGTCCGCGGGCGTGAACGCCGCATCCTCCACCTTTTCCATGCTCAGCCGTTCCGGCGCATAGGTCAGATTCGGGCTCTCGGTGTTGAGGATCGAGTAGTCGTTGCCGCGGCGCAGCTCCAGGGTCACCGCGCCGGTGATTGCGCGCGCCACCCACCGCTGTGCGGTTTCGCGCAGCATCAACGCCTGGGAATCGAACCACCGTCCCTGATAGAGAAGCCGGCCGAGACGCATGCCGCTGATCCGGTATTGTTCGATCGTATCCTCGTTGTGGATGCCGGTGACGAGGCGCTCGTAGGCGATGTGCAGCAGCGCCATGCCGGGCGCCTCGTAAATGCCGCGGCTCTTGGCCTCGATGATACGGTTCTCGATCTGGTCGCTCATGCCAAGGCCATGACGGCCACCGATGGTGTTGGCTTCAAGGAACAGCGCCACGGGATCGGCGAATTTCTGACCGTTCAGCGCGACCGGCTGCCCCTCTTCGAAGTGCACGACGACAGTCTCGGCCTCGACGGCACAATCGGCGCGCCAGAACGGCACACCCATGATCGGATTGACGATTTTGATGCCGCTGTCGAGATTCTCGAGATCCTTGGCCTCGTGCGTTGCTCCGAGCAGATTGCTGTCGGTCGAATATGCCTTCTCGTCGCTCATCTTTTAGGCGAAGCCGTGCTCGGTCAGGAAAGTCGACATCTCCGTGCG
>NZ_JAFKIC010000279.1 GCF_017306585.1 Mesorhizobium sp. | reverse complement strand
GCGCGCCGATAAGAGGCATGATGATGTCGTTGACAAGGGATTCGACGATCTTGCCGAACGCAGCGCCGATGATGACGCCGACGGCCAAGTCCATCACATTGCCCTTGGAAATGAATTCCTGGAATTCTTTCAGCATTAGACCCTCCTTGTCGTGACCGGCCGCGCTGCCGTTTCCCACCTTTCCGGCACCGACCACGCACACCATAACAAAAACCTTTGGTTGCAACATGGGTAAATAGCGGAAAACAACCGGTTTATCCTTCCCCAGCGGCAGATTTCGGAAATCACCGCCTCGATGCACCGAAAGGCGTGATGGACTCGGCCACCAAGCTGTGGTTGCGTTCGGCCAAGCCGGGTCGGAAATCGGCGCAGGGAGGATGTTGCCGGCGTGCAGGGCTTGTTCATCGTCATCATCGCGATTGCCTATGTGACGCTGCTGTTCGCCATCGCCAGCCTGGGCGACCGCCGTTCAGCCATATCAGGGCCGGGCCGGGCGCGGCCTTTGATCTACGCGCTCAGCCTCGCCATCTACTGCACATCCTGGACCTTCTTCGGCTCGGTCGGCCTTTCCTCGGAACGCGGCCTGGAATTCCTCGGCATCTATACCGGCCCCGTGCTCGTCTTCGTGTTCGGCTTTCCCTTGCTCAACCGCATCGTGCGGCTGGCCAAGAGCGAGAAGATCACCTCGATCGCCGACTTCCTCGGCGCCCGCTACGGCAAGAGTTTTACGGTCGCCGCGATCGCCACGCTGATCGCCACCATCGGCGCGGTTCCCTATATCGCGCTGCAGCTGAAGGCGATCTCCGGTTCGGTCAGCCTGATGGTCGAGCACTATACCGGCTCGCCGCCCTCCTTCGATCCGTTCGTCAGTGACATCTCGCTGGTCGTGGCGATGCTGCTGGCGCTGTTTGCCGTGCTGTTCGGCACACGCCACGCCGACGCCACCGAGCACCAGGACGGGCTGGTGCTCGCGGTGGCGGTCGAAACCGTGGTCAAGCTCGCCGCCTTCCTGGCGATCGGACTGATGGTCACCTTCCTGATCTTCGGCGGGCCGGGCGACATGTTCGACAAGCTCGCGCAGAACACGCAGGTCCGGCAGGCGATGGGTTACAGCACCTCGCTTGCCACATGGCTGGTGCTCACAGGTCTCAGCGGCTGCGCCGTCATCATGCTGCCGCGGCAGTTCTACGTCACCATCGTCGAGAACCGCGGCGAAGCCGAATTGCGCACCGCGACCTGGGTGTTTCCCCTCTATCTGGTGGCGATAAACCTGTTCGTGCTGCCGATCGCCTTTGCCGGCCTTTCGCTGGTGGGCACCGGCACCAGCAGCGATCTCTATGTGCTGTCGCTGCCTTTGTTCAGCGGCCATGATGTGCTGGCGATGGCGGCGTTCATCGGCGGCCTGTCGGCGGCCACCGCCATGGTCATCGTCGAGAGCGTGGCGCTGTCGATCATGATTTCCAACGACCTCGTCATTCCGCTCTTCGTGCGCCGCCTGCTCAAGACCTCGACCTCCGAGACCGAGGACTGGTCGACCCTGATCCTCAATGTGCGGCGCGGGGCGATCTTCATTCTGCTGTTCATCGCCTTCCTCTACTACCGCGAAAGCACCAACAGCGCGCGCCTGTCGTCGATCGGCCTGATGTCCTTCGCGGCGATCGCGCAATTCGCGCCGGCGCTGGTCGGCGGGCTGATCTGGCGCGGCGCCAACGGCCGAGGCGCAGCGCTGGGCATGGTGGCGGGTATCCTCGTCTGGGGTTACACGCTGCTTCTGCCGTCGCTTGTGGCGCCCGATACCGACATCATCGCGCACGGCCTTTTCGGTTTCGAGGCGCTGCGACCGCAGGCGCTGTTCGGCACCGCTGCCGAGCCGCTGAACCATGGCGTGCTGTGGAGCTTGTCGATCAACGCGGTGTTCTTCGTGCTCGGCTCGCTGTCGCGCGCATCGGTTCCGCTGGAGCGTATCCAGGCATCCATCTTCGTACCCCGGGATGCCGGCCCGATGCCCAGCCTGCGCCGCTTCCGCACCGCCATCACCGTCAACGACCTCAAGGACACGATCGGGCGCTATCTCGGCGTCGAGCGCACGGAACGCTCCTTCCAGTCGTTCGAGAAAACCAGCGCCACCACGCTGCACGGCAAGGAGCCGGCAAGCATGGACGTCATCCGCTTCTCCGAACAGTTGCTGGCGAGCGCAGTCGGCTCCTCCTCGGCGCGGCTGATCCTGTCGCTGCTGTTCCGCCGCCATGATCGCGAATCCCGCGATGCCTTCCGCCTGCTCGACGACGCCACAGAAGCGCTGCAGCACAATCGCGACCTCCTGCAGATCGCGCTTGACCAGATGGAGCAGGGCATCACCGTCTTCGATCGCGATTTCCGGCTGATCTGCTGGAACCGGCAGTACCGGTCGCTGTTCGACCTGCCCGACGAGATGGGCCAGGTCGGCGTCTCGCTCGACCGGATCCTGCGGCACCTGGCCGAGCGCGGCGACATACCCGCCGACCAGAGGGTGGCCATGCTCAACCGGCTGACCAGCTTCGTCAGCCCCTGGCAGATGGAGCTGAAGACCAGCGGCCGCATACTGGAACTGCGCTCCAACCCGATGCCGGACGGCGGCATCGTCGCCACCTATGCCGACATTTCCGGACGCGTCGAGCAAGACCTGGCCTTGAAGCGCGCCAATGAATCGCTGGAACAGCGCGTCAAGACGCGCACCATCGAACTGACCGGGGTCAACGAGGAGTTGACCCGGGTCAACGAGGAACTGGCGCAGGCGCAGATGCTGGCCGAGGAGGCCAATCTCGGCAAGACCCGCTTCCTCGCCGCCGCCGGCCACGACATCCTGCAGCCGCTCAACGCCGCGCGGCTCTACTGCTCGTCGCTGATCGAGAAGGCCGGCAAGGGGCCTGCCGGCAAGGCGGCCGTCAACATCGAATCCTCCTTGGAATCGGTCGAGACCATTCTGGGCGCCGTGCTCGACATTTCTCGCCTAGATGCCGGCGCTATGAAGCCGGAAGACACCGCCTTCCGCCTCGACGAGTTGCTGCGACAGATCGGCAATGATTTCCGGCCGCTGGCAGCGGAGAAGAAGCTGGGGCTGACGATCATGCCGTCATCGCTTGTTGTCATGACGGACCGCAACCTGCTGCGGCGCCTGATCCAGAATCTCGTCTCGAATGCCATCAAATACACCCGGCACGGCCGCATACTGGTCGGCGTGCGGCGGCGCGGCGAACTCGCGGAAATCCAGGTGATCGACACCGGCATCGGCATCGCCGGCGACAAACTGAACACCGTTTTCCACGAGTTCACGCGGCTCGACGAAGGCGCCCGCGAGGCCGAGGGCCTTGGTCTCGGCCTCTCCATCGTCGACCGCATCGCCCGCGTGTTGCGGCTGGAGATCCGCATCTTCTCCAATCCTGGCAAGGGAACGCGTTTTTCCGTCATCCTGCCGGTGGCGGCGGTTCAGGAGCCCCGACGCGAGATCGAAACCAGGACCCCTTCCCGCTCGGTGGCGTCGCTGTCGGGCCTGCATGTGCTGTGCATCGACAATGACGTCCGCATCCTGGACGGCATGCGGCTGCTGCTCGAAGGCTGGGGCTGCGTCGTGGAAACAGAAACGGGATCGCAAAATCCGGTCACGCCAAGTGGCCGCAGGCCAGATCTGGTGGTCGCCGACTATCATCTCGACGGCGGCACCGGGCTCGATGCCATCGGCAAGTTGCGCGCGGCTTATGGCCAGGACTTGCCCTGCATCCTGGTCACGGCCGACCGCTCCAGCGAGGTACGTGCCGCGGCAGGCCAGCTCGACGTGCCGGTGATCAACAAACCGCTGAAACCGGCCGTGCTGCGCTCAATGATGGCAAGGGTCAGGCCCCTAGCGCCGGCGGCGGAGTGACGACGCCTTCGCCCGGTCGCGGCTGTGCCCGATTCGTCTAGCCCCTATGCCCCAGGCTTCTGAGATAGGCGCAGAACATATCGGCAAGCGCATCGGAATAGGCCTCGACCTCGGCCCCGGTCCGCGGACTTTCGGAATATTCCGCTCCCACCGAGCTCAGCGTCGTGCGTATCAGATCACCGGCCATGATGCAGACTGCGTCGGGAGCTTCGGGCAGCGTCTCGCGCATGAACAGCTGGACGGTGCGATCAGACCTGGCTCGAGAGTCCCGAGCCTCGGGCGCATCCCGATAGAGCGGGGCGGCGTCGTTCAGAGCCCCGCGCACCGCCGCTTCCTCGCATTCCGAGCGGATGAAGGCGTGCACCAGTCTGCGTATTCGCTCCAAGGGTGGCGTGCCGACATCCTCCAGGATGCCGCAGAGAAGCTCGGTGGTCTGCCGCCATTCGTCGCTTTGTAGCCTGAACAGCAGGGCCGCCTTGTTGGGGAAATACTGGTAGAGCGAGCCGACGCTGACGCCAGCCTTCTCGGCCACCCGCGTCGTGGTGAAACGCTGCGCGCCTTCACTCGCCAAAACCTGAGCAGCCGCCTGGAGAATAGCCGTGACAAGCTCTGTCGCGCGAGCCTGCTTGGGTTGTTTTCGGGTGGAAATTGAAGGGCTTGGGCGTTGAGTCATGAAGGCGCTCGGGAATGCGAATAGAAAACCTGAAGGATTATTCGTATTTTCCGGGGCAACGCAACAACGCATTCACTCCCGACCGGAGACCACCCATGAACACCCTGACCGGAACCCCGCTCGCCCCGTTGCTTGCCCGGCTGTTCAAGGAAGCCAGCCAGGCGACAAGCCCGGCCATGGCGGCCTATTCGCGCGAAGAGCAGGCCCGGCTGATCACGAGCAAGACCGAATATGTCGATTTCTACGGCAGCATGAAGGATCTCTGGCTCGCGGTTTCGCCACAGACCGGCACATTGCTCTATATGCTGGCACGCGGCACAGGCGCGCGCGTCATCGTCGAGTTCGGCATGTCTTTCGGTGTCTCGACGCTTTATCTGGCGGCAGCGCTCAGAGACAATGGCGGTGGCCTCCTGATCACCACCGAATTCGAGCCTTCCAAGGTGATGCGGGCCAAGGCCAATCTGGCCGAAGGCGGCCTTGTCGACCTGGTCGAGATTCGCGAGGGCGATGCGCTGGAGACGCTGAGCGCCGACTTGCCCGAGACGATCGACCTGCTGCTGCTCGACGGAGCCAAGGCACTTTATCCCGACATCCTCAGCCTGGTCGAAAGCCGGCTCAGGCCCGGTGCGCTTGTTGTCGCCGACAATGCCGATTTCTCGCCGGACTATCTCGAGCGGGTGCGCTCGCCAGCAGGCGGCTACATGTCGACACCGTTCGGCGACGATGTGGAACTGTCGATGCGGCTCGGCTGAACACCCGGTAACAGACTGATATGCCGCTCTCCGGCGGCCGTAGGCGTTAACGTCAACCAACGCGCAATCCCTGGCTTTCGGGCCTCTGACGCGTAGGTGACATCATGACTGTAATTCCGTCTTCGGGGCGCGGGCTGCCGCGCCCCGCTCTGCTTGGCCTTTTCCTGTTCTTCTGCGCCGGCTTTGCCGATGGCGCTCTGGTGCCTTTCTTTCCGCTCTGGGCGAGCAGCGAGGCCGGCATCCCCATCGGCGCGATCGGGCTGCTGTTCGGCTGTTATGCCGGTGGCGAGCTTGTCGCCGCGCCGCTCATCGGCGGCATCGCCGACCGGGTCGGACGCCGGCCCGTGCTGATCCTCTCGTCGCTCGGCGTCGGCTGCGGCTTCATCGCGCTGTTCTTCGTCCATGGCGTTGTCACCACGGCAATCGTGCTTCTGGCGACCGGCATGTGCGAGTCCGTGCTTCACCCGACGATCCTGACCGCGATCGCCGACGTAACCGAGCCATCGGCGCATCCGCGCTGGTTCAGCATGGCACGGGTGAGTTCGAGCGCGGGGCAGATCCTCGGACCGGCCTGCGGCGCGTTGCTGGCGCTGATCTCGCTCAGCAGCGTGTTCCTCGCCGCCGGCGGAGTGCTCGTTTTCGGCGGCGTCGTCATGTTGGCCGCCCTTTCCGAAACGATCGGCCGTAGCGAGGGCGCCAGCGATCGGGACGACGAAGAGGAGGAGGAAGGCCTGTCGGCGCTGCTGCCGGCCTTTCGCGACGGCCGCCTGGCGAAGCTGCTCGCCTGGGTCGTGCTGTTCGAGATCTCGGGCAACTGGATCGAAGCCGTCATCCCGCTCTATGCGCAGGATGCCGGCACGCTGAGCCCGTCCGGCATCGGCGCCTTGTTTGCCTATGCCGCCGCGCTGACGGTGGGCCTGCAGATGTTGGTGAGCCGTTTCGCCGAGACGCGCTCCGCGCTCTGGCTGACCGTCGGCGCCGGGCTTTCGACGATCGGTGCTTTCGCACTGCTCGCGGCCTCGCCGGCAATGATCACGCTGGTTGCCGCCGTCAGCCTTTGCGCGGTGGCTCAGATGCTGGTCGGGCCATTGGTGCCGACCGCGGTCAACGCGCTGGCGCCAACGTCACGGCGTGCCTCCTACATGGCGGCCTCGTCGGTGGCGGTGGACCTCAAGGATTCGCTTGGACCTTCGATCGGCACCGCGCTTTATGCGCTGGCTCCGCGCCTGCCGTGGCTCGCCGGCATTCCGCTGGTGGCGATCGCGTCGCTCGGCCTTGGCGCGGCGATCGGGAGGGCGCGATACCGGACAGGGAGTGTCGATGCCGAAGCGATGCTGGAGGCCACGATGGAGCAGGACGGTTCGGTCGTCGAGAACTATCGCTGAGACGTCCTGAATCTGGGGCAGGCGTTCAGCCGACGGACTGGAGCGGATCGCCGCCGATCTTGGACAGCTGGATCACCGCCTGGGTCCGGCTGTCCACGCCGAGCTTTTGCAGGATGGCCGAGACATGCGCCTTGACCGTCGCCTCGGAGACGCCGAGCTCATAGGCGATCTGCTTGTTGAGCAGGCCCTCGGCCAGCATGCCGAGCACGCGGGTCTGCTGCGGCGTCAGCGCCTGCAGCCGCTTGATCAGATCCGAAATCTCGGGGTCGCGCTCGACGCCGAGATCGATGCCGGCGGGGGCCGCGATATCGCCGGCCAGCACCGAAAGCACCGCCGCGCGGATGTCCTCCATGCTGGCCGATTTGGAGATGAACCCGGAAGCTCCGAGCTCCAGGGCGCGGCGGATGGTCGAGGGATCGTCATGCGCGGACACCACGACCATCGGCACAGCCGGATGGATGCCGCGCAGCGAGATCAATCCGGAGAGGCCGCTGGCGCCCGGCATGGACAGGTCGAGCAGCACCAGATCGACATCCTCGTTGGCGACGACCAGCGCCTTGGCGCTCTCGAAATCGCCGGCTTCATGGATGGCAGCGACATTGCCGATGCCGGCGAGCGCCTCGCGCAGCGCACCACGAAACAGCGGATGATCGTCGGCGATGACGAAAGAATAGCCTGACGGCAAATGTCCCTCCCCGAACCCCCGCTGATTTCAAGGCTTTTTCCGGGGCCAGTTGGACGATTATGAGGGGCCGCGCGCTGTTTTCAAGCAGCAAAGCCAGCGCGCCGCGTTTTCCTCTGGATAGAGCACTCAGGTCTTCTGCGAATTGAGCTGGGCGCCGTCGCCCTTGTCCTTGTCCATATCCTTCATGATGCCCATGAAACCGCGCACGAAGCGTTCCATGTAGTTCATCGTCTGGTTGAAATCCTCCTCGCTGGGCAGCTTCGATTCGAGGCGCGCGGAGAGCGAATTCTCCAGCTTGGTGACGCGCTCGTCCATCGCCTTCATCGAGGTTTGCAGGCGATCGATCTCGTCCTGATAGGCGGCGCGCTCGTCGGCCGCCATCTTGCAGACGAGCTGGCCGGAGTGCTCCTGGCAGATCGACATGGCGCCGGTCTGTGTGTCCATGCGGACATAGCCATTGTCCGACTTCTCAAGCCGGTAGCGGTCGGTTTCTTCCGAATATGCCGAGGCCGCGACGAGCGAGGCGAGCGCGGCGGGGATCAAGATGTGCTGCAGACGCATGTTGTCCTCCATGGCCAAAGCCTGAGATATCGCATGTTTGCGCCGGAAATGGGGAAGAGCCCAGGCATTGGCCTTCCCCGCGCCACTGGTTCGGACTCATTCTGACGCAATTCCGGACGGAAAACCGTTCACACTTTTCCTGGAACTGCTCTATAGCGCAACCATGTCACAGATTATCTACAAGATAGCGCCTGAAACGCTTTGGCGCGAGGCCGAGGCCAAGGGTCGCTTCACCGGAGCGCCGATCGACATCGCCGACGGCTTCATCCACTTCTCCACCGCCACGCAAGCCAGGGAGACCGCCGCCAAGCATTTTGCCGGCCAAAGCGGACTTCTGCTCATAGCCATTGACGGCGCCAGGCTCGGCGATGCGCTGAAATACGAGGTCTCGCGCGGCGGCGCGCTGTTTCCGCACCTCTATGACGTGCTCGACCTGAAGACCGTACTGTGGGTCAAGCCGCTGCCGCTCGGCGCCGACGGCGCGCACCAGTTCCCTGTGCTGGAGGACGAATGAGCGTGCTCGACCGGATCGGCCAGAAGCTGCTGTTCACGTTCGATCCGGAAACCGCGCATGGCCTTTCCATCGCGGCGCTGCGTTGTGGCCTGCCGGTCAGTGCCCGGGCCGTGCGCGACACCAGGCTGAAGGTCAGCCTTTGCGGCCTCGATTTTCCCAATCCGCTCGGCATGGCGGCCGGCTATGACAAGAATGCCGAGGTGCCCGACGCGCTGCTTGGACTGGGCTTCGGCTTCGCCGAGGTCGGCACCATCACGCCGTTGCCGCAAGCCGGCAACCCGAAACCGCGCATCTTCCGGCTGACGGCGGACGAAGCGGTGATCAACCGGCTGGGCTTCAACAATGAAGGCCACCTGGCGGCGGAGAAACGCCTTGCCGCGCGCAAGGGGCGTGGCGGCATCGTCGGCGTCAACATCGGCGCCAACAAGGACAGTGCGGATCGCATCGGCGACTACGAACTTGGTGTCGCCCGCTTCGCGGCCTACGCCGGCTATCTCACCGTCAACATCTCCTCGCCCAATACGCCGGGACTGCGCAACATGCAGGCGCGCGAACAGCTCGGTGAATTGCTGTCGCGGGTGATGGCCGCGCGCGCCAAGGCACCAGCCAAGCCTCCGGTGTTTCTCAAGATCGCGCCGGACCTGGTCGAAGCGGAACTGGAGGACATCGCCGCCGAAGTCGCCGAGAAACGGATCGACGGCATCATCGTTTCGAACACCACGATTTCGCGCCCTGTGCTGCGCAGCGGCGGCGCGGCAAACGAGATGGGCGGCCTTTCGGGCAAGCCGCTGTTCGAACGGTCAACCATCGTGCTGGCCAGGATGCGCAAGCTGCTCGGGCCTGACATGGCCATTGTCGGCGTCGGCGGGGTCAACAGCGCCGATGGAGCGCTGGAGAAGATCCGCGCCGGTGCCGATCTCGTCCAGCTCTACACCGGCATGATCTATGCCGGCCCGGCGCTGCCTGGCCGTATCGTCGCCGGCATGGCGCGTTTTGCCGAAGCGGAAAAACTCACGTCGATACGCGCGTTGCGTGACAGCCGCCTCGACCAGTGGGCATCGAAGCCGCTCAGCTGAACGCGGTGCGCACCCTGCGTCGCAACACCGCCAGCAGGCTCACCCCGCGCACCAGCAGGAACACATGCAGCGCGGCCCACAGGCCATTGTTGCCGAAGGCCGGCGCCAGGGTGATGAGCGCGGCGCTGAAGACGAGAAACGACACCAGCATCATGTTGCGCATGTCGCGCGACCATGTGGCGCCGATGAAGACTCCATCCATCTGGAAGGCCAGTACGCCGCTCAGCGCCGTGAAGGCGGCCCAGGGCAGATAGGTGTCGGCGACCGCGCGGACATCGGCCGATGTGGTGACCAATGCCACCAGACCAGCGCCTGCCGTGAGCAGGACGAGCGTGGCGGCGCCGGCAAGGCCAAAACCCCAGATCAGCGTCAGGCGCACGGCGCGCCGGAAAGGCGTTTCGGCCTGCGCGCCGATGGCGCGGCCGGCGAGTTGCTCCGCGGCCGTGGCGAAGCCGTCGAGGAAATAGCCCGCGATGAGGAAGAAGTTCATCAGCACCGCATTGGCGGCGAGCGTCACCGTGCCGAACTGGGCGCCTTGGCGGGTGAACAGCGCGAAGGCGGCAAGCAGCGAAAAGGAGCGGATCATGATGTCGCGGTTGAGCGACAGCATGCGCCGGTAAGCCGGCAGGTCGAGGATGCGCCGGCGCGAGGGCCGCTCCAATCTGCTGAAGCGGCGAAGGACGATGGCCAGCCCAAGCAGCATAGCCAGGAATTCGCCGGTGACCGTCGCCCAGGCCACACCGGCGACGCCCCAGCCGAGTTCCAGGCCAAGCAGGAAACACAAGAGGATGTTGATGCCGTTGAGCACGGCCTGCAGCATCAGGCCGAGTCCGCCTTCGCCACGTCCCAGCACATAGCCCAGTATGGCGTAGTTGATCAGCGAGAAGGGCGCGGCCAAAAGCCTGATGCGGATATAGACCGACATGGCCGCGCTGACGCGCGGCTCGGCGCCCATGAACCACTGCCCGCCAACGGCGAACAGCGGCGCAAGGCCGGCAAGAACCACGCCCGCCACCACCGCGATCAGCACGGCGCGCCACAGCACCGCCTGCTCCTCGAGCGCGTCACCGCGACCAAAAGCCTGGGCGACGAGGCCGGTGGTGCCGGAGCGCAGGAAGTTGAAGGTGGTGAAGACGACATCGAAGACCAGCGCGCCAGCCGCCAGGCCTCCCAACAGCGCAGCATCGCCGAACTGTCCGACAACGGCGGTGTCGACGATGCCGAGCAGCGGCGTCGTCAGATAGGCCAGCGTCATCGGCACCGCTATGGCGAGCACGGACCGGTTGGTGACGACGAAGGATCTGGCGTCGGCTGGGGTTGCGCCCTTGTCCAAGGGATTGCTGCCTTGCTGATTGCTGCTTGATCGATGCGCCGATGTGCCCCATTTTCCGGCCACCGCGCAATCACCCATGCCCTTACGACCAACCGAAATCCCCAGTCTGGCGCGAGCCCGCCGGTCCCCGTTCATGTCCTTGCAGATCGTCCATCATCCCGACTACGACGCCGGCTTCGCCGCCAACCATCGCTTCCCGATGAGCAAGTATCCGCTGCTGATGGAGACCCTGCGTGCCCGCGGGCTGGCCGGGCATGACGCGCTCAACGTCGCGGAACCGGCGCCGACCTCATGGCTGAAGCTTGCCCACGCGGCGGACTATGTCGACCAGGTCATTGCCTGCGCCGTGCCTGAGAAGATCGAGAAGGAAATCGGCTTTCCGGTCGGTCCGCGCGTCTCGCTGCGCGCCCGGCTCGCCACGGGCGGCACGGTGCTGGCCGCCCGGCTTGCGCTGCGCCACGGCATTGCCTGCAACACCGCCGGCGGCAGCCACCATGCACGGCGCGCGCAGGGCGCCGGCTTCTGCACCTTCAACGATGTCGCCGTCGCCTCGCTGGTGCTGCTTGCCGAAGGCGCGGCGCAAAACATCCTGGTCGTCGATCTGGACGTGCATCAGGGCGACGGCACCGCCGACATTCTTGCCGCCGATCCGCGCGTGTTCACCTTTTCCATGCATGGCGACCGCAACTATCCCGCGCGCAAGATCGCGTCGGATCTCGATGTCGCGCTGCCGGACGGCACCGGAGACGCCGCCTATGTCGAAAGGCTTGCCGCCATCCTGCCGGAACTGTCGGCACAGGCGCCTTGGGACATCGTTTTCTACAATGCCGGGGTCGACGTCCATGCAGAGGACAGGCTTGGCAGGCTGGCGCTTTCCGACAACGGCCTGCGCGGCCGCGATGAAATGGTCATCCGCCACTTTCGCGGACTGGGCATTCCGGTCTGCGGCGTCATCGGCGGCGGCTATTCCACCGATGTACCAGCGCTGGCAGCGCGCCATGCGATCCTGTTCGAGGTCGCGTCGGACTATGCCTGAAGATCACTTCCGGTAGTTAGCGATCCTGAGCAGGATAAAGGCTGGCACGACGATCGCGGCGCCCAGCAGGATATAGCCAAGGAAGCGGTCGATGGCATGGAAACCCAGGTTCCAGAGGTCCATGAAGAATTTCTGGATGCCGTAGAAGACGTCCATCGGCGACCAGCCGAAGGCGTTCATGACAAGGCCGACGAGGAACGACACCACCAGCAGCTTCAGGACAACCCTGAGCGGCGAGTCGCCGAGAAAGCGCGTCAGTGCGGACAAGGCCGTCTCCCGATTGAGATGCCCAGACTCATGGGCACGGCCCAGAGATACGTGCTTGACGGCCATCCATCAAGCCAACGCGGCCCGGTCGGCCCACTCCACCCGCCGAGGACGGACAGAGCGAAGTCTTAATATCGGGTAAACACATCCGCTATAATTTATTGAAAATAAAGCACAAAATCGTAATTTTCGAATTTTGCGCAATGTGCGTGCAATTTTCGCCTGCGACATAGGCTGCGTCTTTCAGGTGACTGGCCATGCGGACGCCCCTGGCCCCCACCGCACCGGCGAAAGCCGGTTCCAGAACCGCGCAACCATCCCTGGAAGACACCAATCGGAGCCCGTCCGCCCCAACGGCCGGATTCCCAGGGAATTAACCTGCGTACCGATTTGCCGGATGCGCGTTTGTGTTGGAGTAATGCTCGTGTCCTCTCAAGCAAAGATTGTCCTTTCGGCGAGTGCTCTCGCCCTCAGCCTTCTCGGGCCGGCGATGGCCGCCGACCTTTCACCCACCTACAATGATCCGCCCGCCTTCCAGTGGAGCGGCGCCTATGTCGGCGTCCATGGCGGCACGGCCTTCACGGGCATGCCGAATCCGTTTGCCGGCCGCAACGGTCTGGCAGGCGGCATCCAGGCCGGCTACAACCAGCAGATGGGTCCGGCGGTGCTGGGCGCCGAGATCGAGGGCTCCTATCTGGGCGGCGCCGAGCATGATGTGCAAGGCGGCAAGATCAAGGAAAAATGGCGCGGCGCGGCCAAGGCCAAGGCCGGCCTGAGTTTCGACCAGACATTGCTGTTTGGAACAGGCGGCGTCGCGCTGACCAAATTCAGCAAGGGCGACAATGTCACCAGCACCGACGGATGGAAGGTCGGCTATCTCGTCGGCGCCGGCATCGAGCAGGGTTTTGCCGGCGGTCTCTCCGCCAAGATCGAATATGACTATGTCCGCACCCCCGGGGTGGAAACGACATCGGCCCTTGGCAAGTCCAAGGAGACGATCGGAAGCCACGAGTTGAAAGCCGGTATCAATTACCGGTTCTAGACACGCAGCGAGTGGCTGACCTCGATCGCGCGATGACGCAACAGCATCGCGCGATCTTGTCGTTTTCGATGCCTGTCATCGGCGTCTTTTCTGGAGAAAGCCTTTCCGGGCCCGGTCGCAATGTCGATGTAATCTTCGCGATCTAGGTCCCGCGCGTGAATTTTGATCACGGGAATCGCCAATGTTCATGCAGCGCGCCGGCTTTCGGACCGGCAGGATAGTCCTGATCGCGATCGCCGCCACGCTGGCGCGCTGTGCGTCCGACATCATGAAGAACTATGTTGGCCAGCC
>NZ_JAFKIC010000278.1 GCF_017306585.1 Mesorhizobium sp. | reverse complement strand
GGGAATTGGCTCCCAGCAGAAACAGACCATGTAAGTTATTGCTGACGCTCGAAGCGAATGGTCGCAACGTTCCTCTCACACGACAGCGATGCCGCGTGAACGCCGTTTTTCGGCGGCCGCGAGCAGGTCGACGAAGGCGCGTACCTTGGCGGGCCGGAAGCGGGCCGGCGGGAACACCGCGTGTATGCCGCCGGTCGGCAAGGTCCAGTCGGCGAATATCCGCACCAGTCGGCCCGCCGCGATATCCTCATCCACCGCATAGTCGGGAAAGATACCCAGGCCTATGCCGGCGAGCACACAGGCATAGGCCGCCGGGCTCTTGTCGCAGACAACGACCGGATTGAGCTCGGTCAGCACCGTTTCGTCATTCCTGGAGAACAGCCACTGGCCAATGCCGCGAAGCTGGCTGTTGCCAACCCAGGCCAGCGCTCGCGCCTGGCCGGGATCGACGTTGCGCGGCAGGCCGGCGGCGAAGGCCGGGCTCGCCACCACGATCTGCCGTATCGTGCCCAGGCGCCGCGCCTGGTTGGAAGAATCGGTGAGCCAGCCGACCCGTATGCCGAGATCGATCTGTTCATCCACCAGATTGCTGACCGCGTCATCGAAGATCGCCTCGACACGCATTTGCGGATAGGCCTTGAGATACGCTGCCATCACCGGCGCCACCATCCTGGTGCCGTAGTCGAGCGGCGCGGTCAATCTCAGCATTCCGACCGGCTCGATCGCCCCTTGTGAAATCTCGCCATAGGCGGCCTCCGCCTCGCGCAGGATGATCACCGCGCGGTCATAGAACAGCCGCCCTTCCTCGGTCGGGGTGACGCGCCTTGTCGTGCGCCGCAGCAGCGTCGCTCCCAACTCCTCCTCGAGCTTGCCGATCTGGTGGCTGACTACGGCCTTGGCGACGCCGAGCCTGTCCGCGGCCGTGGTGAACGAGCCGGTCTCCATCACCGTGGTGAAATAGGCGAGGCGGTTGAGGTTCAGGAGCTCAGCCATGGCTACCGATATTGTCTGATCTGATTACACAGTTTGTATTATTGGTGGCCATTTATCGCAAGGTCACACCCTGCCACATATAGCCCAACACATTTGACAGTCAGGCCGCTGCCCCTCCGGGGCGCCAAGGACATCAGGCAATCATGCGCACTTCTGACGTGACTTACCTTTTCGACCCGCTCTGCGGCTGGTGCTATGGCGCCTCGCCTATGCTGGACAGGCTGGCGGCTGCCGGCATGCGCGTGGAGCTCTTGCCGACCGGGCTGTTTTCAGGTGCCGGCGCGCGGCCGATGGATGAAGGCTTTGCCGCCCATGCCTGGGCGAATGACCAGCGCATCGAGCGCCTGACAGGACAGGCTTTCACACAAGCGTATCGGCAGAACGTGCTCAACGTGCACGGCACGCTTCTCGACTCCCGTGCGGCCACGCTCGGCATCACGGCCGCCGGCCTGGAAGACCCCGCCCGCAGGCTGACCGCGCTGAAGGCGATCCAGCGGGCGCGCTATGTCGACGGCCGCGATATCGTGACGTTTGCCGGCGTTGCCGACGCGCTTGCCGATGCCGGCCTGGCGGATGTCGCCGCCATGCTGAGGGCACCGGATGAACATCTGCTGGCAGCCGACCGCGAACTGGTCGGCCGGGGCCGCTCGCTGTTCCAGCGCCTGCACGCCAATGGCGTGCCTTCTCTCGCTGTCATCAGCAACGATATGCCCCGGCTCATCGGTTCGAACGCGCTGTTCGGCAGTTTCGACAATCTCGTCGCCCATATCGAAGCGGCCTGATCCACCCGCCAAAGCCCCCCAAACAGGAAACGGAAAAAGACATGGCAAAAGTTGCTCTTATCGGCGCCTCGGGCGCCGTCGGTTCGCGCCTTCTCAAGGAGCTTTCGGACCGTGGCCATAAGGTCACCGGCATAGCCCGCAGCCCGGAAAAGATCGCGGCGCTGCCCGGCGTGACCGCCAGGAAGGGCGATGTCTTCGACGGCCAAGGTCTCGCCGACCTGATCCGCGGTCATGACGTGGTGATCAGCTCGGTGCATTTCCTGGACAGCGACCCCGACACGCTGATTGCCGCGGTGCGTGCGTCGGGCGTGAAGCGCTATCTCATTGTGGGCGGCGCGGGCAGCCTCGAAGTTGCACCCGGCAAGCGGCTGGTCGACACCCCTGAATTCCCCGCGATCTACAAGGCCGAGGCACAGAAGGGCGGCGACTTCCTGGAAAAGTTGAAGACCGTCAGCGACCTCGACTGGACCTTCCTGTCGCCGTCGGCGCTGTTCGTTCCCGGGGAGCGCACCGGCAAATTCCGTCTCGGCAAGGACACGCTTCTGGCCTCGGACAAGGGCAGCAGCATTTCCTTCGAGGACTACGCCATCGTCATGGTCGACGAGATCGAGAAGCCGGCGCATGTCCGGCAGCGTTTCACGGTCGGTTACTGATCAGACGGCAGCGGCCCGGTCTCGGTCGAGGCCGGCCGATGCCAGGCGCATCAAGGCCTCGCGGACGCCGACGCGCCGGTAGGTCTCGGTGACCAGGCCATCGCGCCGCAGTTCCTGGCGGCGGCGTTCGACGAAGTCGCGTTCCTCGCCGGTCAAGTCATGCTCGCGCTTGCGCAGCCATTCCTGGTAGGAGGTGTCGAGTTCCTTGACCGGCTTGGCCGCGGTCGAAACGGAAGCCGGCCGACTGTCGGTGTAGCGTGGCCGTAGCGCGCTGTTCGGGTTGTATTCGGTTCTCCTGTCCTTGCCTGAGATGACGAGGTCAGGATTCGAGACACGCCCTGACGGGTCGTAGACGAAAGCGGAAGCGATGCGGTCGAGCGCCGCATCGACTTCCTTCGGCCGATGCACGACCTCGCGCGGCGCACGATCGGGAACGGCAAGCCTCGTGATGCCGCGATCGTTGATGGCATCGAGAACCTCGCGATGATCGCGCGAGGTTATGATCTCGCGCCGCGCGGGCCAGAAATCATAGGGTGCGTGCGCGCCGTATCCCTTGCCGATGTGGAAGGCGTAGATCTCGGGATAGACCGTGAGTTCGCCGCGACGGCTCGGCTTGACGTCGTAGAAGGAGGTGATGGCGATCTGCAGCAGATGTGTGGCGCCGATGCCGCCGAGCGCATCGTCGATCACCAGTCCGAACCGGTCATGCTGGTTCCAGTCCGGCAGGGCCTGCGCGATCGATGCCGGTTTTCCATCGATCTCGACGTCGAACATATCAGCTTTCAACAATGTCACGACATGCATGGGCGCGCTCCTGACAACGGGCCAGTCGATTCGGCTGGACTTCATCAGAACAGGTGCGACAAGGCTTGTCAGCCCGGTATCTGAACCAGGCGCGTCCATTCGTTTCGGAATGCCTCGCGGATTCGGCTGCGGGAGACGGAAATGTCGCGCCCTCAGGCTGGAAACAGGAACGCCGAGGCGGGGTCGAAATAGATGCGTTGACCCGAGCCGGCGGCCGCGCCGGCGGGATCTATCGTATCCGAGGTTGGCCTGACGTCGATTTCGTCCCCGCTGGCGGTACGCGCCAGGACACGGCGGCGGTCGCCGAAGAAGGCGGTATCGACGATGTCGACGGCAAGGGCGGCGCTTGCCGGTCCGGGCGCAAGGCTCAATGCTTCCGGGCGCACCATCAGCCTGACCTTCTGGCCCTTGCTGAATGCCTCCGCCGCTGTCAGGCCGGTGACGATCGAGCCGTCCGCCAGCCGCACCGTCGCCGCGCCCGCGGCGGTTTCCAGATGCTCGGCGGGAAGGAAATTCGAATTGCCGATGAAACCGGCGACGAACTCGCTGGCTGGCCTGACATAAAGGTCCTCGCCGGTGCCGATCTGCTCGATGCGTCCCTCCTTGAACAGGGCGATGCGATCCGAGAGGTGGAGCGCTTCCTCCTGGTCGTGGGTGACATAGAGGATGGTGACGCCGGTCTCGCGATGGATCCGCCGGATCTCGGCCTGGATTTCCTGGCGCAGCTTCTTGTCGAGCGCCGACAGCGGCTCGTCCATCAGCAGGATCGGCGGATCGTAGGCGAGCGCGCGGGCCAGCGCCACACGCTGCTGCTGGCCGCCCGACAGCGCGCCGGGATGACGGTCGGCGAAATTCTCGAGCCGCACCAGCGCCAGCATGTCGGCGACCTTGCGCTTCACCTCGGCGTCCGGCCGGCGCCGCACGCTCAGCGGGAAGGCGACATTCTCGGCCACGCTGAGGTTCGGAAACAATGTATAGCGCTGAAAGACCATGCCGATGTTGCGCTTGTGCGACGGCACAGCCAGCAGGGACTTGTCCTCCAGCAGCACGTCGCCGGAGGTCGGATCCTGAAAGCCGGCGATGGCGTAGAGGGTCGTCGACTTGCCGGAGCCGGACGGTCCGAGGAAGGTCAGGAACTCGCCCCTGGGCACCTCGATGGTGACGTCGTGGACAGCGACGAAGGCGCCGAACGTCTTTCTCACCGCGCGTATGGACAGGAAGGAACGGGTCATCTGGACAGTTTTCTGCGAAGGAGTGCGGTCACGATCATCAGGCACAAGGTGAGGCCGACGAGCAGGCTGGAGGCGGCGGCGACGACCGGGCTCAGATCGGCACGCAGGCTGCCCCAGATCTTCACCGGCAAGGTCTGCAAGGTCGGGCTCGCCATGAAGATCGCCACCACGACTTCGTCCCAGGAGGCGAGGAAGGAGAAGATGGCCGCCGAGAAGATGCCGATCCGGATCGACGGCAGTGTGATCCTGAGCCGGGCCTGCAACGGGCTGGCGCCGCAGACGATGGCGGCGTCCTCGATGGATTTGTCGAAGCCTTCAAGTGCTGCGGTGATCGGAATGATCGCGAAGGGCAGCGCAAGGATGGTGTGAGCGATGACGAAGCCGATCGTGGTGCCGGCAAGACCGATGCGCAGGAAGAAGGCATAGATGGCGATAGCGAAGACGACCACCGGCAGCACCATCGGCGTCAGCAGCAATCCGCGCAGCAGCTGGCGTCCGCGAAATTCGCCCCGCACCAGGGCGAAGGAGGCGAACAGGCCGATGACGACGGCAAGCACGGCGGACATGGCGGCGATCCTGGCGCTGGTCAGCGCCGCATCGATCCAGGTCGGGTCGGCAAACAGCTGCTCATACCATTTCAGCGTCCAGCCGGGCGGCGGAAAGGCCAGCCAGCGCGACGAGCCGAACGACAGGAGCACGATGAAGACCACCGGCAGAAGCAGGAAAGCGGCGACCGCCGCGGTGAAGCCGACAAGCGCCACGCGCAGCCATCCGAGCCTGTCATAGTCGAGCAGCATGTCAGAGCCCTCCGCCGGTGCGTCTGGCGCCGACGAGGCGAAGCTGGAGCGCGTAGAGTGCCATGGTGATGACGAGCAGGACGAAGGCGGCGGCGCTGCCGAGACCCCAGTTGAGCAATGACTGCACCGTCTGGGCGATCATCTCGGCCAGCATCATGTTCGACGTGCCGCCGAGCAAGGCTGGTGTCACGAAGTAACCGAGCGACATGACGAAGACCATGAGGCCGCCGGCGGCGATGCCGGGCAGCGATAGCGGCAGCAGGATGCGGCGGAAGGCCTGAAACGGGCTTGCGCCGCACAGGGCGGCGGCGCGCAGCGTCATCGGATCGATCGCGCGCAGCGTGCCGACCAGCGGCAGGATCATGAAGGGCAGCATGATGTAGACCATGCCGATGGTGACGCCGGCCAGATTGTTGATGAGCGGCAACGGCTCCTGGATGATGCCGAGCCCCATCAAGGTCCTGTTGATCACGCCGGTGCGCTGCAGCAGCACCATCCAGGCATAGGTGCGGGTGAGCAGGTTGGTCCACATCGACAGGATGATGATGCCGAAGACGATCGAGCCGTAGGCGGGCGGCATGATCGCCAGCATCCAGGCGACGGGGAAGGCGACCAATATGGTGACAGCGGTGACGACTGCGGCGACCAGGAAGGTGTTGAGGAACACGCGCACGTAGGTGCCGCTGCCGAACAGGGCTGCATAGTTCTGCAGGCCCGGCTCGGGATCGGTGACGCTGCGCAGCAAAAGCGCGACCACCGGCACGATGAAGAACAGGCCGACCAGCAGCAGGGCCGGCAAGGCGCTGCCGCTGCCGGCCGTCAGGCCGGCAATCGAGCCGCGTCTGAGAGAACTTCCTTGCATCGAGCGGTCCTGTCCCGAGACGGAGCGCGCAAGCCGCGCCCCGCCGGTCTGCAGTGAGGTTACTTGGTCTGCCAGGCGTACCAGCGCGTGGCGATCTCGTCGCGATGTTCGGCCCAGTAGTTCATGTCGAGGTTGATCTGGCCGTCGACATGGGCGTCGGGCAGGCCCTTGACCACCTCGGCGGGCATCTCACCCTTGGCCTTGGTGTTGATGGGCGCATAGCCGCTCGCCTCGGCGAACTTGGCCTGGCCGGTCGGGCTGGTGGCGGCGGCCAGGAACTTCATCGCGCTGTCCTTGTTCTTGGCGCCTTTCGGCACGACCAGCACGTCGGCGGCGGTGAGGTTCTGGTTCCAGGAGACGCCGACATCGGTGCCGTCCTGCTGCAGGGCGAAGACACGGCCGTTCCAGAGCTGGCCGAAGGTGGCTTCACCGGAAGCGATCAGCTGCTGCGACTCCGCGCCGCCGCCCCACCAGACGATGTCCGACTTGATCGTGTCGAGCTTCTTGAAGGCGCGGTCGAGGTCGAGCGGATAGAGCTTGTCGGCCGGAACACCGTCGGCCAGCAGCGCGATCTCGATCACGCCCGGCGCCGACCATTTGTAGAAGGTCCGCTTGCCGGGAAATTTCTTGGTGTCGAACATGTCGGCCCAGCTCGCCGGCTCACCGGAGACCGAGCCCTTATTCCAGGCCAGCACGAAGGAATAGTAGAAGCTGCCGACCGCGTGGTCGTTGCTGAAGCGCGGGTCGAGATCGGCCTTGGGCACGACGGCAAAGTCGATGGGCTCCAGCAGCCCGTCCTTGGCGGCCTTGATGGCGAAATCCATTTCGACGTCGACGACGTCCCAGGTGACGTTCTTGGCGTCGACCATGGCTTTGAGCTTGCCGTAGTCGGTCGGCCCGTCCTGCAGCACCTTGATGCCGGAGCTGGCCTCGAAGGGCGCTGCCCAGGACTTGGTCTGCGCTTCCTGCGTGGTGCCGCCCCAGCTGGTGAACACCATTTCGTCGGCTCGTGCGGCGGTTGCCGCCAGCAATCCGGCAAGCAGGCCGGTCAGGATCAGTTTCATGTCATTCTCCTCTGTTGGTCTGTTCTTGTTTTTCTCAGTGCACCTTCGCCGTGCCGTTCTCAGCGCATGACGAAGGGATCGGGGATCGGATCGTCCGAGGTCTTGATCCAGACGGATTTCGAACGCGTGTAATCCTTGATGGCGTCGAGCCCACCCTCGCGGCCGAGACCCGACAGGCCGTAGCCGCCGAAAGGAACGAGCGGGGACACGGCCCGGTAGGTGTTGACCCAGACAACACCGGCGTGGATGTCGCGCGCCATGCGGTGCGCCTTGGCGAGGTTCGAGGTGAAGACGCCCGAGGCGAGGCCGAACGGCGTGTCGTTGGCGAGCGCCAGCGCCTCGGCCTCGGTGTCGAAGGCAAGCACGCTGAGCACCGGGCCGAACAGCTCCTCGCGCACGCAAGGCAGGTCGGCGCTGCCGGCATCGATGATGGTCGGCGTGTAGTAGAAGCCGGCGCCGATATCCAGGCGCTTGCCGCCGGTGACCAGCGTGCCGCCCCTGGCAAGGCTTTCGGCGACCACCTTCTCGATCCAGTCGCGCTGACGCTGCGTGGCGAGCGGGCCCATTTCGGTGGCCGCGTCCTGCGGATCGCCGATCACGATCGCTTCGGCCTTGCGCTTCAGCCGGGCAAGGAATTCGTCCTTCACCGAGCGTTCGACCAGTAGCCGCGAACCGGCGACGCAGCTCTGGCCGGTGGCGGCAAAAATGCCTGCGACGACCGCGTTGGCGGCGCTGTCGAGATCGGCGTCGGCGAACACCACGACCGGGCTTTTGCCGCCAAGCTCCAGCGTCGTAAAGGCGAGGTTCTCGGCCGTGTTCCTGACGATGGCGCGCGCCGTCGTCGGGCCGCCGGTGAAGGCGACGCGCGAGACCAGCGGATGGCTGGTCAGGCGCCGGCCACACTCCTGACCAAAGCCGGTGAGAATGTTGACCGTGCCGGCGGGAAAGCCGGCTTCGTGGACGAGCTCGGCAAAGGCGAGCAGCGGCGCCGGGCCATCCTCGGAGGCCTTGAGCACGACCGTGCAGCCTGCGGCGAGCGCCGGGCCGAGCTTTACCGCCGAGAGGAAGAGCTGCGAGTTCCAGGGCACGACAGCGGCGACGACGCCGATCGGTTCGCGGCGGATGGTGACGTCGAGATCCGCCTTGTCGATCGGCACATGTGCGCCCTGGTGCTTGTCGGCCAGCCCGCCATAGTAGCGGTAGTAGTCACCGACATAAGCGATCTGGGCGCGGGTCTCGCGAATGATCTTGCCGGTGTCGCGTGTCTCGAGTTCGGCCAGGCGGGGCGCGTTGGCGACCACGAGGTCGCCCAGCCTGACCAGCAGTTTGCCGCGAGCCGTCGCCGTCATGGAGGCCCAAGGGCCGGAGCGCAGCGCACGGTGCGCGGCCTCTACGGCGCGGTCGACATCGGCTTCGCTTGCCGCCGGCATCTTCGCCCAGAGCGCGCCTGTCGAAGGATCCACGCTGTCGAAGGTGGCCGATGGCTCGTCGAAGCGGCCGTCGATGAAGTTGTAGAACAGAGCGTCGGTCATTGGCTCGTCGATCAAGGGCTTGCGATCAGAGGAAGGCCGGCATCACCCGGTCGATGAACAGTTGCAGCGACTTCTTCTTGCGTTCGTGCGAAAGCCCGCTATCGATCCAGATCGAGTACTGGTCGTAGCCAAGGGCTTCATAGGCCTTCAGCCGGGCGATCACCTCGTCGGCTTCGCCGATCACAAGATTCTCGCGGATCTTGTCCGGCGCGTATTGCGGCATGGCCGCGATCTCGTCCGGCGTCAGCGGTTCCAGTATGCCTTGATGCACCGGCTTCTTGTTCTGGAACCAGGCGCCGAACTGGCAGTAGAAGGTCGACAAGTCCTGGCTGAGGCGGTCGGTGTCGGCCGCGTCCTCGGCGACGAAAGTGTGCATCAGGAGCATGATCTCCGGCCGCTCGATCTCGGGGTGAGCCTCGCACGCGGCGTTGAAGCGCTGCATGAGGCTCGCCACCTCGTCGTCGCCCGATGCCAGCGGCGTCACCTGGACCTTGCAGCCATTGGCAACGGCGAAGTCGTGCGAGTTCGGATCGCGTGCCGCCACCCAGATCGGCGGATAGGGTTTTTGCAGCGGCTTCGGCGAGGACGTCGTGGCTGGGAATTGCCAGAACTCGCCGGAAAGCTCGAAGTCGCCGTCCCAGAGGCCACGGATCGCCGGGATGATCTCGCGCATGCGCTGGCCGGCGCCCCAGGCATCGAGCCCCGGGAAGATGCGCTGGTATTCATAGCTGTAGGCGCCGCGCGCTATGCCGATATCGAGCCGTCCGCCACTGATGACGTCGGCCATCGCCGCCTCGCCGGCAAGCTTGATCGGATGCCAGAACGGCGCGATCACGGTTCCCGTGCCGAGGCGGATGTGGCTGGTTTTGGCGGCGAGATAGGCGATGTTGATGAACGGATTGGGCGAGATGGTGAATTCCATGCCGTGATGTTCGCCGATCCAGGCGGTCTCGAAGCCGGCTTTTTCGGCCATCAGCACCAGCTCCTCGAGCTCGGCGACGAGCTCGGAATGCGGCTTGGCCAGATCGGACCGTTCCATATGCACGAAGAGCGAAAACTTCATCCCTGGTCACCTGTATTCATGGCGGAGAGGTCGGCCCTGGCGAGCGGCCGCACCTCGCCTTCGACCTCGTTGCCGACATAGACGCCGAAAGCGTCCTGCGTACATTCCCTGACATAGCGGGAGAGCATGGAGCGGATCGCCGGATCGGCGATCTTCAAACCGCCGATGTCGTCGATGTCGACCAGCCGGACGCCACGATCGCTGGAGGCGGGCACGTCGAAAGTGCCGCGATAATAGACATGGGTGCGTGACTGGTTTCCGGCGTCGTCCCAGACGGCGTAGAGGAAGCCAAGCTGCGCCTCGATCGCCTTTGCCGCGAGCAATCCCTTGAGGCTTTTGCCATCGCCGGCCGAGCCCAGTCCCCGGCCGCGCGGCAGTTCGAAGCCGTCGGCAGTTTCCAGGAAAAGTATACGGCCGGCATTTTCGAGGATGGCGCCGACATCGGTGCCGGGTTGGGTAGCGGCCAGCGCCTCCTGGCTGAGGCCGGGCGCGATATAGGCGCCCCGGCAATAGCCGAGCGGCGGCGCGGAATTGTGCTCGAAATCGCGGACGCGGCCGATGAGGATGGAATGATCGCCGGCATCGACCAGCCGCTCCATGTCGCAGTCGAAGGATGCGACCGAGCCGTCCAGCACCGGGCTGCCGGTCCGCCCCGGCCGCCACGCCACCGCGGCGAATTTGTCGGCGGCCTTCGAGGCGAAAATGCCGGAGGCGGACTTCTGGTCCTCGTTGAGCACGTTGATGGCAAAGCTTTTCGCGGTCGCGAAGACCGGGTGGCCGAGCGCCTTGTGGGCGATGCAGACCAGCACCAGCGGCGGATCGAGCGAGACCGAGGTGAAGGAGTTGGCGGTGAAGCCGCGCGGTTCGCCTTCCGGCCCGATCGTGGTGACGATGGTGACGCCGGTGAGGAAGGAGCCCAGCGCGCGGCGGAACTCGCCGCTGTCGAAACCGGCATTCGTCGCACTGCCCTGTTCGGCCCTGGTGTCCTCGCCGAGGAAATCGACGATATGGCCGGTCGTGAGCTCGGGAGCGGCCACCGCCATCATGTGCCGTTCACCGGCAAGCACGGTGCAGCGGCCATGCGGCGCCAGGCGCGCCATGGCGGCCGACATGGCCGGCGCCGAATTCCGGTCCTCGGAGCCAGTCATGAACAAGGCCGGCATGGCAAGCCCGGGCAGGCGCCCGGCGTGATCGCTATCGGCATGGGCGAACAGCCGATAGGTGCGGGCATAGCCCTCCGGATCGACCCTGTTCAACGCCGATGCCGTCTTGCGCGCGGCCGCTTCGAGCTCGGCCGGCACAGGATCGCCGAACCAGCGGGCAATGGTCTTGGCCGTGCCGGTCGCATCGCTGCGCCCGGTGAGGGCCGACGCGCGCTGCCGGACGGCCTCGGCCAGTTCCGGCGGGCGGCGGAATACGGCATTCAGCGACACGATGCGGCGGACACGCTCAGGTGCGCGCAACGCGAGCTCCTGGGCGACGAGCGCGCCCATCGAATGGCCGACGACCGACACCTTGTGCAAGCCGAGATGATCGAGCAGGCGAATGGCCTGATCGGCATAGTCGGCCAGTTCCGGGTCCGGTGGCGGCAGTGGCGACTGGCCGTGGCCGAGCATGTCGATGGCGATCACGTCGAAGCTGTCGGCCATCCGCTCGATTTGCGGCTGCCAGATCGCGGCGTTCATGCCGACGCCGTGGATGAACAGGACCGGCGCGCCCGCGCCGGCGCGAATGAAGCCGGTGCCGTCTGGCGCCGTGCCCTGCCGGGCCCATGCCGATGCGTCAGCCATGCAGGTCCCCGAGTTCCTTGAGGTCCTGGTAACGGTCGCCGATGCGGTGGTGCGGGCGGCCGCCGATCGAAGCGCCGAGCGCCACCACCAGTTCGTCCGGCGCCGGCGCGTCGCCGATCTGGAAATGAACCGTCAGGTAATGCGAGCGCCGGCCCTCGTCGTTCTTGTCCATCAGCGGGATCATGACCGGCGTGTTCGGTCCGCCGCGCAGATTGGTGAAGGCAAGATAGGTCTTGGCGCCGACGGCGCGGCGGTAGTGGTTGCCGAAATGCAGCGTGTGGATCAGCGCCGAAGCGTGCTCGATCTCACCTGACGTGCCGCAGATGGCTGCCTTGCCGTAGCCTTCGATCGCCTCGCCGGAACCGGCGATGGCAATGATTTCGCGGGTGAGGATTTCGCCCAGCACCGGCGCACAGGCGCGAACCTCGGGCGACAGGTCCTCGGTAAAGCCGCGTCCGGCCCATGGGTTCGTCAGCACTGCGGCGACGCCGATCAGGCGCAGGGGCCGAGGCGCCGTCTTGCCGCCTTCGATAAGCGTGTTCTCGGTATAGGTGACGATCTTGCGGATGGCGGGCTGCATGGAATCCTCGGGTCGGCGCTGCGGCGGGACCGTCCGATCCCTGTATCATCTTATGGTATACCATGGTATGGAGCGCCAAGTACCTTGTCAACAGGACATGGAATCTGTTTTCGTGGCGGCGCAGGAGACAAGACATGCAGGACGACACGCTTCGCATCGACCGCAGCGCCAAGACCTTGAGGACGCTGGCGCTGGAGCGCATGCGCGAGGCGATCATGGATTTCCACTTCCAGCCCGGCGAGAGGCTGGTCGAGCGGCCGCTCTGCGACCAGCTCGGCGTCAGCCGATCGGTGGTGCGCGAGGTTCTGCGGCAGCTGGAGGCTGAAGGCCTCGTCCAGATGATACCGGGGCACGGGCCGGCGGTGGCCAAGCCGGATCTCGGCCGCACCGACGAGATCTATGAGCTGAGGGCGTTGCTTGAGGGCATCGCGGCGCGCGCCTGCGCCACGTCGGCGACACCAGAACACTTGGCCGCGCTCGAACATGCCCTGGGCAATCTCTTCGAGGCCTGGGCGACCGGCAAGCCGGCCGAGGTGATGCGGGCGACGACGAAATTTTACGAGGCGCTTTTCGATGCGGCCGACAAGCGCGTCGCCTGGGAGATCGTGACCGGGCTCAATGTGCGCATCAACCAGCTGCGATCCATGACCATTCTTTCGACCAATCGTCGCGAACCGGCGATTGCCGAAATGAACGAGATCATGGACGCCATCCGGTCGCGCAAGCCCGACGAGGCGGAAGCCGCCGCGCGCAGACATGTCGAATCCGCCTGGCAGATCGCCCGCACGGCGCTGCGGCCGCCGGCGTAGCCGGCGCCGGAACCCGATGCGGTTCAGGCGTCGGCTGCCATAGCCGCGCACAGCCATGTCGTGATGGCGTCGAAGTCGACCGGCTTCGTCGTGTCGACATCGAACAACGGTCCGCGCCGCAACGGTTCGGCGCGCCTGGCGAGTTCGATCAGTTCAGGGATATAGGCGGCTCCGGGGTGACCGGGGAGACGCTGCCCGAGCCGCGCGCCATAGCGTTCGGCCAGAACCTCGCCGGGCGCGTGGCACCAGATTTCGACGGTGTGTTCGACACCGGCCTTGCGCAAATGATCTTCGAGCACTTGCCGTGGCTGGAAGCCGAACCAGGCATCGACGATGAAAGTGCTGCCGGCCGGAGCGTCGCCGACGAGCGACCAGATCGCCTGATAGCTGGCGCGGCCAAGCGTGCGGTTGAATTCGCGATCGGCGCCTCCGAGCACTTCGAGGAACGGGTTCTTGACCGTGTCGAGCGTCAGCAACGGCCACCCCATGCGGTCGGCGATGCCGCGCGACACGGTGCTCTTGCCGCTAGCGGGAATGCCGTTGACCAGCACCGCGCGCCGGGCGCCTCTCGGCTTGGCGGAAAGCGGTGCCGATGCCGGCGCCGACAGCGCCGCGAGCCCGGCGCCGATCACGCCGGCGTCGTCGCCGAGCCAGGCCGGCTCGACCGGGCATTGATACCACGGCGCCAGCGCCGGTGCGCGGCCGAGGGCCTTGT
>NZ_JAFKIC010000277.1 GCF_017306585.1 Mesorhizobium sp. | reverse complement strand
ATCATCGTCAGCGATGTCGTTGTTGTCGGCTACTCTCAGCTGGGTTCTGTCTGCCATTATTGTTCCCGAACTCGCACTCAGTCGGACGCCATGGACGTCGCGCAGGGTTGGCCCTTACCAGCGCAATGTGGGCAAAAGGTGACAGGTTTTTTAGTCAAACCTAACGCATTTCGGTGGGCGCTGCGGCTCCGATCAACGTCAGGCCGGACGTCAGCACGTCCGAAACAGCCTGCACCAGCCCTAGTCTGGCATGCGTCAATTGTCGGTCGTTAACCTTAACAAAACGTAAGTCCGGATTGTCCGTGCCCCGGTTCCAGTGTCCATGGAAACTCGAAGCCAGATCATAGAGGTAAAATGCCAGCCGATGCGGCTCCAGCGCAAGAGCCGCGGATTCGATCAGGCGCGGATATTCCGCCAATTTGCGGATCAGTCCGATCTCGCCCTCGTCGGTCAGCGAAGCCGCGGCCGCCGCCAGGCTGTTGCGATCGAAATTCGCCTCGCCCAGTTGCTCGCTCGCCTGCCGGAATACCGAATGGCAGCGCGCCGAGGCGTACTGCACATAGAACACCGGATTGTCCTTCGACTGCTCGGTGACCTTGGCGAAATCGAAATCGAGCGGCGCATCGCTCTTGCGGTAGAGCATCATGAAGCGGACGGGATCGCGCCCCACCTCCTCCACGACTTCCCGCAATGTCACGAAATCGCCGGACCGCTTCGACATGCGCACCGGTTCGCCATCGCGAAACAGCTTTACCAGGTTGCACAGGAGTACGGTGAGCTTGACATCGTCGCCGGCGACGGCACGGGCGAGCGCCTCCAGCCGCTTGACGTAACCGCCATGGTCAGCGCCGAGCACATAGATCAGGTCGACAAAGCCGCGATCGACCTTGTCCTTCAGATACGCCACGTCGGCGGCGAAATAGGTGAATGCACCGTCGGACTTGACCAGCGCCCGGTCCATGTCGTCGCCGACCGCGGTCGAGCGGAACAGCGTCTGCTCGCGGTCTTCCCAGTCGTCCGGCTTCTCGCCCTTGGGCGGCGGCAGCTTGCCCTTGTAGATATGGCCCTTGAGCGTCAGGTCGTTGATCGCCGAGCGGATCTTCCTGGCACCATCGGCGTGCAGCGTGCGCTCCGAGAAGAACACGTCGTGATGCACGTTGATCAGCGCCAGGTCCTCGCGGATCATCGCCATCATCGCATCGATGGTCCTGTCCTTGACGATGGCCAGCGCCTCGTCATCGGGCATCTGCAGCAGGGAGCGGCCAAATTCCTTGGCGAGCGCATGACCGACCGGAACCAGATAGTCGCCGGGGTAAAGACCGGCCGGAATCTCGCCGATGTCGTCGCCAAGAGCCTCGCGGTACCGCAACAGCGCCGAACGCCCGAGCACGTCGATCTGAGCGCCGGCATCGTTGATGACGTATTCCTTGGTCACGTCATAACCGGCGAAGGCCATGAGGTTGGCAAGTGCGTCACCGACGACCGCGCCCCGGCAGTGACCGACATGCATCGGTCCGGTCGGGTTGGCCGAGACATATTCGACATTGGTTTTCCGGCCGGCCCCGATCGTCGAGCGGCCATAATTGCGGCCCTCACCGAGAAGCGCCTGAAGATGCGCCTGCCAGAAGCCGTCCTTGAGCCGCAGGTTGACGAAGCCCGGACCGGCGACCTCGGCGGCGGCGACATCGCTGTCGTCCCGCAGCGCCTGCGCCAACTTTTCCGCCAGCGCGCGCGGATTCTGCCCGGTGGGCTTGGCCAGCACCATTGCCGCGTTGGTCGCGAGATCGCCATGGCTGGCATCGCGCGGCGGCTCGACGGCGATGCGCGACAGGTCGGGCGAAACGCCGTCCTTGTCTTTCAGATCGAGCGCTTCGACAGCCTTTGTGACCCGCGCGGTGAAATCGGCGAAGATGTTCATGGGTATTGCTCTGGCGGCTTTATGACGAATCCGGCTCGTTGGCCGGCAAAATCGAGCCCGCCCTAGCTCAAATCCGGCGTGCGGTCAAACAAACGCCTGTGTTCCTTCAGCGCGTAGGTGTCGGTCATGCCGGCCAGGAAGTCGGCCACGCTGCGCGCCTTGATGCGTTCGTCGGCCCGGTCCAGCCCTTCGCGCCAGCCATCCGGCATGGCGCGCGGATCGGCGAAATAGACGTCGAACAGGTCCCTCACGATCTGGTCGGCGCCCGCCCGCACCCGCATCACCTCCTCATGGCGATAGAGGTGCTTGTAGAGGAAGGCTTTCAGTTCCTTCTCGGCCGCAGCCATCTCGGAGGAAAAGGTCACCATGGTCTCGCCAGCCGCCCTCACCGCGTCGGCGCTTTGCGGCCCGACACGCTCCAGCTTGGCGGATGCGCTGACAATGACATCCTCGACCATGGCGGTGATCTGCCGCCGCATCAGTTCGTGACCGGTGCGCACTTCATCGAGCCTGGGATAACGCTCGCGCACCCCCCTGAGAATCGCGCCCGGCAGCGAAACGGTCGTCAGCATGTCCAGCGTCAGCAGTCCCGCCCGCAACCCGTCGTCGATGTCATGCGTGTTGTAGGCGATGTCGTCGGCGATCGCGGCACACTGCGCCTCGATGCCGGCAAAGCGGTCCAGTTCGAGGTCCTGCAGCTGCGAGTAATCGCGAATCGCCTGCGGCACCGGTCCTTTAAGGCCATTGCCGGCACTGTCGGTCAGCGGGCCATTGTGCTTGACCAGCCCCTCCAGCGTTTCCCAACTGAGGTTCAGCCCATCGAATTCAGCGTAGCGCGCTTCCAGCCTCGTCACGATGCGCAGCGACTGCGCGTTGTGATCGAACCCGCCCCACGCCGCCATCTTCTCGTTCAGCGCATCCTCGCCGGTATGACCGAAGGGCGTGTGGCCGAAATCATGCACCAGCGCCACGGCCTCGGCGAGATCCTCGTCGCCGCGCAGCGCCCGCGCCAAGGCGCGCGCGATCTGCGCCACCTCGATCGAATGGGTTAGCCTTGTGCGGTAGTGATCGCCTTCATGCGCTATGAAGACCTGCGTCTTGTGCTTCAGCCGCCGGAACGCCGTCGAATGGATGATGCGGTCACGGTCGCGCTGGAACGGCGTGCGGGTCGGGCTTTCGACCTCGTCGAAGAGCCTGCCGCGCGAGCGCGCGGGATCCGTGGCATAGGCCGCGCGCGGCCGATAGCCGAATCCGATGTCGCCCAATTCGCTGGTCATGGTCGATGCCGCAGTTGACTTGGTCCAGTTGACTTGGCCCCTCGCGCTTCATACCTATCATGTGAAACCGAAAGCAAGGTGACGCCCATGGGCGCTGATGCCAAGACTGCCATGAAAGTCGACATGACCGAGGCCGCTGCGAAGCGGATCGCCAAAATCGTGTCTGGCGAGGCCGGCAAGACGGCGTTGCGAGTCTCCGTCGAAGGCGGCGGCTGCTCTGGTTTTTCCTACAAGTTCGATCTGGTCGATTCGCGCAATGATGACGACGTAGCCATCGAAAAGGACGGCGCCACCGTGCTGATCGACGACCTGTCGCTGGTCTATATGGGCGGCTCGGTGATCGACTTCGTCGACGATCTGATGGGCCAGTCCTTCCAGATCCGCAATCCGAATGCCGTCGCCTCCTGCGGCTGCGGCACCAGTTTCAGCATATGAAGGAATGATGCCGCTTCTCGATGGCTGCGAGGACCCGATCACGGTCCTTGTCGCGCACGAGATAAAGGCGATTTCCGATGCCGACATTCTCGGTTGGGCTGCCCTTCATGTGGCGCCCCCTAGCTATGCTGACGATCTCGACTATCTGCAACTTGTGCGGTCCAACCCGAGAAATGCTGTAGCACTAGGGAAGGCTCATGCTCATTTGAGGTCGCTGACTGCGCGGCACTTCCCCAATTTTAACGAGAGGTCGGCGGAAGCCGGCAGAATGGCACGCGAGATATTCCTTCGACGCCTGCGCATCTATCTGCAGGACGACATCAAGCCCTTCCATGTCTGCCGGATGGTTTCTCCCATCGAGGCGAGATACGACTTTCCGAATTGGCTAGGCTGTCTCTATGACGCTTGCGACTGGACCGACGAGCGCACGACACGGGCGCAGGCGCCGCATATTCGGGACACAATTGAGCAAATACTCGCGGACAATACCGAGAGTCTATCGCAAGGGGGCAATTGAAGATGCCTGCCGTCGGCGCGGTCCGTCAGGTCGCGCTGTCGGCCGGACGTGATCTTGACGCAACGCTGGCCTTCTGGCGCGATGTGCTGGGCATGAGCGTCCATGCACGCTTCGATCCGCCCGGCATCGCCTTCATCATGGCCGGCGGTGTCAGGCTGCTCTTCACCGACGGCATAACAGCCGGAACCGTCTACCTCGACATTTCGGGCCTGGACGACTTCCACGCGCAGGCAAAGGCCGCCGGCGTTCCCTTCACGGCGCCGCCGACGCTTGTCCATCGCGACACCGAAGGCCAGTTCGGTCCAGCGGGGGAAAGCGAATGGATAGCCTTCCTAAAGGACCCGGCAGGCAATACGATCGGCCTCGTCGAGCGCCATCCGCCGCAATAGCATCGAGGCCATCATGAAAATCGTCACCTGGAACATCAACGGCGTCCGCGCCCGCATCGGCAACCTGACCCATTGGTTGACCGAAAGCGCGCCCGACATCGTCTGCCTGCAGGAGATCAAGACGGTCGACGAGCAGTTCCCGCGCGCCGAGATCGAGGCGCTCGGCTACAACGTCGAAACCCATGGCCAGAAGGGTTTTAATGGCGTGGCGCTGCTGTCGAAGCTGCGCTTCGACGAAGTGAACCGAGGCCTGCCAGGTGATGACACGGACGAGCAGGCGCGTTTCATCGAAGGCGTGTTCTCCACCGACAAGGGTGCGCTGCGCGTCGCCTCGCTCTATCTGCCGAACGGCAACCCGATCGATGACGAGAAAAAGTTCCCCTACAAACTGTCGTGGATGGCACGGCTGGAGCGCTGGGCAGAAGAGCGCCTCAGGCTGGAAGAGGCGCTGGTGCTGGCCGGCGACTACAATGTCATTCCCGAGCCGATCGATGCCAGGTTTCCGGAAAACTGGCTGGGCGACGCGCTGTTCCAGCCGCAGACGCGGCAGGCCTTCCGCCGGCTACTCAACCTCGGCTTCACCGAGGCGGTACGCGCCGTCACCGATGCGCCCGACACCTACACTTTCTGGGATTACCAGGCCGGCGCCTGGCAGAAGAACAATGGTATCCGCATCGACCATCTGCTGCTGTCACCGGAAGCCGCCAACCGGTTCTCCTCGGCGTCGATCGAAAAGCACGTGCGCGCCTGGGAAAAGCCCTCCGACCATGTCCCGGTGGCGATCGACCTGGCGCTCCAGCCTGCCTGACGAGGCCTGTCCGCCGGCAACGGACCTTGTATCGCCACATTCGGGCGCATGATTGGAGATCATCATGGCGGCTGGGGTTCCCATGACCACGAAATCTCTGCTTTGTCCGATCGCTGTGGCCGTCGCCTTGGCCACTCCCGCGGCAGCCTTCGCCGCCCAGGAATGCCTGGCCAACGGAAAATCCTATCAGGTCGGCCAGGTCGCCTGCCTGACGATCGCCGACCGGAGCCACCTCGCCCGCTGCGACATGGTGCTCAACAACACCTCCTGGACGAAGGTGGACGCCAAGTGTCCCGGCAACACGATGGCGCCGCATCTGCAAATGACGCCGATCTCGACGCCCGCGCCAAGCATGGTGCCGACAGAGCCCACCGAGAATTAGCTGATCTACCCTCCTTGTGGGGGAGATGACCGACAGGCGAGAGGGGGGCGCGAAGGATCGCTACCTCCCGTCGAAACTGCGAGCGCAGAAAACCCGCTTTAATAAGCAAAGTTCACAACTGACAGGCCAGCGGGACGGCGCCCCTTCTGCCCTGCCGGGCATCTCCCCACATGGGGGAGATTGGCAGTTCGATCGCCAGCACCTACTGGTCGGCGTTGTTGCCCTTGGTCAGGATATCATCCGCCAGCGAGATGGCGGTGCGACGGTCGGCTTCGCCGGCGGCGGCGAAGGCTTCTTCCTGCATGCCGCGGATCCAGGGCTGGTCGGCTGGCGAGGCACGCTCGAGTGCGGCGGTCATCATCGCCAGGCCACGCACGATCTTGCCGCTCTGGAACAGCAGATGGCCGAGCGTCGCCTGTGCGCCGGCATGGCCCTTTTCGGCGGCGAGCTGGAACCAGCGCCCAGCCTGCTTGACGCTGGCCTTCACGCCGCCCTCGCCCTTGAGGAACATCTGCCCCATCTCGAACTGGGCGTTGGGGTTACGGTAATTGGCGGCGGCGCGCATGTAGTACTCCTGCGCCGCCACCTCGTTCTCGGTCACCGGACTGCCGGGAATGCCGGTCCGCAGATAATCGCCGAGCGCCACCAGCGCGTCCGAAACATAGCTCTCCTCGGGCGAGCCGGGCTCCACGTCCTGATCGACGATCTCGGAGAAGAACTTGAACGCCTCATAATCGTCGCGCGCCACGCCGTCGCCTTCCGCATACATGCGGGCAAGCTTCCAGGTGGCGCCGATCTGGCCGTTTTCGGCGGCGTATTTGTAGGCCTCGGCGGCCTGTTCCTTGTGGCCGCTCTTGTAGGCGGAGAAGCCGAACTGGAACACGGCCCAGGGACTCGACTGCGGCTTCACACCAGTCTTGTCGTCGAACACCTTGTCGTCGAAGGCCATGGCCTGGCCCACGGCGCCAAAGATCGCGACAGCGACCAGTGCCGACAGGACAGACAACCTCAACATATCTGATGTCGACTTCAACAACTCAGATGTCCGCATAACAATGTGTTTCGTTCGCACCGCCCGGATGGGTGACCGCGCCATCGCGGGCGGATCCAACCGTCTGTGCGTATTTCCAGATCGCGCCCGACTGATAGTCGGTCTTGCGCGCCTTCCATGTCTTGGCCCGTGCCGCCAATTCGGCCTCGGACAATGCCACGTCGATCGTGCCGTTAACCGCGTCGATCGAGATCACGTCGCCATCCCGCAGGAGGCCGATCGGGCCGCCCACCGCCGCTTCCGGCCCGACATGGCCGATGCAGAAGCCGCGCGTCGCGCCCGAGAAGCGGCCATCGGTGATCAGCGCCACCTTGCCGCCCATGCCCTGGCCGTAAAGGGCTGCCGTCGTCGACAGCATCTCGCGCATGCCAGGACCGCCGCGCGGGCCTTCATAACGGATGACGAGAACCTCGCCTTCCCGATAGGCGCGGTTCGTCACCGCCTCGAAACATTCCTCTTCCGAATCGAAGCAGCGCGCCGGGCCGGAGAACTTCAGTTCCGCCATGCCCGCGACCTTTACGATCGCGCCTTCGGGGGCAAGGTTTCCCTTCAAGCCCACGACACCGCCGGTTTGTGTAATTGGTCTGTTGGCCGGGCGGACCACATCCTGGTGTTCATTCCAGGAAACATGCTCCATGTTTTCGGCCAAAGTACGGCCAGTGACCGTCAGGCAGTCGCCATGCAGATAGCCATGGTCGAGCAAGGTCTTCATCAACAGCGGAATGCCGCCGGCCTCGAACATGTCCTTGGCGACATATTTGCCGCCCGGCTTGAGATCCGCGATGTAGGGGGTCTTCTCGAAGATGCGGGCGACATCGAACAGGTCGAACTTGATGCCCGCCTCATGCGCGATCGCCGGCAGGTGTAGTGCCGCGTTGGTCGAGCCGCCGGTGGCCGAGACCACGGTCGCGGCGTTCTCCAGCGCCTTCAGCGTGACGATGTCGCGCGGTCGGATGTTTTTGGCGATCAGTTCCATCACCTTTTCGCCCGAGGCGAAATTGAAGCGGTCGCGCATCTCGTAAGGCGCCGGCGCGCCGCAGGAATAGGGCAGCGCGAGACCGATCGCCTCGGCGACGGTTGCCATGGTGTTGGCGGTGAACTGGGCGCCGCAGGAACCAGCGGACGGACACGCCGCCTGCTCGATTTCGAGAAGCTCCGAATCGCCGATCGTGCCGACCGAGTGCTGGCCGACGGCCTCGAACACATCCTGCACGGTGATCTGGCGGCCACGATAGCTGCCGGGCAGGATCGAGCCGCCATAGATGAAGATCGACGGCACGTTGAGCCGCACCATGGCCATCATCATGCCAGGTAGCGACTTGTCGCAGCCGGCGAGGCCGACAAGCGCGTCGTAGCAGTGGCCGCGCATGGTGAGCTCGACCGAATCGGCGATGACCTCGCGCGACACCAGCGAAGACTTCATGCCCTGGTGGCCCATGGCGATGCCGTCGGTGACGGTGATGGTGCAGAATTCGCGCGGCGTGCCGTTGGCGGCCGCCACGCCCTTCTTGACCACCTGCGCCTGGCGCATCAGCGAGATGTTGCAGGGCGCCGCTTCATTCCAGCAGGAGGCGACGCCGACCAGCGGCTGCGCGATTTCGGCCGCCGAAAGGCCCATGGCATAGAGATAGGACCGGTGCGGCGCGCGCGCCGGCCCGACAGTCACATAGCGGCTAGGGAGCTTAGCCTTTGAAATGACCTTGGCGTCCATTCTCTTCCTTGCCGCGGGCGGCGCGGCCTGTCCCATCGCCGAGCCTTTTGGCGCGTGTCCCGAGACCAATTCGAGGTGCGCCGGGTTTATGGCGGGAAATGGGCAATTTCCTTGGCCTGACTTTTAGCGCAGGGGTTGTTCAGAAAGTGTTGCCGAAACGTCACAATCACAAAAGGCGCCCCGACTGCGTCTTATATGCAACGCAGCTTGGATAGCGCAGGCGCCGGCCATTTCCAGACAACAAAAAAGGCCGGGCGATACCGGCCTTTTGATAGAGTTTTCAGAAACTTAGAACTTGATCTTGACACCGCCCGTGATCGCCGTGACCAAATCGTTGCCGAAGTCGTAACTGACTTCTTTGCCGGCCTGGGATCCGTTCGCGCCGTCCACAACACCTGAATGGCCGCTGGTCAGCACGCCGATCGCACCGCCCAGCCGAAATTCGACATTCGGAGACGGCGTATAGGCAACGCCACCACCTATTGTCCAGGTGTCGGTCTGGTCGCCGTAACCGTGCGAGGTACCGCGGTCCCACGAAATCTGGGCCGCGCCACTCCACTGCTCATTGAACTTGTGGCCAATGCCGCCGGTGACTGTCCAACCATCACGATACATCAGGTCCAGCGAAGTAGCTTGAACCGGGGAATTCGTATAGCATTCAGCAATGATCTGGGAGCCCTGCGGGCAGATCGCAACACTTTGCAGCAGGCTCCAGTGGACCCACTTGACGGAGCCGAAGGCAAGCCAGCCGGGCGCGATGCCAGACTGCAGCTTGAATTCCACCGAATCCGGCATGTTCTGAGTCGCGCCATAGATCGGAGTAGCCCCGCCGAGAAAAGCCGGCAAGGTAAGGGTGCCCGAGATATTGTCGAGCTTTACCTGCGAATTGTATACAAGGCTCGCGCGCAACGCGATGTCGGGAATTTCATAGGCGATGCCGGCGCGCCAGCCCCAGCCACTGCTTGTCAGATCCACACGCCCGATGGCGCCGGGCGCCTGCGGTGTGGCATAGCTTTCCTTGTAGCCATAAACCTCTTGGTAGAAAACGCCGCCGATAAAGCGCAGCTGGCCCTTGCCGACATCCATCTTGTAGGAACAGGTGCCGGCGTAGTTGTTGCTTTTGATCTCTGTTCGGATGTTGGAATAGGCGCCGTTCCAGAGACCTGGATTGGAACTCGCTCCCCAAGGCTGCGAATAATCCGCCATACAGTCGACGCCGTAGCCAAGAGAAGCCTTGAAGCCCACATACGGCACCGCGTAGTTCTCGGTGTTGCGAGCCGTGCTGCTGCTGACCCCTGGGGGAAGTATTCCGCCAGAGGTGTTTACCGCATTCTTGAGTTTGCGGTCGGGCATGACGTAGGTCACCCCGGCGTCAGATGCGAACGGCGCCGGGTCAAACAGCAGGTCGATGTCGTAACCGCCCCGCTCCAGGCCACCGGCATGCGCCGTATTCATAGCGGTCCCGATCACAGCGAGAGAAAAGCATCCTGCCCCCAGCAGTGCCCTCAGACGCAGCTTGTTCATGAGTCTCCTCCCCAGAAACCGAGTACAACCCAAGCAAGAACCAATTTTCATGGGTTACGCAACAGCGATTTCAAGAGGCGTACACGTACATATTTTGTGAAGGTGTTTTTGCTGGCGATGCCTGGGATCATCACCCACTCAAAACCGCAGTTTTCGGAGCGGCCTCGTCAAAAAAAGCAAGAAAAAGCCCGGCAAGCTTCTCAAAAGCTGGCGTTATGAGGGCCAACGAGCTGGATGTTACATTATGGCAACAATAGCCGACAAACTTCCGTTTACGTCAACGGCAATATCTGCACTCAAGCTAATATGCCTGCAGCAAAGCACTGAAGGACGCGGCAAGCGCCTGCAACAAAAAAGGCCGGGCGTCGCCCGGCCTTTCCCGCTCGATATGTTCAGATTACCACTTGATGCTATAGCCTGCCGACAGAGCGTATCCCCAATCACCCTGGACCGTACGGTTATAACCGTTTCGCGGATCGGGGCTGCCCGGGACGTAGCTGTTGTTATATTGAGTCTCGGAAACCGAGGCCAGATAGATGGCCGCGACGCCAAAGCGGAGCTCGCCACCCAACTTGTCCTTCATCGAAACGCCGCTGCCGATCGTATAGCTGTCTCCGGTCAGGTCCCATCCGGTGCTTACACCACGGTCATAGGTCGCAAAGACGGTTCCGGAGATCTGGTCGTTGAATTTGTGACCGATGCCGCCAGTGACCGTCCAGCCGTCACGCCAGAAATACAGATTGCCACTGCTCAGCGCCAGCGCCGGCACGTTCAGCATCAGTGTTTCCGTAACAGACCAATCCGTCCACTTCACGCTGCCATACGCGAGCCAGCCTGGAGCAATGCCGGTTTGCGCTTTGAACTCCACGCTCTGCGGAAAATTCGCCATGCCAGAGGCAGAGCCGGCAGGGAAGCCCATATAAGTCGCCGAGCCGCTGGCATTGATGTCAACACCGGAGCGATACATCAACTGTGTGCGGAACGCGATCTCCGGAATCTCGTAAGCGACGCCTGCGCGCCAGCCGAAGTTGCTGTCATGCAATTGAACGCCAAGCCTTGCGCTGGCGGTGCCAGGTAGAGCCCCCGCAACGAGATCATAGTCGGTAACTTCATTGTAGACGCCGCCGATGATCCAGATACGCCCCTTGCTGAGGTCGAACTTCAACCCGCAGGTCGCGCCATACTCGTACATGGTGAAGTCTTCATTCAACTTGCCGAGCGTACCGCTCGAACGCGACCACGTCGCGCTGCCACCATATGATTGGGTGAGAGTACCGGCGCACGAGAGGCTGTCCGTCAGCTTGAACTTAACCGCAGCCGATGGGATCGCATAACTATCCGAATAGTTCTCCCCGACGAGATAGGGGTTCATCGGGTTGACGGAATACTTCCTGGTCGGCGCGACATAGGTCACGCTGGTGCGCATGTTGAAATTGCCGTCTTCAAAAAGAATGTCGGTATCGGCCGTGCCGCGCGAAAAACCGCCGGCATGCGCCGATCCCATCAAAGCCAGCGAAAAGCACCCTGCGCCCAGCAGTGCTTTCAGACGCAAATTGTCCATGGATGTCCTCCCCCGAATAATCAGTGCATCAAGCTAGAACCAATTCAGGTTAACGGTGCAACAACGAATTCGCGGAGCGTACATGTACAGGAACAGCCAAGTCTAAAATCGACCCTGTCGCGTCCATTCCCAGTGGCCCAAACATGGCCTTCCCTGGGCATGTTGGCCGCTAAAACTACCAAAAATGACCCAAAAGGCTCAAAAAACAGCAAAATCCAGGGGCAAGAGCCCCATTGTTACATTATGGCAACAATGGGGCTAAAAGTTTCCGTTTACGTCAACATTAACGCAGCGGAATGCCTGTTTTGGAGGCAAGTGACGCATGGGAAATCCGCCCCCATGCGCCCTGCGAATCCACCCCTCAACCGGCGTCGCGGACCCTGGTCAGCGCGACGGAAAGCTTGTCCTGCGCATCGCGGTATTCGGCGAGCTTTTCGCGCTCGGCCTCGACGATTTCGGCCGGGGCGCTGGCGACGAACCTCTCATTGGACAGCTTCTTGTGCAGGCGCGCGATTTCCTCGGTCACCTTGGCCAGTTCCTTCTGCAGCCGCGCCGCTTCCGCGGCGAGATCGATCAGGCTGCCGAGCGGCAGGCAGATCGTCGCCTCGTTGAGCACGATCTGCGCCGAGCCCTTGGGCGCGGCGTCGGCCAGCGAGATGTCGCCGATGCGCGCCAGCCGCTTGATGGCGGACTCCTCGCGAGCCAGCCGCTCGCGTGTCATCTCATTGGCGCCGACCACGACCAGCGGCGCAATCGCCGCCGGAGGCACGTTCATTTCCGAGCGCACCGAACGGATGCCGGAAACGAGATCGACCAGCCAGTTGATGTCGGCGGCGGCCTGCGTGTCCTCGAAGTCCGGCGCCGGCCAGGCTGCGTGACACAGCAGCGAGCCGCGCTCCTTGCCCTCACCCGCCGTCTGCGCCCACAGCTCTTCCGTCATGAACGGCATCATCGGATGCAGGAGCTTGTAGATCTCGTCGAGCACGAAGGCGACACAGGCGCGGCTTTCGGCCTTGGCCGCCTCGTCGGCGCCCATGAACACCGGCTTCAGGAGTTCCAGGTACCAGTCGCAGAACAGGTTCCAGACGAAGCGGTAGGCGGCGCCTGCCGCTTCATTGAAGCGGTATGAGGTGATGCCGTCGGTGATCTCGCGCGCGGCGCGCGTCAGCTCGGTCAGGATCCAGCGGTTCACCGCGAGCTTGGCGTCGTTGAGCCAGAACTCGTCATTGCGGGCAACCTCGTTCATCTCGGCGAAACGCGTCGCGTTCCAGAGCTTGGTGCCGAAATTGCGGTAGCCGGCGATGCGGGCGGGATCGAGCTTCACGTCGCGCCCCTGCGCCGCCATCACGGCCAGCGTGAAGCGCAGCGCATCGGCGCCGTATTCGTCGATGAGGTCGAGCGGGTCGATGACATTGCCCTTCGACTTCGACATCTTGGCACCGTTCTTGTCGCGCACCAGCGCGTGCACGTAGACGGTGTGGAACGGTTCCTCGTCCATGAAGTGCAGGCCCATCATCATCATGCGGGCGACCCAGAAGAAGATGATGTCGAAGCCGGTCACCAGCACGTCGGTCTGGTAGTAAGTTTTCAGCTCTGGGGTCTGGTCAGGCCAGCCAAGCGTCGAGAACGGCCACAGCGCCGAGGAGAACCAGGTGTCGAGCACGTCCTCGTCGCGGGTCAGGATTTCGCCCGGCTTGAAGTTCTCCAGCTTGTCCTCGACCCAGGCCTTCCAGGGCCCCTCCAGCGCCAGGTAATATTCGATCGCCGCGCTCAGCGCCTCTTCCTCGGTCTTCTCGACGAAGACACGTCCATCCGGACCGTACCAGGCGGGTATCTGGTGGCCCCACCACAACTGGCGCGAAATGCACCAGGGCTGGATGTTCTCCATCCAGTCGAAATAGGTCTTCTCCCAGTTCTTCGGCACGAAGTTGGTGCGGCCCTCGCGCACCGAGGCGATCGCCGGCTTGGCGAGTTCGGCTGCGTTGGCATACCACTGCTCGGTCAGGAACGGCTCGATCGGCACGCCGCCGCGGTCGCCATGCGGCACGGCATGGCGATGCGGTTCGATCTTGTCGAGGAAGCCGCCGGCTTCCATCAGCTCGACGATCTTCTTGCGCGCGACGAAACGGTCGAGCCCGTCGAGCTCGTCCCAGACCGCCTGGCGCTCGGGCGTCACTTCGAGGCCCGCGAGGAAGTCCTCATTATCCCTGAGCTTGATGGCGGCTTCGACGGTCAGGATGTTGATCGCCGGCAGTTTGTGGCGCTTGCCGACCTCGAAGTCGTTGAAATCATGCGCCGGTGTGATCTTGACCGCGCCCGAGCCTTTTTCTGGGTAGGAATACTCGTCCGCCAGGACGGGGATTTT
>NZ_JAFKIC010000276.1 GCF_017306585.1 Mesorhizobium sp. | reverse complement strand
CTATACGGGGAGAAGATGCCGGCAGGCAGATGAGGGGCAGCGCCAACGCTCCTTAGTTCACAATGGCATCAAACCGCTTCATACGTCACCCCGCCATCAGCCCAGCCGCACCGCGCCGCCAGTAGGCGGCGGCCAGCGTCTGGTCGCGGCCGAGGCCAAGGGTGTCGCGCCAGTATTCGCGGATCGTCTTGGCGGCCGATGCCTCCGCCGCGAACCAGCCGAAGGAGGAGACATCCTGCGGCCATGATACTGAGCGCACCGCCTCGGCCAGCAGCTTGTCCTCGCCGGCCGGCACGCCGTCCCTTGTCAGCCAGTGCAGTTCGATACCGGTGGCATTGGCAATCTGCTGCTTCTCGCGCTCATCTGCGATCTCGATGAAGGCGACGCCCCTGGTCTCGGCCGGCAGTGTTTCCAGCATGCGCGCCAGCGCCGGCAGGCCGGTCTCATCAGCGCCCATGACGTACCATCCGGCCTGCCGCACCGGGCGGCCGACCGGCCCCATGATGCCGACCTTCATGCCCGGCGCGGCCTGCATGGCCCAGGCCGAACCGACGCTGTCGCCTGGATGGATGAGGAAGTCGACATCGATGATGCCCTTTGCCACGTCCAGCGCGCGGATCGTGTAGACGCGCGCCACGGGCCGGCGGTCGTCGGCCGGCCAGACCGGCAGGCCGCTGGCGCCAAGAACCGGCCAGAGCGGATCGGGCACGTCCCTGGTCGGAAACAGCATGCGGATGTGCATGCCGCCGAATTTGGCGAAACGGCCGAGATCCTCACCGGCAAGGCGGATGCGGCGCATATGCGGGGTCAGGTCGCGGACGCCGGTCACCGTCATTTCGCGGAACTGGGCGAGGCTGGTTTCGCCCGAGAGATCGCCTGTCCAGACGATCTCGGGATTCTCCTCCTTGGCATAGACCTGCACCGCCGTCGCGAGCAGGTCCTTGATGCGGGCGAGGCCGTCGCGGTCGGCGGCGTTGGCTCGCATCACGAGGCGTTCCATGTCGATGGAAGCACCCCCGAAGGCGAAGCGGAAATCGATGCGCTGCCCCTGATGCGACGCATCGGCCTCGAAGCTTTGCAGCCGGTCGGTGATGCTGTCCATATAGTCGGGCAGATGCCGCAGGTTGAGCTGTGCCTCGCAGGCGAGTTCGCGCATCGATGTCTGGCTCATGCTTATCCTCCGATCCTGCCGGTCAGCGCCACCTTGAAGGTGCGGCCCTTGCCTTGTTCCGTCGCCGCCGTGGTCGACCATGCGCTTTGCGGGTCGGTGTAGGCGGTGTTGAAGACGTTATCGACGCCGAAATCGACCTTGAGATTGTCGTTGACGGTCCAGTTGGCGAAGACGTTGACGAGCTCGAAACCGGGATCGACGACGATCGGGTTGGACAGGCTGGTGCGGCGGGTGCGGGTGATCTCACCAATGCTGAGATACTGCGCGCCCACGGTCAGCTGGTCCTCCAGCATGCGGAAGCCGAGAGTGGCCGAGAAGCGGTCGAGCGGCGTGTTGTTCAGCGGCTGGCCGGAATAGACGCCGCTGACGACCTTGGCATCGATCAACGCGCCGGAGAGGTTCACGAAACCCCAGCCATAGTCGTAGACCATCTCCGCCTCGATGCCTTTCAGGCGGGCCTCGCCGATATTGGTCGCGGTGCGTGGTATCGGTGGTGTCAAGGTGCGCAGGTCGGCCTCGATGTAGTCCTCGACGTCGGTGTGGAAGAGGTTGACCTTCGCGCGCAACCGGTCGCCCTCGGCCAGGATGTTGTCGTATTTGACATTGATGCCGGCTTCCCAACTCTTGGCGGTCTCCGGCTGAAGCAGCAGGTTGGGGCGATAGGCATCCCCTGCACCGTGTGCGCCGCCGCCGCGGAAGACATCCTGCAGGCCCGGAGCCCGATAGCCTTCCGAATAGGTGCCATAGAGCTGGAGGCCTTCGATCGGGGTGACACCGACAGTCACCCGGGGCGACCAGCGGTCACCATTGATGGATGCTTCCTGCACCGGCACCGTCTTGGTTTGGCCATCAAGAGTGTAGCCGTCGTAGCGAAGCGCGGTGATTACCTGCAGCCAGTTCTCGTAATCGCCCTGCCACTGCAGGAAGGTGCCGTAACCCTGTTGCTTGCCGGAGCCGAAATGCGCCGTCTCCGAGTTGCCTTCGAGGAAATAGTAGTCGGCGCCGTATGTGAGCGTGTGGGCGAGGCCCCAGGCGTCGAAGCGCGAGGAGTTCTTCACGTTGAAGCCTGTCGTGGCGACATCGTAAAAGCGGAAATTGCCGATCGCGTTGACGGGCCAGACCTGCGTTTGCTCGGCGCGGGTGCGGTTGTGATAGGCATTGACGCTGAGGTCGATCAGCTCGTTGTCGTCGGGCTTCCAGGTATAGGCGGCGGTATAGGTCTGGTTGGTGGTGTTGGCGTCATAGCGGCTGAGCGTCGGCGAGGTCGAGCCGCTGGAGCCGGTGATCTGGTCGTTGTAGCGCTGCAGGATGGCGCCGAGCTTCAGCTCATGGCCATCGGCCGGCCGCAGCGTCGTCTTGAGGTAGCCGCTGGTTACCCGCTCGCCGGTCCAAGGCACCGTGTCGCCGTTGCCGTCGGTGTAGCTGTCGCGATTGCGGTAGATGAGGTTGCCGATGATGTCGGCGTCCTCGGTGAACCGGTAGGCGCCGGTGGTGCTGGTGGTGAAGCCATCGCCGTTGCTTTCATAGCCGAGCTTCTCGCTCAGCGCCCAGTTTTCCCCCGGCTTGAGGAAATCGCCGGCGTCCTTGGTCTCGAAGGAGACGACGCCGCCGATGCCGCCGGAGCCATAGGCGTTCGATACCGGGCCGCGAATGACGGTGGCGTCCTTGATCAGGTCCGGCTCGACATAGAACGAGCCGGAGCCATGGCCGACGCGCCAGTAGTCCTGGCGGGCGCCGTCGAGCGTGACTACCACGCGGCCATATTGCTCGAGGCCGCGAATGTTGATGGCGGTCGCCGGATCGTCGCCGTTCATCGAGGCGGCGACGCCGGGCGTGGTGCGGAAGATGTCGGCGGCGGTGTCGGGCTGGATGCGATCCAGTTCCTCCTGGTCGACGGCGCTGATGGCGGCCATCGAATCGATGACGGCGGTCTTGATCATCGTCGCCGAGATGGTGATGACGTCGAGCATGGTCGCAGGCTGGTTCTGCGCGGCGGTGGCTGGCGTCAGGCGGTCGGCCTTGGCGGCTTTTTTCTCCGGTTCCTGTTCCTGCGCGCTGGCGAAAGGCGCGGCGCAAAGGCCGAGTACGAAGGCGAGCGCGGTGCTGGCCATCAAGGTCGTGTTTGTTGTCGTTGTCATGCAAAGCCCCCAAGCAAAGCAAACTGCTGGCGGTGGCCGAATGGCCCTGGCTGGCATGATTGGAATCCCACGACCCAGACGGTCGGGGCAGGGGCCACATATTAAAACATGATGACACGAGTCAACTTTAAATTTATAGGCCAGTCAATCACCGAATGGGTCCTGGGCAGGGAGCAAGAATATGGTTGGCAATATGAGCGAGCGCAGGCGGACGCCATGGTTCGGGCCGGGCGGGATAGCCGTCATGCTGCTGCTGGCGCTGTCGGTGTTGGCGCCGTCCTGCGGCTTCAAGGCACAGGCTGCCGAGACGGTCACCGATGCGCTGGGACGAACTGTCGCGCCCGGGCCGGCGACGCGAATCCTGACGCTCGGGTCCGACGTCACGGAGATTGTGTATGCGCTCGGCGCCGGCGAACGGATCATCGCCGTCGACCGGGGCAGCAAGTACCCGACCGATGTGAGCGGAAAGCCCAATGTGGGCTATCGTCGCCAGCTGTCTGTCGAGGGCTTGGCCGGGCTGCGCCCCGACCTGATCTTGGCTGCCGAGGACAGCGGGCCGCCGGAAGCGGTCGAAGTGTTGAAGTCGCTGGCGATCCCGATCGTTTTCATCCCGCAGGACAACAGCGGCGAAGGCATCGACCGCAAGATCACGCTTATCGCCGCGAGCCTCGACCTGGAGGACAAGGGGAAGGCGGTTTCCGCGGAAGTGCTCAGCGCCTTTCAGGCCGCCGCCGATCTGGCCGCGAAAATTCCGCCGGAGCGGCGCAAGAAGGTGGTGTTCTTCCACGGCCTGGTAAAATTGAGCGCGGCCGGCGCCGGCACCTCGGCCGATGCCATCATCCGCTATGCCGGCGGCCTGAACCCGATGGATGTGGTGCAGGGCTACAAGGCGGCGTCGGAGGAGAAGCTGGTGGAAATGGCGCCCGACGTGATCCTGATGATGAGCGACGGCAAGGGCGGTCCGACGCCGGAGCAGGTGTTTTCGAACCGCGCGCTGGCAGCAACGCCGGCGGCCGCCAACAAGGCGCTGATCGTGCTCGACGGCGCCTACATGATCGGCTTCGGCCCGCGCACGGCGGACGCCATCCGCGACCTGGCCAAGGCGCTCTATCCGGAAAACGTCGACTAGGACCGCCGGATCATATCTCCGGAATGTTTTCCTTGAAGATCACCTGCAGTCTGGGCTGGTGCAATTCATAGGGCAGTCCCCGGACCTCGTGCGCGAGAATGTTGAGCGCTTCTCGCGCCTCGACACGCGGGTTCTGGTCGATGACGGCGTCGAGCGTGCCGTCGAGCAGCAGGTCCTTGGTGCCGTCCGTCACCTCATGGCCGAGGAAGACGGTCGACTGCGCGCGGCCACGCTCCTTGAGCGCGCGCGCGATGCCGGTGTTGCCGGCGCCGACATTGTAGATCGCCGCAAGGTCGGGGTGCCGCTCCAGAAGCGCCGATGCTTCCGAGTACGCCTTTTCCCGGTCGTCGAGCATCTCGCGCATCTCGACGATCTCGAGATTGGGCGATTCCTCGGTCAGTATGTGCCGGAAGCCCATCTCGCGTTCCTCGTGGCCGCGATAGGAGAGCGAGCCGGCGAAGAGCGCCACCTTGCCGGGACGCCCCGATCCCATGAAACGGTTGAGCAGGTAACCGGCCAACCGCCCGGCGGCGCGATTGTCGATGCCGATATAGGCGACCCTGGGCACATGCAGGATGTCTGAGGCGATGGTCACCACCTTGACGTCGCTGGCCGACAGCGAGCGGATCGCCTCGCGCACCGTCGGATGGTCGAGCGCAATGACGCCGACGCCTTGCGTCTGGCCGCGCAGGTCCTGCAGCAGGCGGGCCAGCCGGTCGGGATTGAAGCCCTCTATGGTGGCAATGTGGACATCGAGATCGGGGCGCGCCAAGGCCTGCGCCTCGATGTGACGATGCAGCATCTTGATGAAGGAATTGGTGCCGGCGGGCAGCGCGAAGTCGAGGCGGATGACCTCGCCCGGGACGGGCCGTGGCGGCATCCCGTTCGGGCTCTCGGCAATGTAGCCGAGGCGCTGAGCCATCTCCAGCACGATCTCGCGGGTGCGCGCCCGCACGCCCGGGCGGTTGTTGAGCACGCGGTCGACGGTGGCGGCGGAAACGCCGGCTTCACGGGCTATGTCGGTAAGGGTCGAACGCACCGTCTTTCACCTCCTCAACGCATCAGCTTCGCATAAAGCCGGCAGCCGAGCCGATGGCGGCTGATGCCGACACTCCGCGATTCTGATGGGAAATGATGTATCCGGCCTTGGCCGATACGCAAGCCATCGGGCTAAATCAGGCCAATCTGCGAAGCCATTGCAAGGCAAGAAGACGTGTTTCCCATCAATTTTGCGCAACAAGAGCCGAATATGGACCCAGAAATCAAGCACTTGGCGACCTATTTGCGATGATATGATGTTTTTTGAGTATTTATGATGTTGACAGGCTTCCGATACTGCCGTCAATATCCCTCATGGGCTCGTGGAGGAAACATTGGGCCCTGAGGGAGGAATTCCAATGTCTGAACTGATCCGCATCTCGCGGCGCCGACTGCTGGCGTCCGGAGGCAAGGCCGCCGTGTTCGTGGCCGCCACAGGTATCGCACCGCAATTCATCCGTCCCGGCCGCGCCTACGCCGCCGACGCACTGGCGCCGGGCATGATCGGTGGCCCGACCGGTTTCGAGGGGGCCGAACGCTATCAATACGGTCCGGATACGCCGGAAGGCCGCGCGGTCGAAGCCGCCAAGGCGCTCAAGGGCGCAGGCAAGGCGCCGGCCAGGATCGTTCTTGGTCTGTCGGACGGCTCGATCGGCCAGCTCACGCAGCCTTTCCCGGCCGGCGCGCCGTCGATCAAGGAGCTGTGGGAGAAGGAGACCGGCATTCCGATCGAAATTGTCGGCCTGCCGAACGGCCAGGAATTCACCAAGACGATGCAGGATATCTCCACCAAGGGGGGTGCCTACGACATCTATTCGACCGAATGGAACCGGCTCGGCGATCTTGCCGAGACTGGCGGCATCGCCAAGCTCGATGACTTCGTCGCCCAGTACAAGCCCGAATGGGACGATCCCAAGACCGGCTATGTCGATGGCGCCAAGGGCGTGTCGCTGCTCAACAAATATCGCGGCTCGAACTATGGCGTGTCGCTGGATGGCGACTTCCAGACATGGGTCTACCGCACCGACCTGTTCGGCGACGCGGCCGAGCAGAAGGCCTTCAAGGACAAGTACGGCTACGACCTCGCACCGCCGAAGACCTGGAAGCAGCACAGCGATGTCGCCACCTTCTTCCAGCGTCCGGACAAGGGCCTGTTCGGCTCGACCGACCTGCGCAACCAGGGCTGGGGCTACACCAACTGGTACCAGCGCTATGTCTCGATGGCCTCGCCCAACCAGTTCCTGTTCGGCGACGATGGCAAGCCGCTGATCAACTCCGAGCACGGCATCGCCGCCACCAACGAATATGTGGAGTCGCTTGTCCATCACTCGCCGGATGCGATCTCGTGGGGCTGGCCGGAGCAGTATGGCAACTTCGCCAAGGGTGGGGCGGCGATGACCTGCGCATTCTCCAACCTGCCGAAATTCCTCGACAACGCAGGCAACAAGGATTCCAAGGTCACCGGCAAAATCGGCTCGATGCTGCCGCCCGGCCGCGAGATCGACGGCAAGCTGATCAGCCGCTCGGTGCTGTGGTTCTCGCTGACCGGCATGGTCTCGTCGCAGTCGAAGAACCAGGAGGCGGCCTATCTTCTGCTGCAATGGCTGGGCTCGGCGCGCATCTATGCCTGGATGAGCGCCAATCCCGGCGGCTATCTCGACCCGTTCCGGCTTTCGGATTTCTCCGATCCGCTGGTGCGCCAGACCTATCACGCCTACCACATGGACGTGGTGCGCGAGACGGTCGCGCGCACGGTGCCGACGATCAACTATCCCGGCGCCACGGCCTTCCACAACGCGCTCGACGAAAACCTCATGGCCTCGCTCACCAAGGCCAAGACATCGGAGCAAGCGATGGCCGACACCGAGGCCGAGTGGAAGAAGATCGCCCGGCGTATCGGCGAGGACAAATTGCTCGAAGCCGTCAGAACCAACAAGGAGGCCTGGCCGACGGTTCTCGACCCGATCAGCTGATCCGTCTCCCTGGATCAGACAAGGAGGGGAGGAGCGCAAGCTCTTCCCCTCCACAGACAACGCCACCAGCAGAAGCAGCCAGATGAAGCGTTCCGTTCCTTTCGAGATTTTCCGCTACGCCGCGATCCTCGCGGCGATCGCGGTGACGCTGGTGCCGATCCTGTGGATGGTGTCGATGGCCTTCAAGCCGATCGCCGAATGGTCGGCGACCGGCGCCGACCTGACATGGTGGCCGAAGAATCCGACGCTCAGCAATTTCCGGTTCGTCTTCGGCGAGTCCGACAACAACCTGATCGTGGCGCTCGACCGCACGGCGCTGAAGCCTCTGCTGTCGTCGCTGCTGTCGGCGGTGTTCGGCACCGCGATCGCCATGTCGGCGGGCACCGCGGCGGCTTACGGGCTGTCGCGCTTCGGGTCGGGCCAGAACCTGCCGCTGGCGCTGATCCAGCTCAGGCTGTTTCCGCCGATGGCGGTCATGATACCCGTCATGATCATGTGGGCGTTCCTGAACTTCACCGACAGCTGGTGGGGCCTGGCGCTGATCTATGGCATCGTCACCTTGCCGTTCGCCTTCTGGCTGATGAAGACATTCTTCGACGACATGCCGCGCGAGATCGAGGAAGCCGCCCTGGTCGAAGGCTGCTCGCGGCTGCGCGTCTTCACCCGCATCACGCTGCCGATGATGCGCGCGCCGCTGGCCAGCGCCGCGCTGTTCGTCTTCATCCTCAACTGGTCGGACTATCTCATCGCGCTGCTTCTGACGACGCGCGAATGGGTGACCGTTCCGGTCTACATGGCTTCGCTGTCATCCTCGATGACCGGCCAGCTTTATGGCGCCAAGGCAGCGCTCGGGCTCATCGCGGCGGTGCCGCCGGTCATCATGGGCATCGCCATCCAGCGCCACCTTGTGCGCGGCCTGACCTTTGGGGCACTCAAGCAATGAGTGCGGTGGCCGCCACGATTTCGGAGGATGCCATGGCAGCCGCCCGGGCAAAACCGTCGCCGCGCGACGAAGGGGCAAGGCTTGGCTTCCGGCTGACGCTGCCGGCGCAGATCCTTGTGCTGTTCATCTCGGCCTTTCCGCTGCTGATGCAGCTCTACATCAGCGTCACCGACTGGTCGCCACTCTCCGGCATCGGCTGGTGGAACGCCTGGGAGATGTGGAACAGCTTCGCCAACTACACCGATCTCGCCGCCGATACGCGCTTCTGGAGCGCGCTGAAGCGCACGGCGATCGTCATGCTCGTCTGCGTGCCGGCCGAGTTCCTGCTGGGCCTCGCACTGGCGACGTTGTTCGCCGACGATTTTCCGGGCAAGCGCATCTTCTATTCGATCCTGCTGATGCCGATGATGGTGGTGCCCGCAGTGGCCGGCTACATGTTCTTCATGCTGTTCCAGTCCGGCGGCCCGGTGAACGACATCCTGTCGACCATCACGGGCACGCCCGTCACCATCGCCTGGCTGTCGGACCCGACGCTGGCATTGATCGCGGTGATGATCGCCGACATCTGGCAATGGACGCCGCTGATGTTCCTGATCCTGCTTGCCGGTCTGGTCGGCGTTCCCGAAGACCAGATCAAGGCGGCGACGCTGCTTGGCGCCAATCCCTGGCAGCGCTTCACCACCATCGTGCTGCCGAAGATGAAGACCATCATCATCATCGCGCTGGCGATCCGGGTGATCGAGAACTTCAAGATCTTCGACACGCTCTATATCATGACCGGCGGCGGCCCCGGCGTCGCGACCGAGACGATCTCCGTCTACATCTACAAGGTTACAACGCAGGACCTCATCTGGGGTTATGTCGCGGCGATCGCGCTCGCCATCCTGATCGTGCTTTCGATCGTCGCCGTCTTCGCCATGAAGCGGATGGCGAAGGCCCGGGAGGTGTCGGCATGAGCGCGATCCACCTCAGGAATCTCGTCAAGACGTTCGGCGATTTCACCGCGCTGAAGACGATGGACCTCGACATAGCGGACGGCGAGTTCATGGCGCTGCTTGGCCCTTCGGGCTGCGGCAAGTCGACGACGATGAACATGATCGCCGGGATGGAAGAACCGACCAGCGGAAAAATCCTGTTCGGCGAGCGCGACATGGCCGGCGTGCCGATGGGCCGGCGCGGCGTCGGCTTCGTGTTCCAGAACTATGCCATCTTCACCCATATGACGGTGCGCCAGAACCTCGCTTACGGGCCGAAGATGCGCGGCGCCGCGAAGGCGGAGATCGACCGTCGCGTCGGCGCGATCGCGGAACTGCTGCAACTGACGCCGCTGCTCGACCGCAAGGCGGACAGGCTGTCGGTCAACATCCTGCAGCGGGTGGCGATCGGCCGGTCGGCGATCATGGAGCCGGCGATCTTCCTGCTCGACGAGCCGCTGTCCAATGTCGACGCGGCGTTTCGGGCGGTGATGCGCACCGAGCTCAAGCAGTTGCAGCGCCAGTTCAGGCAGACCATGGTCTATGTCACGCACGACCAGCTCGAGGCGATGACGATGGCCGACCGCATCGCGGTGATGGACCATGGCGTGTTGCAGCAGGTCGGCACGCCGCTCGAAGTCTACAACAACCCGGCCAATGTCTTCGTCGCCCGCTTCATCGGCGCGCCGGGCATGAACCTGATCAAGGGCAGGCCGGCGGAAAGCGATCGCGGGCTGGTCGTCGATCTCGGGCCGCTTGGCGTCACGCCGCCGCTGCCGGATCAACTCGCGTCCGCCTTGCGCGGTGCAAACGGCGACGTGTTCTATGGCTTCCGGCCGGAGCAGGTGACATTGGCGGAGCGCGGACTCGCCATGCCGGTCACCTTTGTCGAGCGGATCGGCGCGCGGACCATCGTGCATCTGGGTATTGGCGAAGGTGCCGTGAAGGCGGTGTTCGAGAACGCTGTCGGGCTTGCGATCGGGCAGACCGCGGTTGTCGCACCCGAGGCGTCGTCGGTTCGCGTCTTCGACGCAAGTACCGGCCTCGCCATCAAGGTCGGGGGCTGAGATGCTCGTGCAAGTATCCCCAGGTCGGCGCTGCCCCTCACCCTTACCCTCTCCCCGTATAGGGACGGGGAGAGGGGGGCGCCAACGCTGGAGCGCTTCCCTTCTCCCCGTCACTATACGGGGAGAAGGTGCCGGCAGGCGGATGAGGGGCGGCGCCAAGGCAGACGGTCTGTCCACAACCAGTGGAGCAGGCTGAGCCATGGCCGATATCATTTTCCGCAATGTCACGAAGCGCTACGGCAACACGCTTGCCGTCGACGATGCGTCGTTCACCGTCAACGACAATGAGTTCTTCTGTTTCTTCGGGCCGCCTCTCTCGGGCAAGTCCACCATCCTCCGCCTCGTGCTTGGGCTGGAGACGCCGGACGCGGGAGAGATCCTGATCGGCGGCAGGCCGGTCAACGCGGTGTCGCCGGCCGAACGCAACGTGGCGATGGTGTTCCAGAACCTGGCGCTGTTCCCGCATATGAGCGCGCGCGACAATGTCCGCTTCCCGCTCGTAGAGCGCAAAGTCGCGGATGCCGAGATTGAAAGGCGCGTCGCCGACGTGGCGGCCAAGCTGCATATCGGCCACATCCTGCACAAGCCGCCGGGGCAGCTTTCGGGCGGTGAGCGTCAGCGCGTGGCGATCGCGCGCGCTTTGGTTCGCGACCCCAATGCCTATCTGATGGACGATCCGATCTCGGCGCTCGACGCGAGACTGCGCGAGGAGACGCGCGTCGAGCTGAAACGCATCCAGCGCGAACTCGGCAAGACGCTGATCTATGTCACCCACGATCAGGAAGAAGCGATGTCGATCGCCGACCGCATCGCAATACTGGACAATGGCAGGATCAGGCAGATCGGAGCGCCGGCGGAAATCTATGATCGCCCCGCCAGCACCTATGTGGCGCGGCTGCTCGGTTCGCCGGTCATGAACATCCTCAAATCCGTTCGTGGCGAGAGCGGCGTCAAGGCCGCCGAAGGTGCGGTCAGCATCGCCGATCGTGCGGCGCCGGCCGAAGCAGTGGAGATCGGGCTGCGGCCCGAGGATATCAAGGTCAGTCCGTGGGCGGAGGGAGGAAAAGTCCGCCCGGCCCGGGTGTCCGAGGTCGAGCCGCTTGGCGGCTATACCGTGGTGACGCTTACCGCCGGGCAGGCGCGGCTGAAGGCCCTGCTGCGCGGCCAGCCCGAGATCAGGCCCGATGCGATGGTGGCGATATCCTGCGAGCCGGGACGCGTGCATTATTTCGGGCAAGGCGGAGGCGCGTTGGCGAGATGAATGCGGCCGCGAGGACAGAATTTCGGGAGGAAGGCATGACAGGCAACGGTTTCGAGCCGGACGTGAAGGTCCGCACCAGGGAATACAGGATCGGCTGCGTCGGCGCCGGCATGATCATGGCCGAGTGCCATCTGGCCGCCTACAAGGAAGCAGGCTTCCCGGTCGTGGCGATCGCCTCGCGCACGAGGGCGAATGCAGAGAAGGTCGCCACGCGCTGGGGCATTCCGACGGTGCACGACACGCCGGAGCAACTGATCGAGGATACCAATGTCGACATCATCGACCTTGCCTTTCCGCCGGACCAGCAGCCGGCGCTGATCCGGCATGCGCTGAAGCAGAAGCATATCAAGGCGATCCTGGCGCAGAAGCCGCTGGCGCTGTCGGTCGAGGAAGCAGTCAAGCTGCGCGACGAGGCGGCAAAGGCCGGCAAGATCCTCTCGGTCAACCAGAACATGCGCTACGACCAGTCGATGCGGGTCCTGAAGCAGATCATGGACAGCGGCGCGCTCGGCGACATCGTCTTCGCGCAGATCGACATGCATGCCATCCCGCACTGGCAGACCTTCCTCCAGGGCTACGACCGGCTGACGCTGGCCAATATGAGCGTGCATCACCTCGACGTGCTGCGCTTCCTGTTCGGCGATCCCGACGAGATCACCACGCTGACGCGCAAGGATCCGCGAACCCAGTTCGACCATTCCGACGGCATCACCGTCTCGACGCTGCGCTTTCCCTCGGGTGTGCTCGCCGTGTCGCTGGAAGACGTCTGGTCCGGTCCGCGCCAGGAAGGCTACAGGGACGACCAGCACATCAACTGGCGCGTCGACGGCACCAAGGGCGTCGCCAAGGGCACGATCGGCTGGCCGACGGGCGCTGCCTCGACACTGACCTATGCGTCTTCTGAGACGACCGGCGGCGAATGGGTCACTCCAAGCTGGGAGACGATGTGGTTCCCGCATGCCTTCATCGGCGTGATGGAACAGCTCCAGCACGCGGTGAAGACCGGCACGCCGCCGGCGCTTTCCGTCGCCGACAACGTCAAGACCATGGCGCTGGTCGAAGCAGGCTACCGCTCGATGGCTGCCGGCCGCACCGTCAAGCTTTCCGAAATCGCCATCTGATCACCGCAACCGAAACACCAGACAACTGAATCGCTTACAGGGAGGAATTCAAGATCATGATGCAGGCAGGTATTTTCACGGGCTATTTCCCGTACGGCCTCGAAGAGACGGCGAAGAAGATCCGCGCGCTCGACTTCAACACGGTGCAGCTCGACCTGCATTTCAGGGATGTCGACCTGTCGGCCGGACAGATCACCAAGGACAAGGCGAAGAAGGTGCGCGACGTCTTCCGCGACCACAATCTGCCGATCTGCTGCGTGTCGGGCTACACCAACATCATTCACCCCGACAAGGCGGAACGCGAGAAGCGCGTCGGCTACCTCAAGGAGATCATCCGTAACGCGCGCCATTTCGGCTCGCCTTACGTGATCTCGGAGACGGGTACCTACAACACCGAATCCGACTGGGTGCACCATCCCAAGAACAAGACCGAGGAGGGGTTCGAGGAGTGCCGCAAGGTGATCGCCGACCTTGCCCAGACGGCCTACGACCACGGCGCGGTCTTCCTGCTCGAAACCTATGTCAACAACGTCGTCGGCTCGGTCGAGGAGACGGTGAAAATGTTCGCGCAGGTCGATCATCCCGGCCTTGGCCTGTTGATGGACCCGACCAACTATTTCGAGACCCACAACATCGACCGGATGGACCAGATCCTGAACCAGGTGTTCGATACGCTGACCGACAAGATCAAGATCGCGCACGCCAAGGACGTCAAGCGCTCGGGCGACGACAAGTCGGAGAAACACGCCGACATCGGCGACGACAACGCAATGGAAAGCCACACTTTCCGCGGCGTCGGCGAGATCGAACTGCCGGCGCCCGGCCTCGGCTCGCTGAACTATGATCTCTACCTCCAGCGTCTCGCCGAGAAGCATCCGAACATTCCCATGATCATCGAGCATCTGTCGGAAGACGACGTGCCGCGCGCCAAGAAGTTCCTCGACGGGAAGTTCCGCGCCAACGGCCTGTGAGGTGGCAAGGGAGACAGCGCCAAGTGAGTGAAGCAGTCGCACCATGGTAGAACTCTACGGCAAGACGCTATCGCGCCGGCAGGTCGCGGAACGTTCAGGTATGCTGTCGCAGTTCGCCGGGGTGCGGCTGATGACGCTCGGCGACGGCGTCGAGCGCGGCATCCGCATGCTGGAGTTCCGCACCGGCTC
>NZ_JAFKIC010000275.1 GCF_017306585.1 Mesorhizobium sp. | reverse complement strand
CGCACCTTGGAGGTGTCGAGCCACGGCACCAGGAACAGCATGGCGATGGCGCCGAACATGCACAGCACGCCGCCGAGCTTGGAGTTGATCGGCCCGATGTTGAAGGTGATGGCGCGCAGGATCGCGTAGAACGGCAGGAAGTACCATTCCGGCACGATGTGGGCCGGCGTCTTCAACGGGTTCGCCACGATGTAGTTGTCGGCGTGGCCGAGATAGTTCGGCAGGAAGAAGATGAAATAGGCGAAGAAGAACAGGAACACGATCATGCCGAACGCGTCCTTGATGGTCGCGTAGGGGGTGAAGGCGACGGTATCGGTCTTCGACTTGACCTCGATGCCGGTCGGGTTCGACTGGCCCACCACATGCAGCGCCCAGATGTGCAGCACGACGACGCCGGCGATCATGAACGGCAGCAGGTAATGCAGCGCGAAGAAGCGGTTCAGCGTCGGATTGTCGACGGCAAAGCCGCCCAGCAGCAGCTGCTGGATCCAGTCGCCGACCAAAGGAATGGCGCTGAAGAAGCCGGTGATGACGGTGGCGCCCCAGAAGCTCATCTGGCCCCAGGGCAGCACATAGCCCATGAAGCCGGTTGCCATCATCAGGAGGTAGATGATGCAACCGAGGATCCACAGCAGTTCGCGCGGCGCCTTGTAGGAGCCGTAGAACAGGCCGCGGAAGATGTGGAGATAGACGGCGATGAAGAAGAACGAAGCGCCGTTGGCGTGCATGTAGCGCAAGAGCCAGCCGGAATTGACGTCGCGCATGATCTTCTCGACCGAATTGAAGGCGAGAGTGCTGTCCGACGTATAGTGCATCGCCAGCACGATGCCGGTCACGATCTGCGAAACCAGCATGATCGACAGGATGCCGCCGAACGTCCACATGTAGTTGAGGTTGCGCGGCACCGGATAGGAGACAAAGCTGTCATGGATCAGCCGCGGCAGCGGCATGCGGGCGTCGAACCAGCGTTCGATACCGGTCTTGGGCGTATAGGTCGAGTGTCCCTCGCTCATCGAAATATCCCCCTGCCTCAACCGATAAGGATTTTGGTATCGGACGTGAACTTGAATACCGGGATCGCCATGTTTTCCGGCGCCGGGCCTTTGCGGATGCGGCCGGCCGTGTCGTATTGCGAACCGTGGCACGGGCAGAACCAGCCGCCGAAATCGCCTTCCTGGCCGAGCGGGATGCAGCCCAGATGGGTGCAGACCTGAACCATCACCATCCAGGCTTCCTTGCCGGGCGTGGTGCGGTTGGCGTCGGTCGCCGGCGCGTCGGACGGCAGGTTGGCGTTACGAGCGATCGGGTCCTTGAGATCGGAGAGGCTGACGGCCTCGCCGTCCTTCATTTCTTTCTCGGTGCGGTTGCGCACCACGACCGGCTTGCCGCGCCATTTGACGATCAGCGAACTGCCGGGCTGCAGCGAGGAGACGTCGACCTCGACCGAGGCGAGCGCCAGCGTCGAGGCATCGGGGCGCATCTGGTCGATGAACGGCCATGCGACGGCACCGGCGCCGACCACGGCGGCCATGCCCGTGGCGACGTAAAGAAAATCTCGACGATTGGGATCGTGGATGTCGGTTGCGCTCACGGGTGCCTGATCCTTTCGCCTCTTCCGCGCCGGTGGCCGAGCCTTGTTCCCCGCTCAATAACGCCAACCCGACAGCGCATGGCAAACAGGCTAGCGAATTCCTCCGGCATTTGGACTTCGGTTTATGCGTGAAGCCCGTTTTTGTCCAGACGGGTGAAGGCACAAGGGCAGATTGTCGCGGGGACAAAATCCCCTATTGCACGGCAAGACGGCAAATGGCCGCCAAAGGCGGTTAAACAACCGGGAAACATCAGCAAATCCGGTGCCCGTCTTTGCCTCGACATGGCGGGCCGGCGTGATCTATTCTGGACGTCATGGCGCATGTCATCGATCGCGAGGAATGGGCTGTTCGCTCCGACCATTGGAAGGGCGAACTGCAATGCGGCGCCTACGGTTCCAACTCCTGCCTGATCTTCAACTATCTTCCCGATGTCGGCGGCGGCCCGCGGCTGCACTCCCATCCCTACGCGGAGATCTTCATCATCCGCCAGGGAACCGGGCTGTTTACGGTCGGCGACCAGGAAATAGAGGCCGGCGCCGGCCAGATCGTCATCGTGCCGGCCGACACGCCGCACAAATTCACCAATCTCGGCCCCGGACCGCTGGAAACGACGGATATCCACGAGAACGGCAGCTTCATCACGAAATGGCTGGAGTGATTCCCGGGACTATTCCGGGACGGACATGCCCTACGCCGCGCCCAGCCTGACCAGCACTGCCCTGGGGATGTTGTATTCGCGGATGACGGCATCGTGCTTTCGAAGCCCGCAGAGTTCGCGCTGGATGAAATAGGCGTGAACGGCGACGGCGGCCTCCTTGAGCAGTCGGGCACGTAATGCCTCGTCGGCATTGTCCCGCAACCGGGCCAGCGTCTCCTCGACCTTCTGCCCGGCACGTCCAAGGGCTGCCGCCTTCTCGGCCAGTATTTCATGGCCGAGCGCGTCGAAGGCGACCTCGGCGGCCGAGGCGCCGGTATAATTGGATGGTGGACGCAAGGACATTTCAGCCGCCTTTCGCTGGGATCATGCGGTGGGTGACGAACTCTTCGCCTTCCACGCGCCGAAAGCCAAGCCTTTCATAGAAACCGAAGGCTTCCTCCGGCGCACGGGTGTTGAGCACCCTGAAATAGCGGCCCGCCCTGTCGACGACGGTCTCTACCAGCATGCGGCCGACCCCGGCGCGGCGGTGACGCGCGCCGACGAACAGGTGCCGGACGCGGCCATGATCCCGGCCCTCGAAATAGGGATCGATGTTGAGCCCGCACACGCCGGCAAGCTCGGCGCCATGCCATGCCCCGAACAGCGCCTCGCCGCGTTTCAGGAACCTGTTGCGGCCGCTTACCCAGCCATCGGCCAGCCGCACCAGCATCCAGTAGCCTTCCAGCCGGCTCTCTTGTTTCAATGCCTCGAAGGCCGGGATGGACGGCCGCAGCCGCTTGAGCACGTAACCGGCCTCCAGCGCCCCGCCCATGCCCTACTCCGCCGGCCGCGTCTCTTCGAGCACGCTTTCCTCGTGATAGAGAAAACCGCCCGACTGCCGCTTCCACAGCCGCGCATAGAGCCCGTCGAGCGCCACCAGCTCGTCATGCGTGCCCTGCTCGACGATGCGGCCGCCGTCGAGCACCACCAGCCGGTCGAGGGCCGCGATCGTCGACAGGCGGTGGGCGATGGCGATGACGGTCTTGTTCTCCATCAGCCGCGTCAGATTCTCCTGGATCGCCGCCTCGATGTCGGAATCGAGCGCCGAGGTCGCCTCGTCGAGGATGAGGATCGGCGCATCCTTCAGGAACACGCGGGCGATCGCCACGCGCTGGCGCTGGCCACCGGACAGTTTGACGCCACGTTCGCCGACAAAGGCCTCGTAGCCCTGGCGGTCCCTGTTGTCGCGCAGACCCAGGATGAAGTCATGCGCCTCGGCCTTCTTGGCCGCCGCGATCACCTGCGCGTCCGTGGCATCGGGCATGCCGAGCTTGATATTGTCGCGCAGCGAACGATGGAACAGCGCGGTTTCCTGGCTGACGACGCCGATATTGGCGCGCAACGAATTCTGCGTCACACCGGCGACATTCTGGCCATCGATGGTGATGGAGCCGCTTTCCAGGTCGTAGAGCCGCAGGATCAGATTGGCGAGCGTCGTCTTGCCCGCGCCAGACGGGCCGACCAGCCCGACCTTTTCGCCCGGCTTGACGACAAGGTCGATGCCATCGAGCACGCCGAACCCCTTGCCGTAATGGAATTCGACGTTCTTCACGTCGATGCGGCCGCCGGTCACGACCAGTTCCTTGGCGTCTGGCGCGTCGACGAGGCCGAGCGGCTGCGAGATCAGCGCCTTGGAGTTCTCCAGCACGCCGAGATTCCGCAGGATGCCGTTCATCTGCATCATCAGCCGGCCAAGCAGCATGTTGAGCCGCAGCACCAGCGACAGGGTGAAGGCGACGGCGCCTACGGTGATCGACCCTTCCAGCCACAGATAAACGGCAAAACAGCCGATCGCCGTGATCATGATGCCCGACAGCGTCGTCAGCGCCATGCGCACGCCGGTCAGCCGGCGGGTGAAGGGACGCAGCGCGTCGAGATAGATGTCGAAGCCGTTCCTGATATAGCGGTCGTCGCCGTCGGCCGAAAACAGCTTCAGCGTCTGCACGTTGGAATAGGAATCGACGATGCGGCCATTGATCATCGAGCCCGCCTCGGCCGTCGCCTCGGCATGCTTGCGGATAGCCGGCAGGTAGAGCCTGGCCAGGAAACCGAAGGCCACGATCCAGACCACAACCAGCACCGCCAGCCTCAGATCAAGCCCGGCGACCAGCGCCAGCGTGGTCACCGTATAGACGATCATGAACCAGACGACCTCGATGAAGCTTTCCATCAGGTCGCCGGTCGCCTGCCCCGCCTGCCAGACCTTCGTGGCGATGCGGCCGGCGAAATCGTTCTGGAAGAAGGCGTAGGACTGGCGCGAGACATGCCGGTGCGCCTGCCAGCGCACCAGATTGTAGAAGCCCGGCGTGATCGTCTGTTCGTCGACCAGCGCCGACAGGCCGACGACCAGCGTGCGGATCACCAGCACCACCGCGACCATGAACACCAGTTCGGGGCCGGCCGCGGTCCACAGCGCATGCCAGCTACGCTCGCCGGGAAGCTGGTCGAGTATGTCGACCAGCCGCCCGACGAAGTAGAACAGGCCCGCCTCGACCAGCGGGGCGATGCCGCCGATGACCAGCATGGCGAAGAAGGCGAACTTCGCCTGGCCGACATAATGCCAGATGAAGCCGCCGACGCTTGCCGGTGGCCGGAGATTCGCCGGCTCCCTGAACGGATAGACCCAGTTCTCGAACCAGCGATAGACGGCTGTCATCATTCGGCAGCTTGGCCCTTTGCTATGGCGTCATTGGCGACCTCGGCCGGGATATCCTCGAGCAGGAACCCGCCGGACTGGCGCTGCCAGAGCTGCGCGTAGAGCCCGCCCTTGGCGACCAGTTCCTCGTGCGTGCCTTCCTCGATGATGCGGCCCTGATCCATCACCACCAGCCTGTCCATCGCCGCGATGGTCGACAGCCGGTGCGCGATGGCAATGACGGTCTTGCCCTGCATGAGCTTGTAGAGGTTCTCCTGGATGGCCGCTTCCGCCTCCGAATCCAGCGCCGACGTCGCCTCGTCAAGGATAAGTATCGGCGCATCCTTCAACATAACGCGAGCGATGGCGATGCGTTGCCGCTGGCCGCCGGACAGTTTGACGCCACGGTCGCCGACATGGGCGTCGAATCCCTTGCGGCCGTTATGGTCCGAAAGGCCGCCGATGAAGTCGAGCGCCTCGGCCCGCCGCGCCGCCTCGAGCAGCATTTCCTCCGAGGCTTCCGGCCGGCCATAGAGGATGTTGTCGCGCACCGAGCGATGCAGCAGTGAAGTATCCTGCGTCACCATGCCGATCTGCGACCGCAGCGAATCCTGCTTCACGCCGGCGATTTCCTGCCCGTCGATCAGGATCCGGCCGGCTTCGAGGTCGTAGAAGCGCAGCAGGAGGTTGACCAGCGTGGATTTGCCGGCGCCCGAGCGGCCGACAATGCCAACCTTCTCGCCCGGCTTGACCGACAGCGACAGGTTTTCGATGACGCCCTTCTGCTTGCCATAGTGGAAGTGGATGCCCTCGAAGCGGATATCGCCTTTGGAAACGCCGATCTCCTGCGCGCCCGGCCTGTCCTCGACAAGACGCGGCAGCGAGATCGAGGTGATGCCGTCCTGCACCGTGCCGATATTCTCGAACAGCGCCGACATTTCCCACATGATCCATTGCGACATGCCCCACATTCTGAGCACCAGGCCGATGACCACGGCGACCGCGCCGATGCTGACTGCCTGGCCCAGCCACAGCCACAGCGAAATGGCGGTGACCGAGAACAACAGCAGCGAATTCAGGATGTAGAGCGAGCCGAACAGCACGGTGACCAGCCGCATCGACCGGTAGACCGTGTCGAGGAAGCCCAACATGCCCTCCTTGGCGAAGGAGGCCTCGCGGCGCGCATGGGAAAACAGCTTGACGGTCTGGATGTTGGAATAGCTGTCGACCACGCGGCCGGTCATGGTCGAGCGCGCATTGGCCTGCTCCTCGCCGACCTTCCCCAACCGGGGAATGAAGAAGCGCAGCAGCAGGATATAGCCGACCAGCCAGACGCCGAGCGGCGCGGCCAGCCGCCAGTCCGCCGAGCCGACGATGAACAGCATGCCCAGGAAATAGACGATGACGTAGTTGAGCACGTCGAGCACCTTGATGACGCATTCGCGCACGGCGAGCGCGGTCTGCATCAGCTTGGTGGCGATGCGGCCGGCGAACTCGTCCTGGTAGAAGCTCATCGACTGCTTGAGCAGGTAGCGGTGCACCTGCCAGCGTATGCGCATGGGATAATTGCCCATCAGCGTCTGCTGGTTGAGCAGCGAATGCACCCACACGGTTCCAGGCAGGGCGAACAGCACGATGAAGGCCATTCCGGCGAGCTTCCAGCTCTCGGTCTGCAGGAAGGTTTCGCGGTTCGCCGCCGACAGCCAGTCGACGATCTTGCCGAGGAAGCCGAACATCCACACTTCCGCGATGGCGATAGCCGTCACCAGCACCGCGTCGGTCAGGATATAGGGCCAGGCGCCGCGCGTATAATGCAGGCAGAAGGCAACCAGCGTCTTGGGCGGCTCGACCGGCTCCGCTGCCGGAAACGGATCGAGCCTTCTTTCAAACCAGTTAAACAACAACATAGGTCATGCTCATTATCTGTTTTCCGCTTACGCGGCGTGGCGATGGACGTGATCCTCGGACCGCATGGCGCCGAGGGCCGACGCTCCGGAATCATCCGGGGCGTCGGCCCTGCTTCGCGCAATATAGGGGCTCGCGGGCTTTTCGCCGACAGGCTCTTTCGCCGATCCTGACGATGCGGTGTCCACAACCCGGATTTTCGCGCCGGGCCGGATCAGCCGCATGATGCGGCGCACCAGCGACGGCCGGCTCGGATCGGGAACCGCGCGCGAGAAATCGACATCGGGCAGCATGCCGCGATGCGGACGGCGGCGCGTTTCGGCGTGCATGGCCGTCGAATAGGTGTCGCCGACCAGCAGCGCCCAGGTCGGCAGGCGGTGGATATGCAGGCTCCTGGAGCCCGGTATTCTGTAGGGATCGAACATGGGTCCGTCCTCCGTGTTGAAATAGAGATAAAACGGGTGGTCGACATCATGCCGCGGGATCGGCGGCGTATCGGTCGGGACACGTTGGGGCGGGGCGTCAGGCCCCTTTTTCAGCTTGAAAAACATCGCAGGATTCCTTCGAAGACCAGAAGATGGTTTCGGCGGAACTCGGTGCGGAAGCGTCTAAAAGATCAGGAGAAACGTCGTACCGAAACCGCCGGGGCGCAGGTAAGCCCACCGGTGGGGCGCTGGATGTGCATGGTCATCATGAAATACCCCTCCTACGGTTCGGGTTGACAATGCGGCTCGTATAAACGCATTCGCAGGAGATGGCCAGCCTGAAGTCCAGCAGCCGCCAAAACGACCATGCCCCTGTGGCCGATCCGCCACTTATTAGAAGGATGCGAAAATGAACGACCGTTTCCGCATCGCCCTCTACCAGCCGGACATTGCCGGCAATACCGGGACGATCCTGCGCCTGGCCGCCTGCCTCGGCCTTGGCGTCGACATCATCGAACCGGCCGGCTTTCCGCTCTCCGACAAGGCGCTCAAACGCGCCGGCATGGACTACCTCGAAATGGCGGCCTTGACCCGGCATGTCGACTGGAACGCCTTCGAGGACTGGCGCGGGGCGCGGTCTCGCCGGCTGGTGCTTCTGTCGACCAAGGCCACCGCCCCTTACACCGGCTTCACCTTCGCCGAGGGCGACATCCTGCTTTTCGGCCGCGAATCCGCAGGCGTGCCGGATACGGTCCATCAGGCGGCGGATGCCCGGCTGACCATCCCGATGCAAGGCGCCGCGCGCTCGATCAACGTCGCGCTGTCCGTCGCCATGGTCGCGGGCGAAGCCATCCGGCAACTCGGATAGGATCGGCCTCGCGTCGACCGCGCGATGCTTGCCATCGCCGGCGGCGGCGGTTTCTCCTGTCATTCTCACCCAGGCGCACATCGCCTTCTCCTGTCATTTGCTCACTCCGCATTTCTTCGCTACAACCTCAACTTAAGTTGAGATCAAGCGGAAAGTGGCAAATGGCTCCAGTGACGGAATTGACGGTCGGCCAGGTGGCCAGGCGCAGCGGTGTCGCGGTGTCGGCGCTGCATTTCTACGAGACGCGCGGCCTGATCCGCAGCCACCGCACCTCGGGCAACCAGCGCCGTTATGCCCGCGACGTGCTGCGGCGCGTGGCGGTCATCAAGATCGCACAGGAGGTCGGCATCTCGCTGGCCGAGATCGGCGAAGCGCTCGCCTCCCTGCCGGAGGGCCGCGCGCCGACGCGCGACGACTGGAGCCTGCTCTCGACCGCCTGGCGCGACGGGCTCGACCACAAGATCGCCCAGTTGAAGAAGCTGCGCGACGGGCTGAGCGACTGCATCGGCTGCGGCTGCATGTCGATCGACAAATGCCCGCTGAGAAACAAGGGCGACCGGCTGGCCAGGGAAGGAACAGGCGCGCGGCGGCTGCTGGTGGGGTCCTAATCCGCCGCAGGCAGGCGCCTGATGGTGAACTCGATCAGGTCACCCGGGCGCTCGAACCAGCTTTCGATCTCGGTCCAGTAGGCTTGCTTGGGGAAGCGCTCGAACCATTCCTTGGCCTTGAGGCGGGCGTCTGAGCGCGGCAGGACGAAGGTCTCTCGCAGAAAGCCGTCGCGCGGCATGCGCTCGCGTTCGGCTCGGCTTTGGTCGAGCCTTTTCTTCAGGCCATCCAGCGGCGGTCTCGCCGGGGTTCGCACCAGACAACTCCTTGCCCCTTGCGCATGACCCGAAATCGGCACCGGATTCCGGAACGCGCAAAACCAAAGTGACTTGACCCTTCCCCCCAAGAGATTAGGGATCGCGCCGGCAAAAGACGAGTCATTTTGTCCGGGGGGCCGGATGCGACTCGCCGACAACCGGAGACGGCACTTGGAACGACCCGAAATACCCGCTGGCCTGCCCGCCGACATCGAAGAAAAGAAAATGAAGGCCCGCCTGTGGTTCGAGGCGCTGCGCGAACGCATATGCGGCGCCTTCGAGCAGATCGAGCAGGATCTCGAGGGGCCGCTCGCCTCATGGTCGCCCGGCCGCTTCGAAAAGACCCCCTGGGAACGCGACCAGGGCAAGGGCGGCGGCGGCACCATGTCGATGATGCATGGCCGCGTCTTCGAGAAGGTCGGCGTGCACACCTCGACCGTTTATGGTGAGTTCTCGCCCGAATTCAGGAAGCAGATGCCCGGCGCCGAGGAAGACCCGCGTTTCTGGGCCTCCGGCATTTCGCTGATCGCACACCCCTGGAACCCCAACGTGCCGGCCGTGCACATGAATACGCGCCTGGTCGTCACCTCCCGGCATTGGTTCGGCGGCGGCGCCGACCTGACGCCTGTGCTCGACCGCCGCCGCACCCAGGACGATCCCGATACGGTGGCCTTCCACCGCGCCATGCAGTTCGCCTGCGAGAAGAACGCCGAGGTCGCCGACTATCCGAAATTCAAGGCCTGGTGCGACGAATACTTCCATCTGCCGCACCGCAACGAACCGCGCGGCGTCGGCGGCATCTTCTTCGACTGGCTGCATTCAGCCGAGGACAAGGGCGGCTGGAATGCCGACTTCAACTTCGTCCAGGATGTCGGGCGCTCCTTCCTGGTCGTCTACGGCCACCTCGTGCGCGCCAATTTCAACGGCAACTGGACCGACGGCGACCGCGACGAGCAGCTCATCCGCCGCGGGCGCTATGTCGAATTCAACCTGCTCCACGACCGCGGCACCATCTTCGGCCTGAAGACCGGCGGCAATGTCGCCTCGATCCTGTCCAGCCTGCCGCCGGAGGTGCGCTGGCCCTGACATGGCGCATCGGCGGGCGCACGACGCTTTGATGCAACCAGAGCGCCGCTCATGTGTTATGGTCTTTGCCCGCTCACGGACCGAAATTCCGCGCGGCGTCGGGCGGTGGGCCAAGAAAAGTGGCGGAGCCTTGATCGGCTCTACGGAGGAAAGGAGAAATCCGATGAAGGAATTCCATTGCGGGTCGCTCGTGCCCGGCTGCGAATGGCATACGCGTGCGGACGAGGAAGCCGAAGTGATGCGGCGCGCCGTCGAACACATGCGCGAGACGCATGGCGAAACCATCATTCGCGAGACGATGATCGAGGCGATCCGTTCGCGTATCCAGAAGGTTCGCGACGCAGCGTAAAGCGAACCAGCCGGTATCGGATCAAAAATCTACCCGGCGCTCAGGGCTTGCGCGGCGCGGTCGAGCAGCGCGCCGCGATCGGGCGCAAAGCCCGCCTCGATCCATTCCGCCTCGAGATTCTTGAGGATTTCGCCGAGCTTCGGCCCAGGGGTCGCGCCAAGTGCTGTCAGATCGGCGCCCTTCAGCGGAAACACGGGTTTTTCCCATTTGAGCGCGAAGGCGAGCAGGCGCGAAAAACCGCCGGCCTCGAGCAGCGCGTCATTGTCCTCGATGGCGCGGACGCGGGCGGAGGCAAGCGAAAGCCGCAAGCGGTCGACGAAACCTTGCCGGTCGCCGCGATAGAGCTTTTTGGCCAGTTCGCCCTCGGTTGTCTTGGCCGCGACGGCATCGGACTGCGCCCAATGGCGCAAACGGTCCGCCTCGCCGGTCGAAAACCGTAGCCGCTCGGCGAGCGTCTTCATGCGCGCGGCATCCGGCGGCACGATCGCCTCCAGCCGCAGCATGGGGTCGGCGCTCCAGCCGAGATCCTTTTCGGCTTTCGTCAGTCCGTGGATCGCGTCGATGCCCCATTTCTCGCTTTCGGCTAGCGCGGCGGTCAAAACGCCGGCCTGGCGCATCCACAGCAGCGCCCGCGACGGATCGGGCGCCGCCAGGAGCTTCTTCAGTTCCGACCAGATACGTTCGGCCGAAAGCTGCGCCAGCCCGTCCTTCAGCCGGGCGCAGGCCTTCAGTCCCTCGGCATCCGGCCGGCCTTCGCCATACCAGGCAAAGAAGCGGAAAAAGCGCAGGATGCGCAGGTAATCCTCGCGGATACGGGCTTCCGCATCGCCGATGAAACGCAGGCGGCGCGCCTCGATGTCGGCAATGCCGCCGACAAGGTCGACAACCCTGCCGTCCGCCTCGGCATAGAGCGCGTTGATGGTGAAGTCGCGCCGCTCGGCGTCCAGCGTCCAGTCGCGCCCGAACGACACTTTGGCGCGGCGGCCATCCGTCTCGACATCAGCGCGCAAAGTCGTGATTTCATAGGGCTTTCCGCCGGCGACCACAGTGATCGTGCCGTGCTCGATGCCGGTCGGGATGGCCTTGAAGCCTTCCGCCTCGGCGCGGCGGATTGTCTCTTCAGGCAGGCAGGAGGTGGCGATGTCGATATCGGCGACAGGCTGCCCCATCAGCGTGTTGCGCACCGCGCCGCCGGCGATCCGCGCCTCCTCGCCGCCTTGCGTGAGCACGGCGAGCAGGCGTTGCAGATGCTTGTCTTCCAGCCACTCGGCGCTGCCCGCGATCGAAACACTCAAGCATAAAGCCTTTCATAAAGCGTACGGATGATGCCGGCGGTGACGCCCCAGATGCGCCGGTCGCCGTAAGGCATGTCGTAGAAGAACCATTCGAGATCGTTCCACATGCGGCTGTCGCGCTTGTGGTTGCCGGGGTCCATGAGGAAGTGCAGGGGCACTTCGAAGGCGGCGTCGACCTCATCGGCGTTCAGGATGAGATGGAAAGGTGGCCGCACTATGCCCAGCACCGGCGCGATGCGGTAGCCGCTGCCGGCGACATAGTCGGGCATGCGGCCGATGATCTCGATGTGCTCGGCGCCAAGCCCGATCTCCTCGAAGGTCTCGCGCAGGGCAGCCGCCTCGGGGCCGGCATCGGTCGGGTCGATCGTGCCTCCCGGAAAAGCCACCTGCCCCGAATGATTGCGCAGTTTCTCGGCCCGTTTGGTCAACAGCACCGTCGCCTCGCCTTCATGGTCGACGACCGGGATCAGCACCGCCGCGTTGCGCAGCGCCTTGCCCTGGTTGAGGCGCGGATGGCCTGGATTGAAGCGATGGTCGCCATAATCGTCGCCGGCATGCGCCTGCGGCTGCGCGGCAAAGCGCGCGCGAAAATCCGCCGATGAAAACGGCGCCGACGACAGCTGGTCCATCATGCGCTGAGCCGCTCCAGCTGGTCCGCCGGCATGATCGCGAACACCGCGCCCTTGGAGCGCACCGCGAACATGGTCCTGCCGCCGATCTCGATCTCCTCGCCGTGCCCGACCAATTCATACATGACGGGCCGCGCCACCAGCGCCTCCAGCCGGCCGCGCACCAGCAAATAGGGCTTCAGGCCCCCGGTTTCGGCCTCGTCGACGAAACGCAGCGGCCGCTCCGGTCCGGCCTCGACCACGTCGCCGACATTGGTGCGGAAGGTGATGATCTGGTCGTCGCCACTCCCCGAAACGTCCATCTCGACGGCGATGAAAGGCGCATCGGCGACCCGTATGCCGACCTTTTCCACCGGCGTCACCAGATAGGTCCTGCCATCGGCATCCTTGCGCAACACGGAGGAGAAAAGCTGCACCAGCGGCATGCGGCCGATCGGCGTTCCCAGGTAGAACCAGGTGCCGTCGGCCTTGATCTCCATGTCGAGATCGCCGCAGAAGTCGGGATTCCAGCGCTCGACGGGTGCCGCACCCTTGCCGGCGCGCGCCGCGCGCGAGATCAGCGCCTCAAGGCCACGCGCCTCGGTCGCCTGCGTAAGGCTTTGTTGGCGATGTTCGTAGTGTTCGCTCATCGTCACGAAATAGTCACTGTTGTTCCGCTTGTCAGCCTAAGTCTGTGATTTAAGTTCGACCATAGGCGCCACGCGAGGCCGAATCGCGGCAACCTATGGTATGGTGCGGACCAGCATTTCCAAACCATGGTATTTCCAACCAAAGGGATGATGCGGCATGAGCGTGATGGTCAAGGAAACCCCGATCAGCGAAAAGGACATGGTCGCCGAGGCCGAGAAGGCGCTGGCCGACATTTCCAGGATCCGCGACGGGGTCGGCCGGGTCATCTTCGGCCAGGAGAATGTCATAGAGCGCACTCTGGTGGCGCTGCTGGCCGGTGGCCACGCGCTGCTTGTCGGCGTGCCGGGCCTTGCCAAGACCAAGCTGGTCGAGACCCTGGGCGTCGTGCTCGGGCTTGATTCGCGCCGCATCCAGTTCACGCCCGACCTGATGCCGTCGGACATCCTCGGCTCCGAGGTCATGGAGCAGGACGAGGCCGGCAAGCGTTCCTTCCGCTTCATCTCCGGTCCGATCTTCGCGCAATTGCTGATGGCCGACGAGATCAACCGCGCCTCGCCGCGCACCCAGTCGGCGCTGCTGCAGGCGATGCAGGAATACCATGTCACCATCGCCGGCGTCCGTCATGACCTGCCCGCGCCCTTCCATGTGCTGGCGACGCAGAACCCGCTGGAGCAGGAAGGCACCTATCCCTTGCCCGAGGCGCAGCTCGACCGTTTCCTGATGCAGGTCGACATCCTCTATCCCGAAATCGAGGCCGAGCGCCGCATCCTTCTGGAAACGACCGGTATCGAGGATGCGAAAGCCCAGAACGTGCTTCAGCCGGCACGGCTGAAGGAAATCCAGACGCTGATCCGCCGCATGCCCGTGCCCGAGAGCGTCGTCGAGGCGATCCTGACGCTGGTCCGCTCTGCTCGTCCCGGCCAGGGCAATGCGGAAACCGACAAGCACGTTGCCTGGGGTCCCGGGCCCCGCGCCAGCCAGGCGCTGATGCTGTGCACCCGCGCCCGCGCGCTCTACGACGGACGGCTGGCGCCGTCGGTCGACGACGTCAGGGCGCTGGCCGAGCCGGTGCTGCAGCACCGCATGGCGCTGACCTTCGCCGCCCGCGCC
>NZ_JAFKIC010000274.1 GCF_017306585.1 Mesorhizobium sp. | reverse complement strand
GACCCGCGTAGCCAGTCGTCGGGATGTCCAAATGGACGTCCATTTTGCCGTCTGCTCCCACTTGGACCCTCCGTCTCTAACGATCGGCGGACTCTTGCCACATTAACCTCATGCGCCGCACGAGGGGAGCGGCGTGGCGCTTACGTTACCTCTTCCCGGACGGGGAGCAGTTCACCGTTGAGAAGCTCTTCCATGAGCTTATGCAGGACTTTACCACGCCGTGCCCCAGCCCCGATTATGCGTTGGCCGTCTAACGTTATATCCACGACGAAGCTGTCCATCGTGTCGGCGCTGCGGTCCGGGTCGCGCTCGCTCGGACGGTCCCAGATAATCGGTGCTGAGGCCGCATCGATCCGCTCGGCCTCAGTCGCAAAGACCGCCTCTGTCTGTTCGTTCGTGTCGGCATGCGCCGGGCTGGCCACAGGGGCCGGCAATGAGTCAGTTTGAAGCTCGGTCAGGCGCTTCTGGCCAAGATCCATCACGCGCGACCATGAGCGCGAGGATGCCCCTGGGAGGTCGGGGATGACCAGCAAGTCGCGGGCACGTGTGGTCGCCACATACCACAGCCGCTCACGCTGCCTGGCTTCGCGGAACTCCTACTCTTCGCGGGCGGCCGCAAGCTCTGGCGGCTCGATGCCCCCGACGATCCAATGGATCGTGTCATCCGACTGCCGATAGACGAACTGGTCCTGAGGCTTAAAGCGGGTGGAGGAGTTCACCGTGATGACAACCGGCCATTCTAGACCCTTCGCACTGTGCATGGTGACGATTTCGACCGAGTCACCGGAAACGTCCACCCTACCCTCGGGGTGGCGGCGCTTGCGCTCCCACCCACGCTGGAGATCGAGAGCAAACGCGCGAAGGCCCGCAATTCCATACGGTCGTGCAAGCTCGACGATGGCATCGAGGTTCGCCAATGCGCGGGCGTTGCGTTGGCCGTGCCGGGCGGCCATCACAACCCGAAGGTTCAGGCGCTCGATCGCATAGGCCAGCAACTGCATGGGAGTGAGTTCCGCCGCGAGACGGTGCAGCCCCCGAAGCTTCATGAGCACATCGCGTGCAAGGGGATGGACCACCTGGTCCGCCGATGTCCGAGGTTGGAATCGCCGGCGCGCATCTTCATCGGGCTGGAGGGTTGCGGTGATGTCGAGTAGCTCCTCGTCAGTCAGCCCCACAAGCGGACCACGCATGAGGCCGCCGAATGCGAGCGTGTCCAAGGGGTCTGCCAAGGTACGAACCAAGGCGAGAAGGTCCTGCAACTCCTGTCGGCGAAACAGCGCGTTCCCAGCCTGGGACGCCACCGTGATACCTTGTCTTTCAAGGGCGCGCTCGTACCGCCAGAGATCGGTATGGGTCGGCGCCAGCAAGGCAATGTCACCGGCGCGCAGACGCCGCTCGGTGCCGTTCGCCTCGGTCATCGTGAGTGCCCCGATCAAGCGGGTGCACAGCCCCGCCACCGCCGCCGCCTCTGCCTCGCGCTGTGCCTCGGCGCGAGCGTCGCGTGGAACGTCGACCGTGAGTTTGGCAGCAGCGGGAAATGGCAGCGGGGGCGGGTCCACGGTCGCGGTCAAGGGTACGAAGCCTGGTTGTCCCGCCTTTGCCAGCACGTCCTGGAATACCAGATTGACGTGCTCGATTATTTCCGCGCGTGACCGAAAATTGGCAGTAACAGCAAGCAGGCAGCCATTGGCCGCGTTCGCGATGATCGACTTTGCGAGAGCGTAGGCTTCGATGTCGGCGCCGCGAAACCGATAGATTGCCTGCTTCGGATCGCCGACCAAGAACAGCGCGCCGCGGCGAAGCTGCGTCTCTTCCCACCGCCTGGGTCGCGTGGTGGCGGCGATGCAGAAGACGATTTCAGCCTGCAGCGGATCGGTGTCTTGAAACTCGTCAACGAGAAGATGCGGATAGCGGCCGGCGAGCCAGTCACGGATTTCTGGATGCTCGCAGACGAGGATGCGCGCCTGCCTCAACAGGTCGTCGAAATCCAGGACTGCTGCATCGCGTTTGCGTCGGTCATATGCGTCAACGACTTCGCTCAAGAGCGCGGCCAGCTCGTGTACGAGCGCCTGCGCGATCGAGCCTATCAACAGGCGATACGCCGCGCTCACTCGCTCGAACTGGTCGGCGGCCTCGTCCGCCCGACGCCGGCCCTCTACCGCACCAAGGACGTCCTTCCAAGCGGTCTTTCTATCGTAAGGCTGCAGGTCGATGGACTTTGGACGCATAGCACCGATGCGTGGCGGCTGGGTCAAGCGCCAGAGGACCGGGATCTCGGTCTTGGCCAAGGCTTCGTCATAGAATGCGGCAAGCCGCTCCAAGCCATCGATCAGGTCCGCTGTGCCCGTTTCGCCAGGCCCTGCCGCGTGCCACCGGGAAAGCGCTGCGACGGCTTCGATAAACGTCCGGTCTGGCCGGGATGAAACATCCGGTGCAGGCGCAGTCGCGGTACGATGGTCACGGCGCAGCGTGGCAAGTTCGCGAATGCGCTCGACGACACCAAGCGGATCGTCCTTGGCCAGGATAGCGATAGCTCCGTCTTCGTCTGCACCATCCGCCAGCTTGCCCCTCAGCCATTCGGAAAGCACTTCATTAAAAAGCGCCTCGGCAACAGTCTCGTCGACGACCCGCGATCCGGGATCGAGGCCGGCGGCCAACCCGTGGGAGCGAAGGATGCCTTGGCAGAATCCGTGGATTGTCGTGGCGGTGATCTCATCAAGACGGGGCGCCGCGGATTCGAGATGGGCAAGCTCGTGAGCACCCAACGGGTGGGTGACTATTTTGGCAAGCGCGGGCGGGACCTTGCCGGCGCGTAGCGCGCCGATTGTCCAGCGAATTCGCGCTTCGAGTTCGCTTGCTGCCGGTTCGGTAAAGGTAATGGCAGCGATCTTGGAGGGCTCAATCCCGCTCGCTATCATCATCGCGACACGGGCCGCCATCAAGGATGACCGGCGATGCCGAGGACGAGCTGAAGGGTTTGCGGCGCGAGTATGATTCGGTTGCCCAAGACGCGACACCGAAGCCAATCTGCTCAAGGCATCTCACATTCGGCGACATCGACCTCATCATCACGTTCTTCGTTCGTCAGTCCGGCGGGAATATCGCCCGCCAGCAGCTTTTCCTTCGATAGCAACCCGGCGTCCTCGAGCGCCTCGAAATCCGGCAGATCGCGCAGCGTGTCGAAGCCAAAGTGGGACAGAAACGACTTCGTGGTGACATAGGTGTAGGGCGCGCCGGGCTGCGGCGAGCGTGGCCCCGACGCGATAAGATCCTGCGAGCGTAGACCCCCGATCAGGTCGCGCGACACCTCCTTGCCGAAGAACGACGACAGCTCGCCACGAGTGATCGGCTGGAAGTAGGCGATGCACATCAGCACCAGTGCCTCTGACTGCGACAGCGGGCGCGAAAAGTCGCCCTGACCTGTAGCGCTGCGAATGACGTCGCCATACGCCTTCTTGGTTCGATGCTGCCAGCCACCGGCGACCGAGACTAGCTCATAGGGCCGGCCAGCGAGCTCGGCGCGGATATCATCGATGATGAGCTCGATATTGCAGCTCCGGCCGACGACGCGTGCCAGCGTCTCGCGGGTCACGGGTGTGCTGGCAGCAAAGATGACAGCTTCGACCCGGCCCATCCACTCGCGCCAGCGCAACTCGAGCGGCAGATGCTGGAGCTCGGTGTCGAGCAGCGTCGGCTGCTCTTTTTTTTGCCCTTTGCGTGCGGCGGATCCGAGCATTGTTACAGTCCAAACAGCCGGAAGGAGTTTCGACCCGACAGCTCCCGTACTGCCTCGAATTTTTGCAGCCGCTCGAACAGACGCCGCGCGCCGAACCGCGACAGGGTTTTGGTGGCAAGCGAGCCTGACACGGCATCGTCGTCGAGCAGTTTTTTGACCACCTCCCCTGCCCCCTTGGCGCGCAGCTTTGGCACCACCGCCGCCAGTCGCTCGGCGCGCCGCGACAGGTCCGCGGCCAATCCGCAAGCATCGGCCGAGCCCTGCGCCAGCGCCAGGCACACAACCCTCTCAAATTCTTTTCCCTCTCCCGGCCGAATCCGCTTGCTGCGAGCGTCACCGGCTCGAAACGCCGGAACAAACGCCTGGGCCATCAGCAGCGGCACCGGTTTCGCCCAGCGCAGCTTTTGCGCCACCAAAAGATCGGCGCACCACCAGGCCAGCAATTCCACTGCCGGCGACACGGCAACAACCCGGCTGGCGATCGCCGCGGCGGCAAACGGTGCCGGCCTGCCGGAGCGGACCAGGTCGTCGATTGCGCCCGGGAGATCGGCAAAACCGTCATCCCAGCGCAGACCAAGCAGTCCGACCACTTCCGCCAGTCTTGCGGCATCGACCGCCGGCGGCCGCGAGGCCAGTTGCCGCCACGCGGCCAGAATGCTGCCGGCGGGTCCGGGGTCGCCGTCGACAGGACGCAGATACCAGGCGTCGCGCAGCGCCGCCTCGTCCTCGGAGCGGCCGGCGAGACGAACGGCGGCGGCAGCGCATTTCAGCGCCAGGCGTTGGCGCCAGGCGCCGGCCCAGGCCGGCTCGGAGCGGACAGAAGAGTCGAGCGAATTCAGCGCCGCGCCGGCAAAGAAAGCGGCGTCGGTGTCGTGGTCGACAGGCCCGCCCGGCAACGCCCAGGCCCGTACGCGCGGTAGCGGCGGCGAGACAGCGGGCAATGGATCGGCGCGAATCATGCAACGGATGATAATTCGTCGGTGCGCTTTATACCATCATTTCTGCACAATAACGCACAGCCTGTCGTTCGGGATAAATGAGCGATAATGTTGCATTATCGTTCATTTTGCTCTTTATATGAGAAATGGCCCAAACCGTCGAGCAGAAGCCCAAAAATCACGCTCAGCGCACCTCCGGACCGTCCCACAGCACAGGGCTGGCCGGCGATGTTTCGGCTGCGTGGACGCCGGCCGATCTCAAGGCACAGGCCGAGGACGACCTGCCTGACATCATCGACGTCGTGCTGGCGATGGTAACGGCATCGGACGAACCGCCACCCAATGCCCCTCCCCTACCGGCCGTCGCAAGCAGCGGCCTGCCGGCGCATCTCGACGCGCTCGCCGGCCGCGCCCGTGACTACGTCGAGGCGGCGAGCTCGGCCAACACCCGCCGTGCCTATGCGTCCGACTGGCGTCATTTTGCCAGCTGGTGCCGGCGCCAGGGTGTCGAGATGTTTCCGCCCGATCCCCAGGTGGTCGGCCTCTACATCACCGCATGCGCATCGGGAAAGGCGACCGGCGACAAGAAGCCGAACTCCGTATCGACGACCGAGCGGCGGCTTTCGTCGCTCACCTGGAATTATACGCAGCGTGGCCAGCCGCTCGACCGAAAGGATCGTCACATCGCCACCGTGATGGCCGGCATTCGCAACACCCACGCCTCTCCTCCCCGGCAGAAAGAAGCCATTCTGCCCGAGGATCTCATTGCCATGCTGGAAACGCTTAATCGCGGCACCCTGCGCGGCCTGCGCGACCGCGCCATGCTGCTCTTGGGTTTTGCCGGCGGCCTGCGACGCTCCGAAATCGTCGGCCTTGATCTCGGCCGTGACCAGACCGAGGATGGTCGTGGTTGGGTGGAAATCTTCGACAAAGGTGCTCTGGTGACGCTGCGTGGCAAAACCGGCTGGCGTGAGGTCGAGATCGGCCGCGGCTCCTCCGATGCCACCTGCCCCCTTGTCGCCCTACAGACGTGGTTGAAACTCGCTCGCATCGCGCACGGACCGCTGTTCCGTCGGGTCACTGGCCACGGCAAGGCGGTCGGTGCCGAGCGGCTCAACGACCAGGAAGTGGCGCGGCTGGTCAAGCGCGCGGCGCTTGCTGCCGGCGTGCGCGGTGATCTGTCGGAAGGCGAACGCGGTCAAAAGTTTTCCGGCCATTCGCTGCGCGCCGGCCTCGCCTCCTCGGCCGAGGTCGATGAGCGATACGTGCAGAAGCAGCTCGGCCATGCTTCCGCGGAAATGACCCGTCGCTATCAGCGCCGGCGCGACCGGTTTCGGATCAACCTCACCAAGGCGTCCGGGCTCTGAAAGCCCCTCCCCTGCCACTCGGGCGCAGATTTGCGCTCCGTTGCTTTTGCTCGGCATTTTTTCCCTTTCTCCAATCGTCCCAATGTCCCGGTTCCGAGATAACGACGATGAGATCCGCCGGCGTGAAGCGCTCGGTGAAGAGAATGAGATTCTGCCACGGCAACCGGGCGCTTGGCGCCAGATGCCATCGAAGCTCATGAAAGCGGCCGCCTCCTCGGAGGCGGCTCACGTCAGCGACATTTCCGAGTGGACGCATCTCAAGTTCACCTCCGCGAGGTCGGCAGGCGGTTAAAGTGATCGAGATCGGCTACCGGGTTCCGAAAGCTCGGCAGGTGAGCGCCAGGCATGACAGTCCATTTCCGAGGACAGTGCGCAGCGATAGTTCTCCCGCCGGTCCCGCTCCGCGTCCATCTGCAGTGAGCGGAGGCATCTCCGCCGGGATAGCTTCGCGACCTCGGCCGTCGTCCGCAGTTCCGTAGTATTGCTGGAGCGCGGTTCGCGTTCGCCCGGCTGACGCCAGCTTCGCGCGCTAGATCGGCGATCATCAGGCGTGCGTCCGTCCGGGTTACGTTCCCTAGAGACAAGCCGCGCTTCGCGAAGTGCTTGCTTGGGTCGATGTGCTGACCGGCTTTAAGACCATTCCTTTAGGAGCGGTGAGATCAGCTTGCGCATTCGATCCCGGTCCCGCTGGATCGTGGGCTGCTGCTTTCGACAATCGCGTCTCTCCCAGCATGCCTTTGGCATGCACGATCGCGACCTGCCAAGCCGGCAGATGGCGATGTGCGATGCAGGAGCGGGTAGCGATCAGGAGCGCAGTTCGACAGAATGGGCTGGCTTGCCGAGTCCGTCGACCGGCCAAGGCAACGCGGTGTCGCTAGCTCGAAGAAGCAGTCGTTCAGATGGGCCGACGTACAGCGTACGCGCGAGGTGGGTGGGCATCGCCTCCGCGCGCTTGCCGTCTTTAATCATACCCGGCAAAGGGCCGATCACATGCGTCTCTCGATTGATCTCGTGAGTGAACGCGAGAGTCCGGAGCCGGCCGACTGTTCGCTGCCCCGCTCAACAGTGCGCAACGGTATCGTCAGTGCGCAACGGTATCGTCGAGCTGTCCCAGGCGGCATTCCTGCTCCGTTTGGCGGAATCGGGATGCCAATAATCGGGTATGGCCGGATGACTGCCTATCGAGCTAACCGCTGCCCCAACATCCGCAAATTCAGTGAGTTAAGTTTGAGTTCACCTGAGTCGAATTGGGGCAAAGTTGACTGCAGTCAACTTTGCCGAGAACGGCGCCTCGTTAACCTCTCGTTAACATTAAAATTGTTGCCGGATCGAAAGAATCAGAGCTACATGCGGTTAGCGGGCCAGTATGGATTTCAAATCGCATGTGCGGGATATTTCGATGAATATGAAGCCGACGCTCCGTGAGGAGATCGCAGAGGTCGATGTGCTGTTGACCGAGCAGGCTCGTGAGTTGTCTGCCATGCTTCACGAGCATCGGCTGGAAATGTTCCCTCCAAACGCCCAGAAAAATCTCCGGCCTTTCCAGTTGTCGGAGGCCGCTCAATATCTCGGCGTAACAAGCGGGTACCTGAAGAACTTGTCACTCGAAGGCAAAGGTCCACAGCCAATAGTAACACCGTCAGGCCGCCGCTCCTACACCGCCGATCAGCTACTGGAGATGAGGCATTTCCTCGACAAAAATAGTCGGACGATGGCGAAATATGTTCCCCACCGCCGCGGGATCGAACACTTGCAGATTATTGCGGCAGTAAATTTCAAAGGCGGCTCTGCCAAAACGACGACGGCCGCTCACTTGTCGCAGCATCTGGCGCTCACGGGACATCGCGTGCTCGCAGTCGACCTCGACCCTCAAGCCTCGCTCTCTGCCCTGCACGGTTTTCAACCAGAAATCGATCACAACGAATCCCTCTACGAATCCCTCCGCTACGATGACCAACGAAAGCCGCTATCAGCGCTTGTTCAGAAGACGAATTTCCCAGGTCTCGACATCATTCCTGCGAATCTCGAGCTGCAGGAATTCGAATACGACACCCCCCTCGCCCTGTCGCAGAAAGATGGGTCCATGGGGCGCATCTTCTTTGGGCGGCTAGACGACGCATTGGCTGACGTGGCGGATAACTATGATGTTGTCATCATCGATTGCCCTCCACAGCTCGGCTACCTGACGTTGACGGCGCTTTCTTCGTCGACGGGCATCCTGATCACCGTGCATCCGCAGATGCTTGATGTGATGTCGATGTGTCAGTTCCTTTTGATGATGGGCGAGGTCATGGGTACCCTGAAGCGGGCGGGTGCGAATATGCGGCTTGATTGGCTGCGGTATCTGGTGACCCGCTACGAGCCGACAGACGGACCTCAGAGCCAGATGGTCGCCTTCATGCGTTCGCTTTTCAAGCAGCATGTGCTCATCAACGAGATGCTCAAGAGCACTGCCATTTCCGATGCCGGGATCACAAAGCAATCACTCTACGAGGTCGACCGCGCACAATTCACCCGTTCAACCTATGACCGTGCAATGGAATCTCTGCATCGGGTGAATACCGAGATCACGGGCCTGATCCACAAGGCATGGGGACGATAATGTCCAGAAAGAATCTGCTGAGCTCGCTGACGGACCGAAAGTTGACTGCAGTCAACTCGGCTCCCGTCGCGGAGAATTCCGTCACTTCAATGTCGCCAGCGCTTGAGCGAAATCGGAGCCGGGGAGCCTTCGGGGCGATTACAAGGTCGATCGACGAGTTGGCCGAGAAGGCGCAGGCGGCCAAAGCGTTCGAAGCCCGGCTTCTCGAAGGCGAGACCGTTGTCGATCTCGATCCCGACACAATTGATATCTCGTTCGTCGCCGACCGCATGGACGACGATAACGAAGCCTTCGAAGAACTAGTAGAAGCCATCCGCCAACGAGGGCAGGACAGCCCAATCCTAGTGCGACCGCATCCCGGAGTGGGCGGCCGTTACATGACTGTTTTCGGCCATCGGCGTACCCGAGCGGCCAAATTACTCGGAAGACCGGTGAGGGCCGTCGTCAAGGATCTCGGCGACAAAGACCACGTCATCGCACAAGGTCAGGAAAACAGCGCGAGGGCGGATCTCTCGTTCATTGAGAAGGCCGTCTTTGCCAGCAACCTGGAGCGCAATAGCTACGATCGCGACGTCATCATGGCAGCGCTGTCTGTCGACAAGACCGTTGTCTCGAAGATGATATCAGTCACCAAGGATATTCCGGACGAAATCATCAAAGCTGTCGGATCTGCCAAGAACAGCGGCCGAGACCGTTGGTATGACCTCGCCAAGAAAATCAGGGTAGGTGGTGTGTCTGTCAGTGAGCTCATTGGCTCTCCCGACTTCAAGGCTGCTACCAGCGACGACAGGTTGGAGATATTGGCTCGCCATCTGTCAGAAAAGAGCGCGAGCAAAGAGACGACGCCTGCTCAAAGGGCGTCGACCAAATCCTGGGTTCCTGATGACAAATCAATTAGCGTTACCCTGAAGAAGACCGCGAAAAAGGCCACTGTCACTTTGGAATCCGCTGACGGCCCGCTTTTCGCCGAGTTCATCGCCGGGCAACTGGACGACCTCTATAAGGCCTTCCGGAAGTCCAACATGGAAGCAGCAGGAGAGTAGAGACCGCAAAAGAAAAAGGCCCCCGAACGAAACCGTCGCGGAAGCCCTTCTCGTGTTCTAGCAAGCCGAGAATCTCATTTCCGCGAATCACTGTCAAGAGTTTTAGGCGTCGATTCGGCGAGCGGAGTTCTTTTGCCTAATTGAAGGCGAAGAAAATGGAAGTGGGAACGACGCCCTTTGGTGGGCGACCGATGACGCTTGCCTTGTTGCGAGCCAGGAACGACACGCGTGAAATCCCTGCCGGCACCGCTGTGGACAAGTGGCAGCTCTACCGCTGGCTCTGTGAGGGCAAGACACTCATCGGCGTTGGTGACCGCGCCCTAGCGGTCCTGAACGGGCTGTTGTCTTTCTACCCGGATAGTGAGCTGAGCGAGGAAAACGGCCTGATGGTCTTTCCCTCGAACGCGCAGTTGTCATTGCGCGCCCATGGCATGGCCGGCGCGACGCTCCGACGCAATCTCGCGGCCCTAGTGGACTGCGGGTTGATCGTTCGCAGAGACAGCCCAAATGGCAAGCGCTACGCTCGCAAGAGCAAGGATGGCGTAATCGATGAGGCGTTCGGCTTTTCAATCGCGCCGCTGCTGGTTCGGGCAGAAGAATTCCGCCAGGCGGCCGAGCGCGTCCGTGCAGAGGGAAGGGCGCTGAAGCTTATGCGCGAGCGGATCACATTGCAGCGCCGCGATATCCAGAAGCTGATCGAGGTGGCGATCGAGGAGCGCGCTGCTGGGGATTGGGACAGAGTCTGGAGCCGGTTTCGGGCAATCGTGGAGGCGATTCCGCGTCGAGCCGACGTGCACGACCTCGAGCCGATATTAGCGGAGATGGCTGCCTTGCGCGAAGAAGTGGATATGATGCTGGAAAGCTTCATGAATTTCATGAATCCAAGCGCCAATGAGTCCCAAAATGAGCGGCAGCAATCTGATTCAAACACAGACTCTATTTTTGTATTTGAACCGGCTTTAGAGAAAAGCAGGGCGGCGGTCGAACCAAGATCAGCAGCCGACGAGAAACCGAAAAGCTATCCGATAGGGCTTGTGCTGAGAGCCTGCCCCGAAATCGGGGACTATGCCGTGGACGGGATCGGCAGTTGGCGCGATTTGATGATCACTGCCGCCCAGGTGCGAGGCTACCTTGGCATTTCGCCCTCCGCTTATGAGGAGGCTTGCCATGTGATGGGCCAGGAGGTCGCGGCGATCGTGATTGCCTGCATCCTGCAAAGGGCGCAGCACATCAACTCGGCAGGCGGCTATCTGCGGGCGCTGACCGAAAAGGCGCGGGCAGGGCAGTTCTCTGTCGGACCGATGCTGATGGCGGCGCTGAAGGCCAATGGCGCGACGGCGAGGATGACAGCATGAATATGTGGAGACCACGACTTCAGGCTGCTGCGCGTGTCTCAACCAGGCCAACCGCTATTGCGCGATCGCGCAAGTTCTTGACTGTCGAAGCCGACCATCCGGATTGCCGGGCAGCTTTCCTTTCTTCCGTGCGGCCGCGATAGCCGACTTCGTTCGTTCGGAAAATCAGCGCCCTCTCAAGCTGGGCGACGGCGCAAAGCTCCTGCAAAGAAAACATGCCCTGCGGCGTTGAGGTGTCGAGCGGATTGCGAAGCGAACGAAAATGCGCGCCCTTGATAATCAGATCCTCGATGACCTCAAGCAGATGAGCGTCTGGCGCGCTGGCAGGAGTTGGTTTCCGACACGGCTGGCGTGGCGCCGTCGCTGGCCGCAGCCGTGGCCTGGGAAGAATGGGAAACACTAAAGCCGCTCCAACGCCAACATTGGCTGGGAGCGCAACTGGTGGCATCCATTCTCCGGTCAGAACAGAAGGTTGGCACTCACCTGCTGGGCATCAACACCGGGCTCAAATCCATCTCGCGTGAGTGTCGGCGGTCGCTGGTCCGAACGATCCGGCTGACGGCTTTCCTTGACGCGCTGTCGAGCGCGGCCGATGCTGGGATGAAAGAGCTCGACCGACTTGTCCAAGCGAAGGATCTAATGGAACGTCGGCTTCGGAACCGACGGTCATCAAGCAGTCTTCCTAGCGTCGTCGAACTTGTGCTCTCCATACCACTTGTGTCTGCAGCAATGATCGCCAAGGAAGTGAAGATCAGCCCGCGCGGCGCACTCAATTTGATTTCCGAACTCGGCGTTAGGGAAATGACCGGCAGAGGCCGGTACCGTGCATGGGGGATCACCTAGCGCGTAGCCTACAGAAATGAACGCGGAGCCGGCTGTTGATCGCTCATAGAAGAAGCGTAACATGGCGAGGGCATTGGGGGGTGGCGATCGGTGACAAGTGCTGTTCAGGTCTGGAATCCAGACGATTGGGAATTGTTTTCACTTAGTTTGCTTCAACATCGTCACGGCACATTGAACGTGCACAAGATACCTGCAGCACACCAAGGTGACTATGGCATCGACTACTATTGCGCCAAAGAGGCGGTCGCCTATCAATGTTATGCTGTCGAAGAGCCGGTCGACATCTCCACACGGGCGGAGCGGCAAAAGAAAAAAATCACTACAGATCTTCGAAAGATAATCACCAACTCCGTCGAGATCGCAAAGCTGTTTTTGGGCGTGCCCATAAAGCACTGGGTTCTGCTCGCTCCGAACCACGACAGTAAGGAAGTGAATCTTCACTGCTCGAAAAAGACCCGGGACATGCGCGATGCGAAATGTCCCGCGCTTGATGCCACGTTTGAAGTCGGTATTCACGACCCGAGCTCCTTTCCGAAAGACGCGGTCGCTGTGGGCATGTCCACTGTCTCCAGTATAAAGTTGTCAATCCCTACTCCTTCGCAACAAGAACTTGATACGTGGGTGGCAGGTTCATCCAATCTCCTGGCGAACGCTACGCATAAGTTGAGCAAGAGAACCGGCACGGATCGCGTCCACGAGGCAGTTGCGGAAGCTGCCAAATCGTTCCTGCATGGTCATGCCCTGCTCGACGCGCTGCGCAATGGTTCTCCGGATCTCCATGAAAGAGTTATGTCAGCCATAAACAGCCGGGCTCGGCGGCTGCAGTTTGCTGGGCCACAAGGAGAGCAGACACCTGGTGCTATTTTGAACACCGAGTTGGATTCCCTCATCTCAGCAATGCGCACGGCAGCGCCGAACCTTTCGGAGGAAAATGCAGAGCAGATAGCCTATGGGTCGATATGCGAATGGATCATGCGTTGTCCGTTGGATTTCCCCAATGCCCAATGAATCGGTGCTTCGCCGAGCGATCCTGAACGGGGCTTTCACCTATACAGCCCGTCCTGATCCCCTTCCCGGGGACCTTCGTATGTCGTGGGGGATAGCCGTACTCATCTTGGCTCTATTCTACAGCCGCGGAAAGAAATCGAACTTTCAGAAGCTTCAATTTCTGGCCCATTCAGTTCGACTGCCGGAAGGCCGCGAAGAGGTTCGCGGGCTTTTGTCTGGAGAGTACAAGCCGACTGACGTTTCGGTGAGGGTCGAACCGTCGCTGAATCGAGCCGTCGCGCTTGCGCATGCTCTAAGGCTTGTGAAGATCGAAAAGGGCACATCGGTTTCGCTCACTGACCAAGGCGTACGGATGGCGGAAGCGATCGTGAAGGAGGGGGAAATCTTGACGGATGAGATGCATTTTCTAAGTGACGTCGCCCCTCGCATGACTGATGCCTTAATGAAGCGGGTGTGGCGCTTGGAGGACCTGCTTTGACGCTGCTTTTTCGAAGGCTAAGGCTTCGCGCTGTGGCAACGGACGGCGTCTATGGTGCCGATGTGCCGTTCGGTCGGGGCCTTACCGTGCTGTGGGCCGACAACACCAAGGGGAAATCAACATGCATGCAAGGCATGTTGTACGCCCTCGGCCTAGAGCGGATGCTTAGTCCGCGCAGAGAGATCCCTCTGCCGCATGCGATGACGAGCTACCTGGACACCGACGACGACAGACGCGTTGATGTTCTTGAATCCAACGTTTCGCTTGAGATTGAAAACGGGCAAGGGCAAGTCATCACCGTTACTCGCGCTGTAAAGGCAAGCACAGACACTCGCCTGATCACCGTGGATTTCGGACCTGCACTGTCAGAAGAGGGGACATCCCTCAAAAGACAGAACTTCTTTGTACTGGATCCAGGAGCTGCGCAGCGGGAAGACGGCTTTCACCACTTCCTAGAGGGCTTCCTCGGCTGGCAGCTTCCGAACGTCCGACGATACGACGCGCCAGAGACGAAACTCTACCTCGAGACTGTGTTTCCCCTTTTCTGGGTTGAGCAAAAGTTCGGATGGTCTGCGATCCCCGCAGCGATTCCGACCTACATGAGAATTAGGGAAGTTCATAAGCGCGCCGTCGAATTTGTCATGGATCTCGACGTCTACAAGCTTGAGATGTGTAAGCGCCTCGCCGATCGCCTACGGATTTGGGCTTGACGTTTTCCGGAATCGCCAGGGCATGAGTTCCTCGATCTGGCTCTGCGGATGGCCGTTGATGATGGCGTCGAGGGTTTCTGCGAGGTAGGCAACGGGATTGACGTCGTTGAG
>NZ_JAFKIC010000273.1 GCF_017306585.1 Mesorhizobium sp. | reverse complement strand
CGGCGCAGGGCTTGTCCTGGTCGTGGCCATACCCTTTGCCTTCATCGTCCTGCAGGCCCTCTTCCCGGCGCTCGGATCGGGATCGTTCCGGGCGCCGTTCGCCAATGTCCTCGAGACCCTGGCCAACCCCGCGCTGTTGCGCATGACGTTCAACACCGTGCTGCTTGGCGCGGCCGTCGTGGCGGCGGCGGCCCTGCTGGCCGTGCCGCTGGGCGTCCTGCGCGCGCTCTTTCGTGTACCGCTCGCGCCGCTCTGGGACGTGCTGCTGCTCGTGCCGTTCATGATCCCGCCCTACATCGCCACGCTTGGCTGGATCATGACGCTGCAGCCGCGCGGCTACTTGCATCAACTGGCCGGCTTCCATCTCGCGCCGTTCCTGTTCTCGCTGGGCGGCATGACACTGATCATGGCCCTCAATACCTTTCCGGTCGTCTATTTTGCCGTCTCTCGCACGGTCGAGGCAGTGGGCGCCCGCTATTCCGATGTGGCCCGTCTTTTCGGCGCCACGCCTGCCAGAGCCTTCTGGCGCATAACCCTGCCGCTTGCGGCACCCGGCCTTGCGGCCAGTCTGCTGCTGGTCTTTGCCATGGCGATCGAGGAATACGGCACGCCGGCCGCCCTTGGCCGCCGCGCCGGCTTCGAGGTTCTGGTCAGCGGCATCGACCTTCGCGTCTCGGACTGGCCGATCGATCTGCCTGGCGCCGCGGTCATCTCGCTGGTGCTGGTCTTGCTGTCCTTCCTCGCCTTCCTGCTCCAGCGGCGCATTCTTGCCGCCGGTCCTATGAAACGACCGGCGGCAAGCCGCAGAACAAGGACAAGCGGCCCCTGGGTGCACTCGCCGCTCCCGTGGTCGCGTTGTTCGCCACCGTCGCCTTCCTTGCGACGGGTGTTCCGCTGCTGGCGGTGCTGGCGACGGCGACGCAGAAGACGATTTCCGGCGGGCTCGTGCCGGGCAATCTCGGCCTGCAGAATTTCGAGGCGATCTTCGCCAATTCGGCTGGCGGCCTGAGAGCGCTTGGCCTCAGCCTCTCGCTGGGCGTCGCCACGGCGCTCATCGCCGGGTTGCTGGGGGCACTATCAGCCTATGTCATCGTCAAGACGAAGACACGGGGGCGGTGGGCAATTGATGTGTTGACGGTGCTTCCCAACGCTCTGCCGGGGATTGTCGTTGCTGTTGGGCTTATCCTCGCCTGGAACCAGCCCTGGCTGCTACAATACATCCCTGATCCTGCTGCTCGCCTATTGCTGCATCCTGCTGCCGCATCCGGTGCGTTACACCCATGCCGCCCTGCTGCAGATCGGGGATAATCTCGAAGCCGCCGCGCGCGTCTGCGGAGCCTCCGGCATGACGGCGCTGCGCCGGATCCTGCTGCCGCTCATCAGGCCAAGCCTCGTCTCGGCGATGCTGCTGGTCTTTGCCGTTGCCTCGCGCGAACTGGTCACTTCCATCCTGGTCGCTCCCGTCGGCGTGCAGACGGTCGCGACCTTCATCTGGCGTCAGTTCGAGCAGGGCTCGATCGGGCTGGGCATGGCCATGGCTTTCCTCGCCATCGTGCTGACGACGCTTCTGCCGCTGCTTGTTCTCGGGCTGATGCGCGTCAGTGTGGTGAAATAGGAATGCCGGCCCGCGTTCTGCCCGTTCACGACAGCTTGGCAACGATCGCGCGCAGCGCCTCGCCGAACCGGCGCACTTCCTCGACTGTGTTGTAGTGCACGAGCGAAGCGCGAATGGCGCCGCTGTCCATGGAGAGGTTGAGCCGTTTCATCAGCCGCGGCGCGTACATGTGGCCGTCGCGGATGCCGATCTGCATGTCGGCCATTTCCTCCACGATCTTCTGCGGCGACAATGTGCCGATGTTGAAGCAGAAGGTCGGCACACGCTCGTTGATGCGGCCCTCGTCCGCGACGCCATAGATGGTCGCGCCGCAATTCTTCAGCACGGCCATCATCTCGCGCGCCAGAAAGAGCTCGTAGTCGCGGATGGCGCCCATGCCGGCGACGATATTCTCTCGCCGCGAGCGGTTGTTGGAGGGTGCGAGGTTGCGGCCGATCAGTTCCAGATATTGCACCGCCGCATCCATGCCCGAGACGTTCTCGTAGATGAAGGTGCCGGCCTCGACCTTGTAGGGCGGCTCGTCGGGAATGAAGTCCTCGCGGAAGGTCGGCAGCCGCTTCAGCGTTTCGAAGCGGCCCCAGAGAAAACCCATATGCGGTGAGAAATTCTTGTAGCCGGAACAGACGAGATAGTCGCAGCCCCAGGCCTGCACGTCGATCAGCCCGTGCGGTCCATAATGTACGCAATCGAGGAACACTTCTGCGCCGGCCGCATGCGCGATCTTCGCCACCGAAGCAACATCGACGATCGAGCCGATCGAATGCGCCGTGACCGTGCAGGCGACAAGGCGTGTGCGCTCCGAAACCAGCGCCTTCAGGTCGTCGACATGCAGATTGCCGTCCTGGCGCATCCGCCACCACTGAAATTTGGCGCCGGCCTGCTCCAGTGCCAGCCAGGTGGCGATGTTGGCGTCGTGATCCATGTCGGTGATGACGATCTCGTCCCGATCTTGCAGCATCTGGCCGATGCCGAGGCTGACCAGGCGGATGAACGAGGTGGCGTTCATGCCGAAGCAGATTTCCGAAGGACTATAGGCGTTGATGAGCAGCGCCACGCTTGTCCGCGCATCGGCGACGGACTGGTCGACGGTGACGCTGCGGCCATAGCGGCCGCCGCGCTGGACATTGTGCGAAACCAGATGGTTGGTCACCGCGTCGAGCACACTCTGCGGAATCTGCGCGCCAGCGGCGTTGTCCATGAAAATGAAATCGCCGGCGCGCTGCAGCGCCGGGAACATCGCCCGGATTTTCTCCACGGGAAACGCGGCGGCGTTCGTGGTGTCTGTCTGATTGTTCACGGGGCAGGCTCCTGCGGGGAGTTGGGGATCGGTTGGTGGATCAGCGCGTCTTCTCGGTCTGGAAGCGGCGCTCGAGCAGGCTGACCAGCCGCACCATCGGCCACAGGAAGATGAGATAAACCAGCGCCGCGCCGATCAGCGGCGAGGGGTTGGCGTAGAGCGACTGCGCGTTGGTCGCTTCCTTGAGCAGTTCCGGCAGCGCGACCGTTGAGGCGAGCGAGGTGTCCTTGAACATCGAGACGCAGTTGCTGGTCATCGGCGGAATGACGACGCGGATCGCCTGCGGCAGCACCACCTTGCGCAAGGTGAGCAGGAACGGCAGGCCCAAGGCGTGCGCTGCCTCGAACTGACCCTTCGGAATGCTTTCGATGCCGGAGCGGAACACCTCGGCCGAATAGGCCGACATGATGATGGCGAAGGCTGTGACCGCGGACGCCCAGGACGACAGCCGGATGCCGAGGAAGGGCAGCGCATAGTAGATCAGGATCAGCACCACCAGCACCGGCAGCGCCCGGAAGATATCGGTGTAACCGATCGCGATCCAACGCAGCGGCCTTGGCCCATAGAGCCGCACCAGGCTGATCAGCAGCCCGACAGCGATCCCGATGACGATGCTCATGATCCCGAGCAGCAGCGTGTTGAGAAAACCGCGCAGCAGCGCCGGCAGGCTCGATGCGATGACGTCCGGATTGAAGAAAGTGTCGATCAGCGACATCAGGGCATTCTCCAACCATGTTGCGTCTTCCGACGCCGGAGCGAGACCCGGAACGCTGAGCTCGACCTGACCGCGCGGGCGGCGGTTCCGGGAAGGTCATGCTTGAAACGGGGCGTGCCGACCTTGGCAGCCGGCACGTCCGTTTTGCTGGCTGCCGCTCAGGCCTTGGGCAGCGGCATTTCCTTGACGGTCGAGGAATCGGCCGGGGCGTCGGTGCCGAACCACTTCTTGTGGATCGCGGCCAGCGTGCCGTCCTTCTTCATCGCCGTCAGCGCGTCGTTCAGCTTGCCGAGCAATGGATGATCCTTGCTCATCATCAGCCCGTACTGCTCGCCGGTCTTGATGCGCTGCTTGACGACGAGGTCCTTCATTTTCTGGAAGGAATACTGCATGCCGGGAATGTCGCTGACGGCGGCGTCGACGCGGCCGGCGCTGAGGTCGAGCAGCAGGTTCTGCTGCGTGTCGTAACCCTTCACGTCGCTATAGCCGTCGGCTTCCTGATGTGCTTTCACCCATGTCTCGCCCGTCGAGCCGGAGAGCACGCCGACGACCTTGCCCTTGAGATCGGCCTCGGCATTGATCGCGCTGTCGGTCTTGGTGGCGATGCCCATGTCGGAATCATAGTAGGGCTGGGTGAAGGACAGCGTTTTCAGGCGCTCCGGCGTGATGGTGATCGAGGAGATCGCGACGTCGATGCGGTTGGAACTGACGGCCGCGAACAGCGCCTGGAAGCCGAGATCGGCGATGTCCGTGGTCATGCCGATGCGCTTGGCCGCCTCATTGACAATGTCGACCTCGAAGCCCTCGAAAGTGCCGCTCTCGTTCTTGTACTCGAACGGCGGATTGGTCGGGTATGCGCCGACATTGAGCACATCGGCGGCGTAAGCCGTGGCCGGGCCGGCGGCAATGCCGATGGCGGTGGCGAGCAGGATGAGATTGCGACGGTTGATCATCTCTAATGGTCCCTCTGGGGTGTTCCCTCTGGTTGTTGATCGGGCGGAGCGGACCCCGCACGGTTTGTTGCCGTCCCGCCTCCCAGCGGGGCGTCAATTCATGGCGGCGACCATGCGGTCGAGCGCGGTCGCTATCTGGTCCCGGTCTCGGCATACGCACATGCGCAGGAACGCCGCCGACGAATTTCCGAAGAGATGCCCAGGCGCCAGTCCGACGCGCGCCGTCTCCAATATCCTGGCGCAGGCCTGCCGCGCATCGCTTTCGCCTTCCAGCGCGAAGAACGCATACATGCCGCCGCGCGGTTTCGTCGGCAGGATGATGCCTGGAATCTGCGCCAGCCGATCATAGGCGAGATCAAGGCCCGTTTTGATGCGCTGCCTGATCTCCTCGACCAGCGGCTCGCCCTGGCGGATGGCGGCGACGGCGCCGGCCTGGATCGGCGCGGCAGTGCCGCTGTTGATGTATTGCGTCATGGCGCCGAGCTGGTCGGCAACGCCCGACGGATGCGTCAGCCAGCCGATGCGCCAGCCGGTCATGGCCCAGGCCTTCGAGAAACTGTTGACCGACAGCACCCGGTCGCCGTCCTCGGCGATCTGCAGGATCGAGGGCGCGACGTCGCCATCGAAATAGAGCCGGCCATAGACTTCGTCTGAAATGATCCAGATGCCGGTGCGCCGGCTGAAGTCGAGCAGCGCCTGCATCTCGTCGCGCGAAGCGGTCCAGCCGGTCGGGTTGGATGGCGTCGACAGGAAGATGGCGCGGGTGCGCGCGTCGCAGCTGGCGAACAAACGGTCGAGGTCGAGATGCCAGTCGCCCTTGAAGTCGAGCGGAAACGGTCGCGGCTCGCCGCCGATCAGATGGATGGCGTTGTGGATGTTGGGCCACTGCGGCGCGAGATAGACGACATTGCTGCCGGTATCGACCAGCAGTTCCAGGGCAAGGTACAGCGCCTGCATGCCGCCGGGCGTGACGGTGGTGCGGGCGATCGGGATGGAGCGGCCATGGATGCGCGTCTGGTACTCCGACAGCGCCTCGTTCAGCGGCCCATGGCCGCGCATGTTGGGAACGTAGAAGGTCAGGCCGTCATCGAGCGCGGCCTTGGCGGCGTCGCGGATGAAGGCCGGCGTCACCATATCGCCTTCGCCGTACCAAAGCGCGATGACGTCGCCCAGTTCGCGCGCACGCACGGCGAGATTGGCGATGTTTTCAGTGTGCAGGTCACGGATCTGGGCGCGCACGCCGTCGAAGGCATAGCGCGCGCTGGACGATGACTGGGGCAGCATGAACGACAAGGACTGAAACCCCTCCCACCCGGAGCACCACGATGGACTGGCCGGCAAGCCCCTCCGGCACGGCAGTCGCCATCGATCTTGAATGCTTATCCAAAGTGCGGCGCATTTCAAGGCGAAAGTTTTAAGCTTAAAAAACTTGGCCGGGCCCGTTGCGCCGGCGATACGTCCTTTTTCGATCGCGCCCGGCTATGCCAATTCGTCACGTGCCGCGGCTGAGTTGGCCGCGGCACCGGCGCCAAGGAACATCGTGTCGCTGGCCAGCACGAAAAAGCTGGCGCCGATGGCTGCCCATCGGCCGACAGCCTGCGGGCTGGCGCAGAATATGCCGGCGGTTTTTCGGTGCGCGATCGTTGCGCGGATGATTGTCTGGATCGCCGCGTCGAGCCTGTCGGCTCCCTGCGGCCCAATGGCATCGATCGATACCGAGAGGTCGCCGGGCCCGACGAAGATAATGTCGACGCCGTCGACGGCGGCGATCGCTTCGATATTGGCCAGTCCCTCCGCGGTTTCGACCTGGACCGCGACGACAACCCTCTCGTTGGCGCCCGCAAGATACTCGGGAATGCGGTAGCCGTAGCCCGCCGCACGGCCGGGGCCGACGCCGCGCTGGCCAAGCGGCGGATAGCGCGAGGCGTTGACGGCCATTGCCGCCTGTGCAGCGGTCGAGACACGCGGCATCAGCACTCCTTGCGCGCCGCTGTCGAGCGCCGCCTGGATAGCCTCCGGCGCATGCCCGGGAACGCGCACCATCGCCGGCACGCGGTGGACGTCGGCGGCCCGCACCATGGCTTCGATCATGTCGCGCGAAATCTGGGCGTGTTCCCAGTCGATGCAGAGGAAGTCGAGGCCGGCAAGCGCCATCACCTCGACCGCGACAGGGTGAGGGATGGTCGCGAAGGAGCCGACGAGCTTGGCCTTGCCGATGCACTTCTGGCGGAATTCGCTCATGCCTGTCCTCTTTGTCGTCTAGCCCAAATTCATATCCGCAATCGGCGGCGAGGCGAAGCTATTTCAGGCTTGAAATATTTTCGCACGGGCCTAGCGTGCTCATATTCCGCCGCGAGTATCCCTTATGATCAAAGCGCATCCCCTGCACGGTTCCAACAAACTTAAGCTCGGCGTCTTTTCGACCAACGCCGATGGCGGCCTTGCCATAACCGATGTGCCGGAACGCTGGACGGCGGGCTGGCAGGACAATCTGACCGCGGCTCAGATCGCCGACCGCGCCGGTCTCGAGTTCATGCTGCCGATCGCGCGCTGGCGCGGCTTTGGCGGCCGCAACAAGGTGCGCGAATGGTCGTTCGAAACCTTCACCTGGGCGGCCGCCCTCGCGGCCGCGACGCAGCGGATCGGCCTGTTCATGACGGTGCACGTGCCACTCGTGCATCCGCTCTATGCCGCCAAGGCGCTGGCCACGGTGGATCACATCAGCCAGGGGCGAGCCGGCCTCAACATCGTCTGCGGCTGGAACCCGAAGGAATTCGGCATGTTCGGCACGCCGCTGGTCGAAAAGGGCTATGAGCAGGCGGCCGAATGGATCGAGATCCTCGAACGGCTTTACGTGTCGAGCGAACCCCTCGACTACGAGGGCATCTATTATCGCCTGAAGGAAGCGGTCAGCCGGCCGGCCAGCCTGCAGGTCCCGCGTCCGGTGACGATGAACGCCGCCTTCGGCGGCCCGGGCCGCGATTTCGCCGCTGCCCATTGCGACTATCTGTTCACGACCTTTTCCGAGATGGGCGATGCCGGCAGGCATGTCGCCGATATAGGGGAGCGGGCCGACAAGGTTGGCCGCAAGGTCGGCGTCTACACCGTCGCGCATGTCGTCTGCCGTCCGACCATGGAAGAGGCGCAGGCCTACTACACCAGATATGCCGTCGATCTGGCCGATCACGAGGCGGTCGATGCCCACATGGCCGGCAAGAAGGAATTTTCGCAGTCGCATGACGCGCATGCCTATGATCGCTATCGACAGCGTTTCGCCGGTGGCGCCGGCACCTATCCGCTGATCGGAACCCCCGAGACGATCGCCGCCGACATGGCCGCCATATCAGGACACGGCTATGAGGGCATCGCGCTGTCCTTCGTCAACTACACGCAGGAGCTGCCCTATTTCTGCGATCACGTGCTGCCGCTGCTCAGGCAGGCGGGGCTTCGAGGGTAGTAGAACATTCGCAATTGGCCGCAGCCTTCCCAACTTCGTCATCCCTGGGCGAAGCAGCCGCGTAGCGGCGTCGCGTAGACCCTGGGATCCATGCCGCGACCTCAGTCGCGGAGTGCAGCGGAGCAGAATTCTGCACCGTGGCGGCGCTCAGGAGTCCCGGCATGGATCCTGGGGTCTGCGCTGCGTCGCTACGCTCCTTGCTTCGCCCCAGGATGACGAAGCGATGGTGGTTATTCCGGACGAACAGCTTCGTCCGGAATAACGGCTGTCGCCTGGATCTCGATCTTGGCGCGATCCTCCACCAGCGCCACCACCTGCATGGCGGCCATGGCCGGGAAATGCCGGCCGACCACCACGCGATAGGCTTCGCCTATACCCTTGAGGTTGCCGAGATATTCGGCCTTGTCGGTGAAATACCAGGTCATCGAGGTGATGTGCTGGGGCTTGGCGCCCGCTTCGGCGAGGATCGCTACCACGTTCTGAAGCGTCTGCCGCACCTGACCGACGAAATCGTCGGTCTCGAACTTGCATTGCCCGTTCCAACCGACCTGGCCGCCGACGAACACCAGCCTGCCATGCGCCGCGACGCCATTGGCGTAGCCGACCGGTTTTGCCCAGCCTTCCGGCTGCAGGATCTCGTGCATATCAACTCTCCAATATCGGTCCGCAATATCCGCGTTCGAAACAGTCCCGTCCGTCGGGGCGGCCTGTTCAGGCCGCGCCCATCACCTGCCGTGCGATCACCACCTTCTGCACGTCGGAAGCGCCCTCATAGATGCGCAGGGCGCGGATCTCGCGGTACAGGCTCTCGACGATGTGACCTTTGCGGACGCCGTCGCCGCCATGCAACTGCACGGCCTTGTCGATTACCTCCTGCGCCTTGTCGGTGGCGAACAGCTTGGCCATCGCCGCCTCGCGGGTGACCCGCGCGGCGCCCATGTCCTTGGTCCAGGCGGCGCGGTAGACCAGTAAGGCGGCCGCGTCGACGTCGAGCGCCATGTCGGCGATGTGACCTTGCACCATCTGCAGTTCCGCCATCGGCGCCCCGAACAGTTTTCGCTCGGCAACCCGTTTGATGCTTTCGTCGAGCGCGCGCCGGGCAAAGCCGAGCGCCGCCGCGCCGACAGTCGAGCGGAAGACATCGAGCACCGACATGGCGATGCGGAAGCCGTCGCCGGGCTTGCCGATCAGCGACGAAGCCGGCAGGCGCACCGCGTCGAACGAAAGCCTTGCCAGCGGATGCGGTGCGATGACTTCGAGGCGCTCGGCAATGCCGAGCCCGCTGGCGTCCCCGGGCACGATGAAAGCGGACAATCCCTTGGCGCCAGGCGCCTCGCCGGTGCGGGCGAAAACGATGTAGAGATCGGCGATGCCGCCATTGGAGATCCAGGTCTTCTCGCCGGTCAGCACATAGCTGTCGCCGTCGCGCGTTGCCGTCATCTCTGTGTTGGCGACGTCGGACCCAGAGCGCGGTTCCGACAGGGCAAAGGCCGAGATCGTCTTGCCGGCGCGGGTCTTCATCAACCATTGCTGCTGGTCCGGCGTGCCGAACAGGCTCAGCGCCCCGGTGCCAAGCCCCTGCATGGCGAAGGCGAAGTCGGCGAGCCCGTCATGGCGCGCCAGCGTTTCGCGCGTGATGCACAGCGTGCGGACGTCGAGCGGGCCGGGATTGTCGGTGTCGACAGCCGTAGACTTCAGCCAGCCGTCGCGGCCGAGTTTCGCCACCAGGTCGCGGCAGGCGGCGTCGACGTCGTGATGGTCGACGGGGAGGTTTTTCGCGCACCAGGTTTCGAGCTGCTCGGCGAGTTCGCGGTGGCGGTCTTCGAAGAAGGGCCAGTTGAGGAAGGAGCGGTCAGGCATTTGCGCCTCCGCAGTTCTGCAGGGTTTGCGCTCTACGGCGCCCCCCTCTGTCCTGCCGACGTATCCACGGAAAGCATCATCCTCAATTCCCCTCGAACACCGGCTTTTCTTTCGCCACGAACGCCTTGTACGCCCGCTCGAAATCGCGCGTCTGCATGCAGATCGCTTGCGCCTGCGCTTCGGCCTCGATCGCCTGGTCGAGGCCCATCGACCATTCCTGGTTGAGCTGCGTCTTGGTGATGCCATGGGCGAAGGTCGGGCCGGAGACGATGCGTGCGGCCATGTCGAGCGCGTCGGCCTCGAGTGCGGCCGCTTCGACCAGCCTGTTGTAGAAGCCCCAGCGTTCGCCTTCCGCCGCCGTCATCGTGCGGCCGGTATAGAGCAGTTCAGCGGCACGGCCCTGGCCGATGATGCGCGGCAGGATCGCGCAGGCGCCCATGTCGCAGCCGGCAAGGCCGACGCGGGTGAACAGGAAAGCCGTCTTGGCCTCCGGCGTCGCGATACGGATATCGGCGCTCATGGCGATGATGGCGCCGGCGCCGACCGCGACGCCATCGACCGCGGCGATGATCGGCTTGCCGCAGTTCAGCATCGCCTTGACGAAATCGCCGGTCATGCGGGTGAAGGCGAGCAACTCCTTCATGTCCATCCTGACCAGCGGGCCGATAATGTCATGGACATCGCCGCCGGAGCAGAAATTGCCGCCATTGGACAGGAACACCACGGCGTCGATATCGTCGGCGTAGACCAGGTCGCGGAACGTGTCGCGCAGCTCCGCATAGCTGTCGAAGGTCAGGGGATTCTTGCGCTCCGGCCGGTCGAGCCGGATCTTGGCGATCCTGCCCTCGGCCTCCCAGAGAAAGTGCTTGGGCTTGAGGCCGGCCATCTCAGTCATTCGCGTCCCTCCCAGTTGCTGCGGAACGAGGTCAGCATGCCGGTCAGCCGGCGTGCATCCTCCTCGCTGACCTTGCCCAGCAATTCCCCGATCCAGCCCTCATGCGCGGCGGCGATGGTGGCAAAGGATTCCGTGCCCTCATCCGTCAGCCGAACCATGGAGGTACGGCGGTCGCCATTACGCCGGGCGCGCGTTACCAGCCCTTCCGAAACCAGCCGGTCGACGATCCCGGTGACATTGCCGTTGGACACCAGAAGGAAGCGCGACAGGTCGCTCATCAGCATGCCTTCCGGCGCCCGGTAGAGTGCGGCCATCACGTCGAAGCGTGGCAGCGTCGTGTCGAATTCCTTCTTCAGCCGATCGCGCAGCTCGGCCTCGATGGTGCGCGAGGCGCGCAACAGCCTGATCCACAGACGCAGCCGGTCCTTGCCGGGTCCCGACGGCGCGGGCAGGGGGCCGGCTACCATGTTTCGCCTCCTGAGATCGAAATCGCCTGTCCGGTGATCGATGCCGCCGTATCGCCGCACAGCCACAGCACGGCGGCGGCAACTTCCCGCGGCTGAATGAAGCGGCCCTGCGGATTGGTCGAGGCCAGGCTCGCCCGCGCGTCACCGGTCGAGCGGCCGGTCTTTTCGACGATGCGCTGGATGGATTCTTCCAGCATTTCCGTTTCCACGAAACCCGGGCAGACCGCATTGACGGTCACCCCGGACTTCGCCGTCTCGGCCGCCAGTGCCCGCATCAGGCCGACGACGCCATGCTTGGCCGCCACATAGGGCGCGACATAGGCGTAGCCCTTCAACCCGGCCGTGGAGGCGATGAAGACGATCCGCCCCGACTTTCGCGCGGCCATGCCGGCCAGTGCCGGCTTCACGGTCAGGAAGCTACCGGTCAGGTTGACGTCCAGCGTGCGCTGCCAGTCGGCGAGCGAGGTCTTGTGCGCCGGCATGCTGCCCGCCATGCCGGCATTGGCGACGACGATATCGAAGGGGCCGCGTGCGGCTTCGGCCCTCTGATAGAGATCGGCCATTTCGGCCTCATTCGTGACGTCGGCGACGAGGCCAGAGATGCGGTCATTTTTCCTCTCAACTTCGGCCAGCGCAGCTTCGCGCCGTCCGCAGATGGTGACCGCGACGCCTGCCTCCGCGAGCGCCAGTGCTATGGCTTTGCCAACGCCGGTGCCACCGCCGGTGACAAGAGCGTGCTTGAAGGGTGTCGCCGCAGCACTCATACCTTGAGCCCCGCAGCCGCATCGCGTTCGGCCAGCCGGTAGAGCTGGTCACGCCCCGGCAGATAGGGATCCGGCCATTTGACGCCACGATCGCCGAGCGTCACCGCCGCATGCAGCGTCCAGTAGGGATCGGCGAGATGCGGCCGCGCCAGCGCCACCAGGTCGGCGCGGCCGGCCATCAGGATCGAATTGACATGATCCGGCTCATAGATGTTGCCGACCGCCATCGTCGCCATGCCGACCTCGTTGCGGATGCGGTCGGAAAACGGTGTCTGGAACATGCGGCCATAGACCGGCTTGGCGGCAATCGAGGTCTGCCCGGCCGAGACGTCGCAAATGTCGACGCCGGCGGCATGCAGCATCCTTGCGATCTCGACAGCGTCCGCCGGGGTGACGCCTTCGATGCCGACCCAGTCATTGGCCGAGATGCGCACCGAGATCGGCTTTCCCTCGGGCCACACGGCGCGCACGGCGTGGAAGATTTCCAGGGGATAGCGCATGCGGTTTTCCAGCGAGCCGCCATAGTCGTCAGTGCGCCGGTTGGTGACCGGTGTGATGAAGGACGACAGCAGGTAGCCATGCGCGGCGTGGATCTCCAGCATGTCGAAGCCGCAGCGGTCCGCCATCTCGGCCGAAGCCACGAACTGGTCGCGGACCAGATCCATATCGGCACGGTCCATGGCCTTCGGCACCTGATTCTCAGGCGACCAGGCCACGGCAGATGCAGCCATGATAGGCCAGTTGCCCGAAGCCAGTGGCACGTCGGTGCCTTCCCAGCCGACACGCGTGGAGCCCTTGGCGCCGGAATGGCCGATCTGGGCGCAAATCCTTGCTTCCGTCTCGGCATGGACGAAGTCGACCAGCCGCTTCCACGCCACCTCATGTTCGGGCGCGTAGAAACCGGGACAACCAGGCGTGATGCGGCCCTCCGGGCTGACGCAGGTCATCTCGATATAGACAAGCCCCGCGCCGCCCTTGGCGCGCTCGGCGTAATGGGTGAAATGCCAGTCGGTCGGGCAGCCGTCGACGGCCTTGTACTGCGCCATCGGCGATACGACGACGCGGTTGGCAAGCTGCATGTCGCGCAGTTTGAACGGCGCGAACATCGGCGCCCGGCGCAGCCGGTTGCCACCGGCGCCGGCCTGGCGCTGAAACCATTCCTCGGCTCCGCCCAGCCACGCGGCGTCGCGCAGCCGCAGGTTTTCATGGCTGATGCGCTGCGACCGCGTCAGCAGCGAATAGTTGAACTGCACCGGATCGAGACCGAGATAGCGCTCGACTTCCTCGAACCATTCCAGCGAATTGCGCGCCGCCGATTGCAGCTTCAGCACCTCGGTGCGGCGGGCGTCCTCGTATTTCTGGAACGCGGCTTCGAGATCGGGCTCGGCCTCGACATAGTCGGCCAGCGCCACGGCACTCTCCAGCGCCAGCTTGGTGCCGGAGCCGATCGAGAAATGCGCCGAGGCCGCCGCGTCACCCATCAGCGCCAGGTTCTTGTACGACCAGCGCTCGCACAGCACGCGCGGGAAATTGATCCAGGCCGAACCCCTGATGTGGTTGGCATTGGTCATCAGCGCGTGGCCGCCGAGATGCTTCTGGAAGATCCGCTCGCAGACGGCGATGGATTCCTGCTGCGACATCGCGCCAAAGCCGAAGGCCTGCCAGGTCTGCTCGCTGCACTCGACGATGAAGGTCGCGGTCTCGCTGTCGAACTGATAGGCGTGCGCCCACACCCAGCCATGCTCGGTCTTTTCGAAGATGAAGGTGAAGGCGTCGTCGAATTTCTGGTTGGTCCCGAGCCAGACGAACTTGCATTTGCGGGTATCGATGTCGGGCTTGAAGATGTCGACGAAAGTGTTGCGTGCCCTGGAGTTCAACCCGTCGGCGGCAACGACCAGATCATGCGTTTCCATATAGGGGCGGGGATCGGCGATATCGGTCTCGAACATCAACTTGACGCCAAGCTCTCGCGCGCGCCGTTGCAGCAGGATCAAGAGCCGCTTGCGGCCGATGCCGCAAAAGCCATGCCCGGACGACACCGTGCGCACGCCGTCATGGATGACGGCGATGTCGTCCCAGTAGGCGAAATGCTTCTTGATCCAGACCGCGCTGACCGGGTCGTTTTTCGCGAGATTGTCGAGCGTCTCGGCCGACAGAACGACGCCCCAGCCGAACGTGTCGTCGGCGCGGTTGCGCTCGAACACCGTCACCTCGTGCGCGGCGTCCCTCAGCTTCATCGAAATGGCAAAGTAGAGGCCGGCTGGACCGCCGCCGAGAACCGCAACCTTCATCCGTGCGATCTCCTCTTCGCTTGCTGCATTTCGAGTATTGCGCTGGCGGCAAGATATTTCAAG
>NZ_JAFKIC010000272.1 GCF_017306585.1 Mesorhizobium sp. | reverse complement strand
CAAAGCACGTTCTGGAGACGCAGGCACCGATGGCGATTGCTCGCGGCATCGATCTCGGCCTGGAAGAAGCTGGGCCGGTGAATGTCATCGGCGACGGCACCATGCTGCGCGAGATGGTCGTAAACCTTGTCGACAACGCATTGCGCTATTCGGCAAGCGGGGGCAGCGTGACGGTGCGGCTGAGCGCCGCCGATGGCGAAGCCGTTCTGATTGTTGCCGATGATGGACCCGGCATTCCGGCGGATGAGCGGAACCACGTCTTCGAGCGCTTCTATCGCGTCGCCGGTTCGACCGAGGAAGGCAGTGGTCTTGGACTGGCCATTGTGCGCGAGGTGGTCGACAATGCAGGCGGCCGCGTCACCCTGAGTGATGGTGCGGCCGGCGGCCTGGTCGTCGAAGTCCGGCTGCCCCTGGCCTAGCTTCTCACGCTCCCTGCTCGTTGAACGGCGCCGGCCGCCATTTCACGACATAATTCTCGAAGCGGGTGATGATGAACTCAACCACCAGCGCCATGACGGCCAGAATGATCATGGCGGCGAACACGCCATTGGCATTGAAGGCGCCCTGCGCGGTCGAGATCAAGAGACCCATGCCCTGCTTGGCGCCGAGGAACTCACCGACCACGGCACCCACCAGCGCGAAGCCGAAGCTGACGTGGAGGCTCGCCAGGATCCAGCTCATCGCCGAGGGGATGATGACGGTGGTGGTGATCTGCCATGGCGAAGCGCCAAGGATCCGGGCGTTGGCGATCATTGCCCTGTCGGCCTCGCGCACCCCCTGGAAGGCATTAGCGAAGACGACGAAGAACACCATCACCACGGCAAGCGCCACCTTGGAAGCCATTCCAAGGCCGAGCGCGATGATGAAGACCGAACCAAGCACCACACGCGGCACGGAGTTAGCGATCTTGATGTAGATGGAGAAGACATCGGCCAAGAGCCGGTTGCGGCCAAGGATGATGCCTGCGGCAATACCACCGAGCGCGCCGATGACGAAGCCGAGGAAGGTTTCCTCCAGCGTCACGTACATCTGCAGCCAGAGCGGCCCCTGCGAGGTGCCCTCGGTGACCCATGACCAGATCTGCTGCCAGATACCGGACGGGCTGGAGAAGAAGAACGGATCGATGAAATTGTAGTCGGCACCGAGTTCCCAAAGGCCGAGGAAGACAATCAGGATCGCGAGGCGCAGACCGATGACCAGCGCATAACGGCGCCGCAGCCGCGCCCTTGCCCTGGCTTCGGCAACAGCGATCGAGGCTTCCCGCGCGGTGGCCCGGTCGGTCGAAGAGATGGCAGTCATGGCTGTTCTCCTCTCAATGGCCGGTCTGAAGGCCACGGCTCTGGCCGAGCTGCACTTCCTCGCGCAGGTCGTTCCAGATCACCTTGGCGATCTCGATGAATTTCGGGTCGTAGCGGATGTCGGCCATGACACGTGGGCGCGGCAGGTCGATGCGATAGACGCTTTTGACCGTGCCGGGGCCAGCGGTAAGCACATACACCTTGTCGGCCAGCGCCACAGCCTCCTCCAGGTCGTGAGTGACGAAGACAACGGAGGATTTCTGCTCCGACCACAGCCCAAGCAGTTCGTCCTGCATGGCGGTGCGGGTCTGCATGTCCAGCGCGCTGAACGGCTCGTCCATGAGCAGAATCTTGGGCTGGTTGATGAAGGTCTGGGCGAGCGCCACGCGCTTGCGCATGCCGCCCGAGAGCTGATGCGGATAGTGCTTTTCGAAGCGCGCGAGACCGACGCGGGCGATCCAGTCGCGTGCCCGCTCAAGGGCCTCGGCCTTCGGCGTGCCGCGATAGAGCGGACCGGCGGCGACATTGTCGATGACGCTGCGCCAGGGGAAAAGCGCATCCGCCTGGAAGACGAAGCCGATGTCGCGACTGATGTCAGTGACCGGATTGCCCATGACGCGGACATTGCCTGTTGTCGGCCGCAGGAGCCCGGTGACGAGATTGAGCGTCGTCGACTTGCCGCAGCCCGTCGGCCCGACGACGCAGGCGAACTCGCCGCGCGCGACGGTCATGGTGAAATCGCGGATTGCCGTCATCATGTGACCGTCGGGCGTCACGAAACGCAAGGTCACGTCGTCGATCGCGATCGCGGCATCTGCCGGCGGCGCGGCCGGAGACAGTTTCTCCGCCGCCATGGATTGCAATTGCATGGCACACTCCTGTGACGATGGTGCTGGGATGCTTGCGGGCTGCTTGTGGCGAGCCCTTCGCCGGCGTCGGGCGCGGCTGCCAGATTGATTCAGGCAGCCGGCGCAACTTGTTGTTTTTCAAGGACGGACCAGAAGATCCGTCCTCACCCGCTGGCGCTTACTTGGCTGCGTCGACGAATTCCGTCGTGAAGGTTTTCGACAGGTCGATCTGCTTTCCCTGCAGGCTCTTGGAGAAGGTCGAGAGCACCTTCAGCACAGTCTCGGGGCCGTCAGCCGGCATGCGGCCGTCAGGGGTGAACTGCGCCTTGCCGCCAGCGAGGCCCTGGATGTAGAGGTCCTTGTTGCCGGCATAATAGTCCTTCGGCATCTTGTCGGCGATCTCCTCGGCCGAATGGCTGGCAATGAACTTCATCGTCTTGACGAAGGCATTGGCGAGCTTCTGTGCTTCGTCCTTGTGGCCCTCGACCCAGGAGGACTGGACGTAGAACGAGGCCGCCGGATAGTCGCCGCCGAGCGCTTCCCTGGTCTTTTCGGGCGTGCGCATGTCGACCAGCACGCTTGCCTCGCCGGTCTTCAGCATTTGCGCGATGGTCGGCTCGGTGGTCATGCCGGCCTGGATCTGGTCCTGCTTGATCGCGGCGATGAAGGTGTTGCCGGCCCCGACGGGCAGCAGCGTATAGTCGCCCGGCTTCAGGCCGTTGCGCACGGCAAGATACTGCGTGAGGAAATCGGTCGAGGAGCCGAGCCCGGTGACGCCGAGCGTCGCGCCCTTGAAATCGGCAGGCGACTTGATCTCCGGATGCTTGGCCGAAACCAGTTCCACCTCGCCAGGCGCCTGGCTGAACTGAACGATCGACTGGATGTATTTGCCCTTCGACTGCAGATCGACCGTGTGGTCGTAGAAGCCGACAACACCCTGCACCGCGCCCGCCAGCAATTCATTCTCCGCCTCGACGCCGGCGCGCGAATTGACCAGTTCGACATCGAGCCCTTCATCCTTGAAGTAGCCGAGCTGTTGGGTCAGGACGGCCGGCAGATAGATCTGCTTTTCCATGCCGCCGACGATGATGGTGATCTTGTCAGCGGCGGACGCCGCTGTCGCGCCTGTCGCCACGATGGCAAGCGTAAGCGCTGCTGAACGCAAAATGCATTTCGAGATGAAACCGGTCACGAATTTTCCTCCACTTGGGCGGCGCGTCATTTGCTGCGCCGAATTTCCTCCTGCCGGCCGCTCCCGAACCGGTCACACGGCAAACGCCGCGCAACCGTCATGGCATGTCCAAGCTTTCAGCTGGCTTTCAGTCGTTCTGGCGGCTGTGGAAATGAAAAACGTCGTCATCCGCTCATGAAGCGGCCAAACCCAGCACGTCGAGCATGTCGTACTCGCCAGGCGGCCTTCCGGCGACCCAGAGTGCGGCGGCAATGGCGCCGCGCGCGAACATGGTGCGATCGCCGGCCGCATGCGCCAGGGTCACGGTTTCGCCCTCGGCGCAGAAGCTGACGCTGTGTTCGCCGACGATGCCGCCGCCGCGCGCCACGGCAAAGCCGATCTCGCCGGCCGGGCGCGCACCGGTGACCCCATTGCGCACCCTTCTGGCAACCGCATCCAGTTCAACGCCGCGCCCCTTGGCCGCGGCTTGCCCCAGCATCAGCGCGGTGCCGGACGGCGCATCGATCTTGTGGCGGTGATGGGCCTCGAAAATCTCGGCGTCCCAGTCATCGGGCTCGAGCGCGCTCGCCGCCCGCTCGACCAATCCGAGCAGCATGTTCAGCCCGAGCGAAAAGCTGCCTGACCGGACAATGGCAATCGTTCTCGCGGCGCTGGCGATATCGGCCAGTTCCACGGCATCGAAACCGGTTGATCCGATCACCAGGGCGGGCCCACCATGACCGGCGCAAAAGCGGGCCAATTCCGCGGAAGCGGCCGGCGTGGTGAAGTCGATGACCACGTCGGCCACGGCAAGCGCCTCGTCACGGCCGACCAGTCCTTCGCCAACGCTGCCAGGGCGGTGGAAACGGGCTGTGAGCGCCAACCGTGAGTCCGCCTGTACCGCTTCCGTCATCTGACGGCCCATGCGGCCGAGCGCGCCTGATATGGCGATCCTGATCGGCGGTCGCGGCATGGCCCGGCTATTTCCACATGCCGCGCATGCGCGCGCCGATGTCGACGCGCACCTCCGGCCGAGCCGCCCTGCCCTGCGCGGCCTGCGCGCCTGGCCATGAGACCTGCTGGAAGGCGGAAAGGATCGAGGCCGGAATGAAGCGGGTGCGCGAGGCATAGAGATGGCGGTCGCCGCGAGCGGCCTGGCCATGCGGAAAGAAGCGCTGCGGCATCACCAGGTTGAGGCTGTCCTTGGCCCGCGTCATCGCCACATAGAGCAGCCGGCGCTCCTCCTCTATGTCTTCCTTGGTGCCGACGCCGAGATCGGCCGGAATACAGCCATCGACCGTGTTGAGCACGAAGACGTTTTTCCATTCCTGGCCCTTGGCCGAATGGATGGTCGACAGGATCAGATAATCCTCGTCGCGGTGCGGCGGCCCCGCCTGGTCGCTGGTGGCGTCAGGCGGATCGAGGGTCAGTTCGGTCAGGAACCGTTCGCGCGAGGCATAGGCCGAGCCGATCTGCTCGAGCTGCAGCAAGTCGGCCCGGCGCGTCGTCGCGTCTTCATGGATGCGCTCCAGATGCGGTTCGTACCACAGCCTGATCCGTTCGAGATCGGCCGGCCATTTGGCGCCGGCGCGCAGGCCGGAATAGAGCGAGACGAAAGCCGGCCAGTCGTCCGCCGCGCGCTGCGGCGGTCGCCAACCGGCCAGTCCCATGGCCTCGTCGAGCGCCGAAGTCATGGTCTCGACAATCTGCCCGGCGGCGGAAGGACCGATGCCCGGCATCAGTTGCAAAACGCGAAACCCGGCAACGCGGTCGCGCGGATTTTCGGCGAAGCGCAGTACCGCCAGCACGTCCTTGACATGCGCGGCATCGAGGAACTTCAAGCCGCCGAACTTGACGAAGGGAATGTTGCGCCGCGTCAGTTCGATCTCCAGCGGCCCGCTGTGGTGAGAAGCGCGGAACAGCACCGCCTGCGACTTCAGCGCCGTGCCCACCTCACGCTCGGCCAGGATGGCGTCGCAGACGAAATTCGCCTGCTCGACCTCGTCCCGCACGCTCACCAGCCTCGGCTTGTCGGCGGATTTGCGCTCAGACCACAGGTTCTTGGTGAAACGCTCCGAGGCCTCGCCGATCACCGCATTGGCGGCGGCCAGAATGGTCTCCGTCGAGCGGTAGTTGCGTTCCAGCATCACCACATCGGCGGTTCGCGCGAACTGATTTGGAAAGTCGAGGATGTTGCGCACCTCGGCGGCACGGAACGAATAGATCGACTGGGCGTCGTCGCCGACCACGGTCAGCCCGGCGCCGTCGGGCTTCAACGCCATCAGGATCGAGGCCTGCAGGCGGTTGGTGTCCTGGTACTCGTCGACCAGCACATGGTCGAAGCGCTCACCCAGATGGGCCGCGATCTCGGGCTCGGCCGCCATCTGCGCCCAGTAGAGCAGCAGGTCGTCATAATCGAGCACGTTCTGCGCCTGCTTGGCCTCGACATAGCCCGCGAAAAGCTGCTTCAGTTGGTCGGCCCAGCCGGCGCACCAGGGGAAAGCCGCCCCCAGCACTTCGCCAAGCGGCGCCTGCGCGTTGACGGCGCGCGAATAGATGGCAAGGCAGGTGCCCTTGGTTGGAAACCGCGCTTCCGTCCTGGAGAAGCCGAGTTCGTGGCGGACGAGATTCATCAGGTCGGCGGAATCCTCGCGGTCATGGATGGTGAAGGCCGGGTCGAGGCCGATCTCCAGCGCATAGTCACGCAACAGCCGCGCGCCGATGCCGTGAAAGGTGCCGGCCCAGGTCAGCGCGTCCGCGACCACCGCGGCATCACGGCCAAGCACCTCGCCGGCGATGCGCTCGACACGCTTGGCCATTTCGGACGCGGCCCGGCGTGAAAAGGTCATCAGCAGGATACGGCGCGGGTCGGCCCCCTTGACGACAAGATGGGCGACACGATGCGCCAGCGTGTTGGTCTTGCCCGAGCCCGCGCCGGCTATGATCAGCAGCGGGCCTGCGATCCCGCCATCGCCATGCTCCACCGCCAGACGCTGGGCATCGTTCAGCCGGGCGAGATAGGCAGGCTGGGCAGCCTCTTCCAGAAAGGTCGAATCATGAGCGGCGAGGTTCATCGCCCATCAAGCATCGTTTCCGCTTTGTTCGCAACTGGAGAAGCGGCGCGGATCGCGCGGCGGCGCCAATGTGGCGCGGCGCTACAGGTAGAGCGGTTGGCGCGGGTCATGGAAAGGGTTGCGGGTGGAAACTCAGGGCATCGCGGCGATGCATTCCTCGAGCCGCTCCAGGCGGAATTTCGCGTTGCGCAATTCGTGCCCTGCTTCGTGCCGCTGCTGGCGGCCACCGGCCTGCGTGCCGGTCGTCAACCGTCTTTCGAGCTCGGCGATGCGCGCACGTACCTGCCTCGCCTCATCCTGGCGCAATGCCTTTATCCAGCTCCGCCCGCGCATGTGTCTTCACCCCCGAAGGCCTGCAGCATAGCCGCAAAGACCCTAACTTCCCGCAAGTGCGAATATTCGAAATTTAACGAACGCTAATTTAGCGCTGATTTCGGGGGAAGAAGGCCGGCGCCGCTTGGGAGGTAATCTGATAGCGCCGGCCTGGCGGATATCAGGTCCGCCGCAAGGCCAAAGCTAGCTGAGTCTTGCCCCACCGTCATGCGGGATCAAGGGCGCCGGCATCTCCGAAAACGATTTTTCCCCGCAAAAGCTATTGAAAAGGGCATATTGCTCTCAAATCCCCAGCCGTTGCCTGATGATGGCGACGTGGAAGTTGGCGCCGAACAACAGGCCTTCGTCGTTAAAGTCGTAGGTCGGGTTGTGCAGCGGCGCGGAGGCCTCGCCATTGCCGAGGAAGACGAAACAGCCCGGTACATGGTCGAGAAAGCGGGCGAAATCCTCCGACGCCGTCATCGGTTCACGGGCGGTGGCGATATTGCCGGGTTCGAAGACATGGCTCGCGGCGGCGAAGGCGGCCTCGACCAGCTCGGCATCGTTGCGCAACGGCACGAATTCCCTGGTGTAGCTGATCTCGGCGGCAACATTGTAAGCGGCGGCGATGCCTTCGGCGATGATGCGCATCTGGCGCTCGATCTCGGCGCTGACCTCGGGGCGGAAACTGCGTGCATCGCCAAGGATGCGGGCAAGGCCGGGCAGCGCGTTGCGGGTGCCGTCAGTGATGAGTTCGGTCACCGAAACGACCGATATGTCCGCGGGGCTCAGCCGGCGCGAGACGATGGTCTGCAAATTAGTCACGAGCGCGCAGGCGGCGACCAGCGTCTCGTTGCCGGAATGCGGGCGCGCCGCGTGGCCGCCCTGACCTCTTAACATGATCTCGAAATTATCCTCGGCCGACATCACCGGCCCCGCGCGGGTCTCGAAGTGCCCGACAGGCAGGCCAGGCATGTTGTGCAGGCCGAAAATCTCGTCGAAGGGAAAGCGTTGCATCAGGCCATCGTCGAGCATGGCCAGCGCGCCCCTGCCCCATTCCTCCGCCGGCTGGAAGATGAAACGCACGGTGCCATCGAAGCCGCCTTCCGCGGCCAGAAGCTTCGCCGCGCCAAGCAGCATGGCGGTATGGCCGTCGTGACCGCAGGCATGCATGATTCCGGGGTTGCCCGAGCGGTACGGCAGGGCTGACTGCTCGGATATGCGCAGTGCATCCATGTCGGCCCGCAGCGCGATCGCACGATTGCCGCTGCCTCGCTTCAGCGTGCCGACGACGCCGGTGCCGCCTATCCCTTCGGCGACATCGTCCAGGCCGAACTCGCGCAACTTGGCCGCGACGAAGGCGGCGGTGCGCTTTTCCTCGAAGCCGAATTCGGGATGGGCATGCAGGTCGCGCCGCCAGGCGGTCATTTCGTCGTTCAGCGTTCGGTGATCGAGTTCAGCCATTTCCGCGCCCCTCCGTCCCGACAAGCTCGGCGACCACATCAAGCAGGACATTGGCTCCGGCGACAAGCTCGGCATCCTCAGTGTGCTCTCGCGGATTGTGGCTGATGCCTCCGGCGCTCGGCACGAAGATCATCGCCGCCGGCGCGATGCGCGCCATCATCTGCGCGTCATGGCCGGCGCCGGAGGTCATGCGCCTGGAGGCGAGCCCGCGCTTCCTCGCGGCTCTCTCGATTAGTTCGACGACCTGCCTGTCGAAGACGACGGGCTCGAAGCGCGCCAGCCTTTCGACCGTCACCGCGATGCCCTCGGCAGCGACCTGTTCCAGGAAAGCCGACAGCGCCGCCTCGTGCGCCTGCAGGCGCAGCTCGTCGGGATCGCGCAGGTCGACGGTGAAGACGGCGCGCGACGGAATGACGTTGATGGCGTTCGGCTCGAAGCGCATCGTGCCGATGGTGGCAACCGTCGGCGAATTGGAAGCCGCCGCCTGATCATGCAGGAAGGTGGCCACGCGGGCCGCGGCATATCCGGCATCCCTGCGCATCGACATCGGCGTGGTGCCGGCATGATTGGCGACGCCATCGAGGGTGACGCGCTGCCAGGAGATTCCTTGCAGGTTTTCCACCGCGCCGATCGGGATGCCTTCGCGCTCCAGGACCGGCCCCTGTTCGATATGCAGCTCGACATAGACATGCGGCTTGAGGAAGCCTGGCTCATACTCGCCCGCATAGCCGATGCGGGCGAGTTCGGCTCCAAGCGTCTTGCCGTCCGTTCCGATCGCGGCAAGTGCCGCCTCGACGCCCATGCCGCCGGCATGGACCAGCGATCCCATCATATCCGGAGAAAAGCGCACGCCCTCCTCATTGGTGAAGGCGGCGACGGCGAGCGGACGCGACGGGACCAGACCCGAAGCCTTCAGCGTCTCGATGACTTCCAGCCCGGCGAGCACGCCGTAGCAGCCGTCATAAATGCCGGCGTCGATGACCGTGTCGATGTGCGAGCCGATAAACACAGGGGCCTGGCCGGCATTGTCCGGGGTCTGCCAGATGCCGAAAATATTGCCGATGCGGTCGATGGCGACATCGAGGCCCGCCTGGCGCAGCCAGCCCACGAAGAGGTCGCGGCCCTGCCTGTCGGCATCGGAAGCAGCCAAGCGGATCAGCCTGCCCTCGCCGTCCCGGCCGACAGCGCCGAGTTCGTGGATGCGGCCAAGCAGGCGCTGTTCGTCGATGGCGATCATGACACCGCGCCGACAGCCAGTTTGCCGGCCAGCACATCGGCCGGGTCGATACCGACGAGTTCGGCATAGCGACGCGGATCGGTGGCGCCCTCGGTGTTGATCACCAGCACGCGCGATTTGCTGTCGAGCCCGAGCTCGGCTCTGTTGTCGGCGACCGCGCGGATCAACCCGGCAAGGCCGACACCGCCGCTTTCGCCAGCGACGATCACCGGATCGCCGCCAGCCGGCCGTGCCAGACGTCGCATCACCGCAACCGCATCCTCTTCGTCCACGGTCATGAAGGCGTCGGCAGCGCGCGCCAGCACGCGCCAGGCAACCAGCGAGGCCTCGTAACACTCGAGCATGGCCATCACCGTGGGCTGGTCATGCGCCACCTTGACCACATGTCCTGCCCGCGCGGCCGCCACAACGCAGGCCGCCCGCGCGGGCTCAACCACGGTGAAGACTGGCCTTGCGTCATCACCAAGCACGATGGCGAGATGGCCGGCCACTGCGGCGGCAATGCCACCGACACCGGCTTGGACGAAGACATGGGTGGGCGGCTCGCACAGCTGCCGCAACGCTTCGCGCACGATCGCGGTGTAGCCCTGCATCACCAGGCCCGGTATGCGTTCATAACCCGGCCACGATGTGTCCGAAACCACGGTCCAGCCCTTCTCGGCCGAGACCTTGGCGGCCTGCCTGACCGAGTCGTCGTAATTGCCGTCGACGCGAACCATCCGTGCGCCATAGCGGGCTATCGCCGATATCCGTTCGTCGCTGACCCCGGCATGGACAAAGATCACGGCCTTGGCGCCGGCGAGCTCGGCGCCCTGCGCGACCGAGCGGCCGTGATTGCCGTCGGTGGCGCAGGCGACCGTCATGGTCGCGGCAACGGCACGCACATCGGGCCGATCGAGATCGCCGACATCGACAGCGCGGCCGAGCCGCTTTCCCGCCTCCTCCAGCACCAGCCGGAAGACTGCGTAGGCGCCACCCAGCGCCTTGAAACTGCCGAGGCCGAGACGAAAGCCCTCGTCCTTGACATGCAGCGCGGCGAGACCGAGTTCGCCCGCCAACGCCGGCAACGCGTGCAGCGGGGTCATCACGTGATTGTCGCGATGGGCTAGAAAGCGCTCGACCGTGTCCGCGCCGGCAATCCCGAGGGTTTCGGCGTCGGCCACGGCAAGCGGCTGGCGATACAAGTCATTGCCGTTGAGCAGGAACACTGGCGGCCTCCGTGGCGATCAGCGAGAACATATTGCATGACGGGCGCAAAGAGCGCTGTATTTGAGCCTTCTGAATGCAAGTTTGTTTCGCCAGAGGTCAGCATTGCCACCCTCACCGCCCGCTCTCGACAGTTTCGACCTCGCCATCCTTGCGGTGCTGCAGCGGGACAACACGACCCCTCAGCGGCTGATCGGCGAAGCGGTGAACCTGTCGGCGCCAGCTGTGCAACGGCGCATCAAGCGCATGGAACAGTCAGGCGTCATCGCCGGCAATGTCGCGATAATCGAGCCGGCGGCCGTCGGCCAGCCGATCACCATCTTCGTCGAGGTGGAGCTGGAGAGCGAGCGCACGGAACTGATCGACGCGGCCAAGCGGCAATTCTCGGCCACACCCGAAGTTCAGCAATGCTATTACGTCACCGGCGAGGCCGACTTCATTCTCGTCATCACCGTGGCCGACATGGCCGCCTACGAAGCGCTGACGCGAAAACTGTTCTTCGGCAGCAACAATGTGCGGAAGTTCCGCACCTTCGTCGCCATGGACCGCGTCAAGGTTGGGCTGACGGTGCCGTTACCCGGATGAGCGATGGCCTCCTCACTGGGTTTCTGACATTGTGCGCCGGCGAATGACGGCGGAGGCGCGCTTGCAGGACAGCACCCCGGTTGCGATCATCGGCGCCGGACCCGCCGGCCTGGCGGTTGCCGCCTGCCTTCGGCAGGCCGGGCTGGATTTCGTCATGCTCGAAAAGGAGCAACAGGCCGCGCCAGCCTGGCGCCGCCACTATGAGCGCGTGCATCTGCACACGACCAAACGTTACTCCTCGCTGCCTTTCGTCCCCTTCCCCAGGGATTACCCACGTTATGTGCCACGCGATCTGTTCGTCGAATATCTCGACAGCTATGCGCGGCGCTTCGATATCGAACCCCGCTTCGGCGAAACGGTGCGGTCGATCGTCCGGGACGGGCGCGGCTGGCGCGTGGAAGCGACCTCCGGCAGCTTGCGCGCATGGCATGTGGTGATCGCGTCCGGCTACAATGCCGAGCCGTTGAAGCCTGGATTTGCCGGCATCGAAACCTTCAAGGGCTACATGCTGCACAGCGCCGACTATCGCAACCCCGCGCCTTTTGCCGGCCAGTCGGTGCTGGTCGTCGGCATGGGCAACACCGGCGCGGAAATCGCGCTCGATCTGGCGGAAGGCGGAGCACGGCCGACGATCTCGGTGCGCGGCGGCGTTCATATCGTGCCGCGCGAACTGTTCGGCGTGCCGATCCAGATGGTCGGCATGGCGACGCGATTTGGGCCGCAGCGCGTCAATGACGCCCTGTTCCCGATCATCCTCGACCTGGTGCAGGGCAGGCTGGAGAAGTTTGGGCTGACACGGCCGAAGCAAGGCTTGCTGCAGCAGATCGCGCTGGCATCGCGCATTCCGGTCATCGACGTCGGCACCATCGGCAAGATCCGTGAGGGGATGATCAAGGTCGCGCCCGACATCGCCGAAATATCCGAACGCGGCGCCCGCTTCGTCGACGGCAAGCAGGGCGACTTCGACGCCATCGTCTTCGCCACCGGCTATCGGCCAGGTTATGCCCGCTTTCTCGAACCCGGCATCGAGCCCGGACCCAGCGGCGTCAATGCGCTAGCTTCGGATCTCGGCCTCTATCTCGTCGGCTTCCACAACGCGGTCACCGGCTTGCTGCGCGAAATCGGGATCGAAGCCCAGGCGATCGCCGACGACATCCGCCAGCGGCACAACAGGAAAAAAGCGACCGAAGCCCTGCCGGTATAGTTTCGCGCCGCGCTTAGTCAATTCGCCATGGGCGACGTTCTCAGCATCACGCCGGCGATCTCCTTCGTCAGCTTGGCGGCGACGAGTGCCGTCACATTGGAGAAGTCCTGGTCCGGATTGTATTCAACGATATCAGCGGCAACGACCGTCTGGTTGATGCTTTGAATCAGATTGATGACCTGCCGGGTCGACAACCCGCCTGGTTCACGGTGCGAGACGCCGGGCGCGAAGGCAGGATCGAGCCCATCGAGATCCATGGAGATATAGACCGGCGTCTTGAGGTCGAGCCGTAGCGCCTCATGGAACCGCGCCGCCTCCACCACCTCGACGCCGAAACGCCTGAACTGATCCCGGTGGTGGTCGTTGACGGTGCGCAGGCCGATCTGGATCAGCCGGCTTGCAAGCTGTTCTTCCATGACGCGTGCGAAGGGCGATGTGTGCGAACGCGGGTTGTCGTCATAGGTATGGTAGATGTCGGGGTGCGCGTCGATATGGACGATCGTCAGGTCGGGGTGGCGTCGGCGCACCGCACGCAGCACCGGCCAGGAGATCGCATGGTCGCCGCCCAGGCTGATCAGCGGATGGCCGACATCCAAAGCGCGGCCGACCTCGCTCTCTATCCGCTCCCATGGGTCGCCGGGTTGCGCGAAATCGATGTCGCCATGGTCGACGAAGCGGCCGGTCAGGTCAAAGCCGGTTTCACTCCAGGAACTGTAGGCGTCGGAATGCAGTTCCCGACGGATCAATGCCGGCGCCTTCGCCGCGCCACGCAGATAGGACGAGTTCTCGTCATGCGGTATGCCGAGCAGCGAAATCGCACCTGCCATCGAATTCCTCCCCCAATGCTGAAAACGCTCTCGATACCCGCGCAAGACGGCGGTTGCGACGACACCTTTGGGCCACGGAATCGCAGGGATATTCCTGTCGGCTACGCCGCCTTGCGCAGCCAGACCTTGTTGTCGTGGAAAGCGGCGCCGCCATAGGGCGCCGGCGCGTCGGCGCCGGTCAACACATTGATGCCTTCGCCACGCTCATGCGCGCTGTTCGGCCAGATGCCTTCGGCGATGACCACACCGCGCTTGATGCCGTCGAACAGCTTTGCGTGCAGCACCACTTCTCCGCGCTGGTTGCCGACCTCGACGCGGTCGCCGTCCGCCAGCCCCTGCGCGGCGGCGTCATCAGGATGGAGAAGCAGTTCGGGACGGCCTTCCTTGGCCTTCGACACCGGCGTCTCGGCAAAGGTCGAGTTGAGGAAATTGCGCGCCGGCGAGGTCGTCAGCCGGAACGGATGCGCCTCGTCGGCAACCTCGATCAGATCGACGTGGTCGGGAAATTCAGGCAGGCGTGCCACCGGGCCGAACAAGCCCATGCTCCTTGGCGGCCGGTTGGGAGCCGCCTGCCCGGTCCAGTCGGCGCGGAAGCGGAACTTGCCATCCACATGGCCAAACCCCCGGATGAAATGCGCGGTATCGAAGTCGGGCTGCAGGTCGACCCACTTCTGTTCCTTCAGGCTGTCGAAGCTGCCCAGCCCGCGCTTGCCCAGAATGATGTCGATATGCTGCTGCTCGGTCAGGCCGAAGCCCGGGCGATCGGCGACGCCAAGACGCCTGGCCAGTTCCTCGATGACGAAATGGTTGGTGCGCGGCCCTTCTGGCGGCTCGATCAGTTTTGGGCCGAGCGTGATGTGCTGGTTGCCGCCGCCCTTGTAGATGTCGTCATGCTCGACGAACATCGTCGCCGGCAGCACGACATCGGCAAGCTTGGCCGTATCGGTCATGAACTGCTCGTGCACGCAGGTGAACAGGTCGTCGCGCAGAAAGCCTTGCTTCACCAGCCTCTGCTCCGGCGCGACATTCACCGGATTGGTGGTCGGGATCAGCATCGCCGGCACGGGTGGGGCGCCATAGAGCGCGTCGCTCGGGCCGGTCAGAACCGGGCCGATGCGCGAATGGTCGAGATAGCGGATCGAGGGATCGCGCATCCTCGAGCCTTCCAGCACATCCTGGTTGAGCTTGAAGATGCCGGAATTTG
>NZ_JAFKIC010000271.1 GCF_017306585.1 Mesorhizobium sp. | reverse complement strand
GCCAACGCTGGGCCGAGCCGGTGACGGCAGATCTCACGCAATTGAGCCAAACCGGCTTCGCGCACCTGACCGTCGAGCGCAACCGCGTCAGCTGAGCGCTGCCTCAGTTCAAGGCCTCGGTCGGTCTCAATGCCCCGACCCTGGCGCCGACCCGGCTCTCGATCGGAGCATTGGCCAGTTCGAGCAGCTTTGCCGCGATTGCGTCGTCCTTATGCAGCAGCTTTGCCAGGACAGCAGCAGCAATGGCGTCGCCGGCACGGCCGGCTCCGTCATCGCATTTGACGGCCACGCCAAGGCCGAGCTCGGGAATTGCGGCGCAATGGACACCTTCGGCGCCGCCTTTCGCAAAAATGCGCCCGGGAGCGGCGTCCATCAGCAACACGTCGGCGCGGCCGGTGCCGGCAACGAAGAACGGTTCCGCCATGCAGGCTGTGAGCAGGCGCTTTGCGGCCTTTGCACGCTCGGGGCCGAAGCCGCGACCCGTCGCCATGCGGGCAAAACCCAGTGCGAAACTCCTGAGCGGCACGGCATAGGTGGGAATCGAGCAGCCGTCCGTCGCGCGCTCATCCGGTCCATGGACGGCGCCGGTGACCGATTGCATGGCGTCGCGCACCATCTCCTGCAAACCATGTCCCGCCTTGACGTAGCCACGGTGGTCGATGCCGGAGTGGACGCAGGTGCAGAGGAAACCGGAATGCTTGCCGGAGCAATTGTTGTGCAGCGCATTGGGCAAGCCGCCGGCGCGCGCCAGCGCGATCTCGGCGTCATGGTTCGAGGGCCAATGCGTGCCGCATTCGAGCGCCGATCCATCCAGGCCGGCCTTGGCGAGCATCGAGCGCGCCAGTTCGACATGGGCCGGCTCGCCGGAATGCGATGCACAAGCGAGCGCCAGTTCGCGGTTGCCGAAGCCATAGGCGTCAGCGGCACCGCTCTCGACGAGCGGCAAGGCCTGGATGGCCTTGACCGCCGAGCGCGGAAATACAGGCCGCGACGTATCGCCGATCTCCAGCACCGTGTTGCCATCGGCATCGAGCACCGCGACCGCGCCCCGATGTGCGCTCTCGACGATCGCCCCGCGCAGGACCTCGATCAGAACCGGATTTGCCATGTCGCCTCCCGCAAAATGCGGGCCGCTTCTACCTGATCCGGTCGAGAATGGAAACGTAGTTGGCGACCGCCGCGCCGCCCATGTTGAAAATGCCGCCAAGCTTCGCGCCCGGCACCTGGATGCCGCCGGCCTCGCCGACAAGCTGCATGGCGGTCAAGACATGCATGGAGACGCCGGTAGCGCCGATCGGATGGCCCTTGGCCTTCAGTCCGCCGGAAGGATTGACCGGCAGGCGGCCATTCTTCGCCGTGGTGCCGTCCAGCGCCAGCTTTGCGCCCTCCCCCGGCTTTGCCAGGCCCATTGCCTCGTATTCGATCAGCTCGGCGATGGTGAAGCAGTCATGCGTCTCGACGAAGGAGAGATCGTCCAGCGTTACCCCGGCATTCTTCAAGGCCCGGTTCCAGGCCTGCTCGCAGCCTTCGAAGGCAAGGATGTCGCGCTTCGACATCGGCAGGAAATCCTGGACATGCTCGTTGGCGCGGAAGGTCACGGCACGGCGCATCCTGAGCGCGGTGGCGGTATCGGTGAGGACAAGCGCCGCGGCGCCATCGGAGACCAGCGAGCAGTCGGTGCGCTTCAGTGGGCCGGCGACGAAGGGGTTCTTCTCGCTCTCCTGGCGGCAGAAATCGTAGCCGAAATCCTTGCGCATCTGCGCGTAGGGATTGTCGACGCCGTTCTTGTGGTTCTTGGCCGCGATCATGGCGAGCGCGTCCGACTGGTCGCCATAACGCTGGAAATAGGCCTGTGCGATCTTGCCGAACACACCGGCGAAGCCCGCCGGCGTTTCGCCGTCCTCGGGCAGATAGGAGGCCTTCAGCAGGTTCTTGCCGATCTCCGGGCCCGGTGTCGTCGTCATCTGCTCGGCGCCGACCACCAGCACGATACGGGCGGCGTTGGCATCGATGGCGCGGATACCCTGCCGGACCGCCGCCGATCCGGTGGCGCAGGCATTCTCGACGCGCGTCGCGGGCTTGAAGCGCAGCCGGTCGTCGGCCTGCAGCACAAGGCTCGCGGTGAAATCCTGTGCCGAAAAGCCGGCGTTGAAATGGCCGAGCACGATCTCGTCGACATCATCCGGGCCGATGCCGGCATGATCGAGCGCATCGGTCGCAACCTTGACGATCAGATTTTCGAGCGTCTCGCCCTCAAGCTTGCCGAAGCGCGAATGCGCCCAGCCAACGATGCATGCGGTCATGGCGGTCTCCATCCTTGGCGCCAGTCCAGTCCAACGGGCATTCTAGCCCAAAGGCTGGCGGCGCGCGTCGCCTTTGATTGTTCAAATATAAACATTCTTGTCCGAGCCGTGAAGGGCCGTAACCGGACAATCGCTTGGTGCAGTCGCGGCCAACGTCGATTTTTTATTGATTGACGCGTCAATAAAAAATAATCTCGCCGCAAAATCGGGAACAGCATGCCGAAAATCGGAATGGAGCCATTGCGCCGCAAGGCGCTCATCGACGCGACGATCTCGGCGATCGGCGAGCGCGGCTCGCTTGACGTGACCATGTCCGAGATCGCCGGGCGCGCCGGTGTGTCCTCGGCGCTGGCCCACCACTATTTCGGCGCCAAGGACGAATTGCTGTTCGCGACGATGCGGCACATCCTGGCCGAACTGACCATCGACATGCGCCGCGCGCTTCAATCCGCCGCCTCCCCGCGCGAGCGCGTCTCGGTGGTGGTGGCGGTCAACTTCTCCGACATCCAGTTCCAGGCCGAAACCATTGCCGCATGGCTTGCCTTCTACGTCGAGGCGCAGAAGTCGTCGGCGTTGCGCCGGCTGCTCAGGGTCTATGCGCGGCGGCTGCATTCAAACCTCATGAGCGGTTTGACGGGTATCCTGCCCCGGGTTGAAGCCGATCGCGCGGCGGAAGCGACGGCGGCGATGATCGACGGGCTCTACATCAGGCGCGCGCTGAAGGACGGCGTGCCTGACGCCGCGACCGCGATCGCGCTGGTCGAGGATTATCTCGAAACCAAACTGGGCGGACGGCAGAAACAGTGACGGCGAAGCGACCCAATTTCCTGATCGTCATGGTCGATCAGCTCAACGGAACCCTGTTCCCAGATGGACCGGCCGCGTTCCTGCACGCGCCGCACCTCAAGGCACTGGCGGCGCGGTCTGCCCGCTTTGCGAACAATTATACTGCCTCGCCGCTGTGCGCGCCGGGCCGCGCCGCCTTCATGAGCGGCCAGTTACCGTCGCGCACCGAGGTCTATGACAACGCCGCCGAGTTCCCCTCGTCGATCCCGACCTTCGCGCATCACCTGCGCTCAGACGGCTACCACACCGTGCTGTCGGGCAAGATGCATTTCGTCGGGCCGGATCAGTTGCACGGATTCGAGGAACGGCTGACCACCGACATCTATCCCGCCGATTTCGGCTGGACCCCCGACTATCGCAAGCCCGGCGAACGCATCGACTGGTGGTACCACAATCTGGGCTCGGTGACCGGCGCCGGCGTCGCCGAGATTTCCAACCAGATGGAGTATGACGACGAAGTCGCCTTCCACGCGGTGCAGAAGCTCTATGACTTCGCCCGCGTCTCCGACGATGCCGCGCACCGGCCCTGGTGCCTGACAGTGTCCTTCACCCATCCACACGACCCCTATGTCGCCCGACGGAAATACTGGGATCTCTATGAGGATTGTCCGGCGCTGGAGCCCGAGGTCGGCTTCATACCCTATGACAGCCAGGATCCGCATTCACAGCGACTCTACAAGGCCTCCGACTACGACAGTTTCGACATAACGCCCGAGCAGATCCGCCGCTCGCGGCGCGGCTATTTCGCCAACATTTCCTATCTCGACGACAAGGTCGGCGAACTGCTGTCGGTGCTGGAACGCACCCGCATGCTCGACGACACCATCATCCTGTTCTGCTCGGACCATGGCGACATGCTCGGCGAGCGCGGCCTGTGGTTCAAGATGTGCTTCTTCGAGGGCTCGGCGCGAGTGCCGCTGATGATCGCCGGCAAGGGCATTTCCGCCGGCCTGATCCCGACGCCGGTCTCCAATCTCGACGTCACGCCGACGCTGTGCGATCTCGCCGGCATCGACATGAGCGCGATCGCCCCATGGACCGACGGTCAGTCGCTGCTGCCCCTGATCGAGGGCAAAAAGCGCACCGCTCCGGTGCTTATGGAATATGCCGCCGAAGGCTCCAACGCGCCGTTGGTGGCTATCCGCGACGGCCGCTACAAGTTCGTCCATTGCGAGATGGATCCGCCGCAACTCTATGATATCGATGCCGACCCGCATGAGTTGAACAATCTCGCGGCCGATCCGGCGCATGCCGGTCTGGTGGCGGCTTTCCTGGAAAAGGTCCGCGCGCGCTGGGACATGGCGGCTTTCGATGCCGCGGTGCGGGCCAGCCAGGCGCGGCGCTGGGTGGTCTATCCGGCGCTGCGCAACGGCACGCACTATCCCTGGGAGTTCCAGCCACTGCAGAAGGCCTCGGAACGCTACATGCGCAACCATATGGATCTCAACGTGCTCGAAGAGCAGAAACGGTTCCCGCGAGGCGAATGATGGCAGACCTTCTCGTCCCCTCCCTCGATCACCTGAAGCAGGCCTATGCCGTCACCTCACGGGCGACGCAGATCACGCCGCTGCTGGAATCGGCGGCTCTTGCCCGGGAGACCGGCGCGGCGCGCGTCTTCATCAAGCCGGAATCGCTGCAATGGGCGGGATCCTTCAAGATACGCGGCGCCTATTGGCGCCTGAAGCGGCTTTCGGCTGAAGAGGCGAGCAAGGGCGTCGTCGCCTATTCCTCCGGCAATTTCGCCCAAGGGCTGGCCGCCGCCGGACAGGCGCTCGGCATTCCCGTGACGATCGTCATGCCGATCGACGCGCCGGCCGCCAAGCGTGACGCGACGGCGGGCTATGGCGCGCGCGTCGTGCTGACCGACCATGGCGACCGCGCGCGAGAGGAAGTCGCGGCCGCCAAGGCGCGCGAGATCGCGCAGACCGAGGGGCTGGCCCTGCTGCATCCTTTCGACGATCCGGAGATCGTCGCCGGCCAGGCAGGCGCCGGCCTCGAAGCGCTAGACCAGCTCGCCGCCAAGGATGCCAGCGCCGACCTGCTGTTCTGTTCGGTGGGCGGCGGCGGGCTGATCGGCGGCGTTTCGCTCGCCTTCCACTATCTGTCGCCCTCGACGGAAATCATTGGCGTCGAGCCGGAGGGTTTCAACGGCATGGGCTCCTCGCTCGCGCATGGCAGCATCGAGACGATGCCGATCGGGCCGAAATCGATCTGCGACGGGCTGATGTCGCGCCGGCCGGGGGACGCACCGTTCGCGGCGGTCAGGACCGCCGGCGTGCGCGGCATCACCGTCGACGATCAATCGGTACGGCGGGCGATGAAGATCGCCTTCGAACGGATGAAGCTGGTGCTGGAGCCGTCGGGCGCGGCATCTCTGGCGGCACTGCTCGGGGGCAAGGTGGATGTGGCGGGAAAGACCGTCCTGGTTGTGGCTACCGGCGGCAATGTCTCGCTCGCCGATTTCATGGCGCATATGAACAATGCTTGAAGCGGATTTCGTCATCATCGGCTCCGGCTCGGCCGGCTCGGCCATGGCCTATCGCCTGTCGGAGGACGGCAAGCATTCGGTCATCGTCATCGAATTCGGCGGCACCGACATGGGGCCGCTGATCCAGATGCCGTCGGCGTTGTCGATCCCGCTCAATATGAGCCTTTACGACTGGGGCTTCGCCAGCGAGCCGGAGCCGCATCTCGGTGGCCGTGTGCTGGCGACGCCGCGCGGCAAGGTCATCGGCGGCTCGTCTTCGATCAACGGTATGGTCTATGTGCGCGGCCACGCCCGCGACTTCGACCACTGGGCCGAACAGGGGGCGACAGGTTGGGGCTTCGCCGACGTGCTCCCCTACTTCAAGCGCATGGAGGATTCCGACGGAGGCGAAGATGGCTGGCGGGGCAAAGGCGGGCCGCTGCATGTGCAGCGTGGCTCGCGGCGCAATCCGCTCTACGGCGCCTTTGTCGAGGCCGGCCGTCAGGCAGGGTTCGAACTGACCGACGACTATAATGGCGCCAAGCAGGAAGGCTTCGGCGCCATGGAGCAGACCATTCTGGGCGGCCGCCGCTGGTCGGCCGCGAATGCCTATCTGAAGCCCGCGCTCAAACGCAAAAATGTTAGCCTGCTCAAAGGTTTTGCGCGCCGGGTGATTATCGAGAATCAACGCGCCGTCGGCGTCGAGATCGAAGCTCACAAACAGATTCAGGTGGTTAAGGCACGACGTGAGGTGATCGTCGCCGCCTCCTCGATCAATTCGCCCAAGATCCTGATGCTGTCTGGCATCGGCCCGGCCGAGCATTTGCGCGAGAACGGCATCGCCATCGTCGCCGACCGGCCCGGCGTCGGCCGCAACCTGCAGGATCATATGGAGCTCTACATCCAGCAGGAATCGATCAGGCCCATCACGCTCAATTCGATCCTGAACCCGTTCTCCAAGGCGCTGATCGGAGCGCAGTGGATGTTCTTCAAGACCGGGCTTGGCGCTACTAATCATTTCGAGGCGGCTGCCTTCGTGCGCTCGCAGGCCGGCGTCGATTATCCCGACATCCAGTACCACTTCATCCCGGCCGCGGTGCGCTATGACGGCAAGGCGGCGGCGAAGTCGCACGGCTTCCAGGCCCATGTCGGGCCGATGCGCTCGAAGTCACGCGGCTCGGTGACGCTGCGCTCGCCGGATCCGAGATCGAAGCCGGTGATCCGCTTCAACTACATGTCGCATCCCGACGACTGGACGGAGTTCCGCCACTGCATCCGGCTGACCCGCGAGATTTTCGGCCAGAAGGCTTTCGATGCCTATCGAGGCCAGGAAATATCGCCCGGCAGCCATGTGCAGACCGACGACGAACTCGACGTCTTCATCAGGGACCATGCCGAAAGCGCCTACCATCCTTGCGGCACCTGCAAGATGGGCCGCGCAGACGATGTGATGAGCGTCGTCGATCCCGAGTGCAGGGTCATTGGCGTCGAGGGGCTGCGGGTCGCGGATTCCTCGATTTTCCCGCGGGTCACCAACGGCAATCTCAACGCGCCCTCGATCATGACCGGTGAAAAGGCGTCCGACCACATACTTGGCCGCACGCCGCTGGCGCCGTCCAACCAGGAACCCTGGATCAATCCACGCTGGCAGGTGGCGGACAGATAAGCCATGATCCGCGCGACGGATCGAGCCACCGCAATAGATTGAGCCGCCCGATAGACTTTTTCAGCCGCCCGCCCGGGCGCAGACGATTTGGAGACCACCATGCGCGCCCAGCCCACGGCATCGCACTATGTCAACGGACGCTACATCGAGGATGAAGGCGGCGCGCCGCTGCCGGTGATCTACCCGGCCACGGGCGAGACCATCGCGATGCTGCGTTCGGCGACGCCGAACGTGCTGGAACTGGCGATCGAGGCCGCGCGGGCCGCGCAGCCCGCCTGGGCGCGGCTGAAGCCGGTCGAGCGCGGCCGCATCCTGCGCCGCGCCGCCGACATCCTGCGCGCCCGCAACGCCGATCTCGCACGCATCGAGACGCTCGACACCGGCAAGGCGATCCAGGAAACGCTGGTGGCCGACGCACCGTCGGCCGCCGACTGCCTGGAATATTTCGCCGGCGCGGTCGCCGTCTTCAACGGCGAAGCGGTCGACCTCGGCGGGCCCTTCGCCTACACGCGGCGCGAGGCACTCGGCGTCTGCGTCGGCATCGGCGCCTGGAACTACCCGATCCAGATCGCCGGCTGGAAATCCGCGCCCGCGCTCGCCATGGGCAACGCCATGGTGTTCAAGCCGTCGGAGAACACGCCGCTCTCGGCGCTGGCGCTGGCGGAGATCTACAGCGAGGCTGGCCTGCCCGACGGCCTGTTCAACGTCGTGCAAGGCTATGGCGATGTCGGTGCCGGGTTGGTCGGCCATGACGTGGTGGCCAAGGTCTCGGTGACCGGCTCGGTGCCGACTGGCCGCAAGGTGCTGTCGCTTGCCGGTTCGAAGATGAAGCATGCGACGATGGAGCTCGGCGGCAAGTCGCCGCTGATCGTCTTCGACGACGCCGACATCGAGAACGCCATTGGCGGCGCCATGCTTGGCAATTTCTATTCGACCGGCCAGATCTGCTCCAACGGCACGCGCGTCTTCGTCCAGAGCGGCATCCACGACCGTTTCGTCGAACGGCTGGTCGAGCGGACCAAGAAGATCCGCATCGGCGATCCGCTCGACCCCGAGACGCAGATGGGCCCGCTTGTATCGAAAGCCCAGCACGAGAAGGTCGTCGGCTATATCGAGGTCGGCAAGCAGGATGGGGCAATCCTGGCCTGCGGCGGCAACGTGCCTTCGCTGCAGGGTTTCCAGGGTGGTTTCTTTGTCGAGCCGACGGTGTTCACCGGCGTCACCGACACGATGCGCATTGCGCGCGAGGAGATTTTCGGCCCGGTCATGAGCGTGCTGAAATTCGACGGCGAGGATGAAGTCATCGACCGCGCCAATGACACCGAATTCGGCCTCGCGGCGGGCGTCTTCACCCGCGACCTGCCGCGCGCGCATCGCGTCATCGCCGAATTGCATGCCGGCACCTGCTGGATCAACGCCTACAATCTGACGCCGGTGGAAATCCCCTTCGGCGGCGTCAAGCAGTCCGGCATCGGACGCGAGAACTCGCTGGCGGCGCTGGCGCTCTATTCGCAACTGAAGTCGGTCTATGTCGAGACTGGGGATGTGGCCAGCCCGTACTGATCCGGCCTATTTCTCCCCAGTCCCGTCCAGATACTGCGTCAGCGCACAGACCAGATGGTAGAAGATGCTGGCCGGCACGTCCGAGGCCAGCGAGCGGCCGCGCTCGTCGATGCGGTCGATCCACAGGCCGAGCGGTGCGGGGTCGATGTGCCAGCGGAACAGGCGGGCGACGCGCGCCTCGATCTCGGGCTTGAGGTCGGGGCCGCCCGAGCCGTCGAGCGCGATGGCCGCCTTGATGGCTTCGGCCTGCGGCCAGCTGCGCGACACCGTGTCGAGCGGCAGCCCCTGGCGCGACACGGCACCATAGGAAAGGCCGGTAGCGCGATTGAGGCCGTTGGCGACGGCCGAAGCGTAGAGCTTGCGAGCGAAGGCATTGAGTTCGGTCTGGCCGCTGCGAGCGGCGAAATCGATGAGCAGCGAGGCCCATTCGAAGTGATGGCCGGGTTCGGTCCAGCTTCCCTTCTCGCCGGCGGACGGCTTCCAGTCGGCGCCGAAATACTCGCCGAGGGTCCAGCTTTCAGGGTCGAAGAAGTGGCTGCGGAAAAGGTCGATGATGCGCGCCGCGCGGCGCAGATGGGCGCGCTCGCCGGTCGCCTGGTGCCAGGCCAGGAACGCCTCCAGCAGATGCATATGCGGGTTGGAGCGCCGCTCGCCCGCCCCGTCCGAGGTTTCGAGGAAGCCGGTCATGCGGCTGTCCTCAAGGTGGGCATCAAGAAAGGCGAAGGTTTCCTCGCCGAGCCGCAAGGCATCGGGATTGCCCGACATATGCGCGTGCGCCAGCGCCAAGAGCACGCAGGAATGATCGTAGGCGTCCTCGGTGGCATCGGCGACGGAGCCGTCGACATTCAGCGTGCGCACCCAGCCGCCGCGTCCGGTGCGCCCCTTGCCGGCCATGAAGTCGATGCCATGGGCGATCAGCCGGTCGGCCGGGCCGGTCCAGCCGCGTTCCTTGGCCACCGCGAAGGCATAGACCTGCCTGGCCTGGGTGCGCATGCGTTTGAGCTTGATGAGCGGCCCGGCGTCGAAGCCCAGCGCCTCGTGGAAGCCGCCATGGCGCTCGTCCACACCTAAGGTCGACCACAGCGGCAAGGTCTCCTGGAACAGCCAATGGTGCACGCGCCGCCGCCAGGCGCCGCTTTCGATGACGCGGCCATGCGCGGGCGTGAACCTGGTTTCCAGACGCCCCGACTTTTCCAACTGCTCGACGACCTTCTTGACGTGCTGGCTGTGGCTGACCGGAGCCACGAAGGTGGCGTCCGATGTCGAGACGATGGCGACATCCTTCATGCCGATGGCGGACAAAAGGCGGCCGTCGCTGCGGATGTAGGAGTTCTCGCAATCGATGGCGACGACATCGCCAACCACGACATTGCCGTTCTTGTCGGCCGGGCCGACATCGAGCAGCGATTGCCAGGAGCCGAGATCGTTCCAGCGAAAGCCGGCCGGCACCATGGCTATGTCTTTTGCCCGCTCCATGATGGCATAGTCGATCGAGTTCGACGGGATGGCGCCGTAAAGCTCAAGCGGCATGTAGAGCCCGGACAAATCCGATGTCGCAGCCTCGAAGGCCGCTTCGGTGGCCCGCCAGATATCGGGCTGGAAAGCAGAAAAGGCATCGCGCATGGCGCCGGCCCGAAACAGGAATATGCCGGTATTCCAGTAGAAGTTTCCGGCATCGAGATAGCTCTGCGCCGTCGCCAGATCCGGCTTTTCGACGAAGCGCGAAACGTCGCGAATGCCGGCGCCTTGGCCCGACACCTCGATGTAACCATAGCCGGTTTCGGGCTGTGTCGGCTTTATGCCGAACACGACGAGCCGGCCGGCGCTCGCCGCATCCGCGCCCTGCTCGACGCTCTGCCAGAATTGCGCGGCCGTCGATATTTCGTGGTCCGATGGCACCACCAGCACCAGGCTGTCGCCGAACTCCGACAGGGTGCGCAGCGTCGCCAATGCGACGGCGGCGGCGGTGTTGCGCCCTGTCGGTTCGAACAGCGGGCCGCCGCCGGCGAGGTCGAGGCCGGCGAGGTCGGCATGGACGCGCTCGGCATGACGTTCCGAGGCGATCAGGAAGATCGGCGTTTCGCCATGGGGTCTCGCCGTCAGCCGGCGCAGGGTCTTGGCCAGCATCGAGCCGTCGCCCGACAGGTCGTGGAACTGCTTGGGATTGTCCTCACGCGACAGCGGCCAGAGCCGCGAACCGACACCGCCGCTCATGACAAAACTGACGATGCGCTGGCTCATGGATATCCCATCAAAAAGTCTGGTTGTAGGCGCCAACCTCCGGGCTGCGGCGCAGCACGGCGTCGACCGCGTCGAACATCTGCCGGCGCCGTTCCGATGAGACCGGAGACTCCACCACCACGACCAGTTCCGGCTTGTTGGAGGAGGCCCGCACCAGGCCCCATGTACCGTCCTCGGCGACGACGCGAACGCCGTTTACGGTGACAAGTGAGGCGATTTTCTGGCCGGCGAAGTCAGCCCTCTCGCGCTGCATGGCCTGAAAATCAGCCACGACGCGCTCGACCACGCCGTACTTCACATCGTCGGCGCAGTGCGGCGACATGGTCGGCGTGCCATAGGTGAGCGGTAGCGCGCGGTAGAGATCGGCCATGGACTTGTTCGGATTGCGATCCAGCATCTGGCAGACGGCAATCGCGGTGATCAGCCCGTCGTCATAGCCGCGCCCGATCGGCGGGTTGAAGAAAAAGTGGCCCGACTTTTCGAAACCGGCGACGGCGCCGAGTTCGGCGACACGGCGCTTGATGTAGGAGTGGCCGGTCTTCCAATAGTCGGTGACGGCGCCATTGGCCTTGAGCACGCTGTCGGTCTTGAAAAGCCCGGTCGACTTGACGTCGACGACGAATTTCGAGCCGGGATGCTGGCTGGAAATATCGCGAGCCAGCATGACGCCGACCTTGTCGGCGAAGATCTCGTTGCCCTCATTGTCGACGACGCCGCAACGGTCGCCATCGCCGTCGAAGCCGAGGCCGACATCGGCGCCGGTCTCCAGCACCTTGTCCCTGATGGCGTGCAGCATCTGCATGTCTTCCGGGTTGGGGTTGTAGCGCGGGAAGGTATGGTCGAGTTCGATGTCGAGAGGGATCACCTCGCAGCCTATTGCTTGCAAGGCTTGCGGGGCAAAGGCTCCGGCAGTGCCATTGCCGCAGGCGGCGACCACCTTGAGTTTTCGCCTTATGCGCTTGCCCCTGGTCAGATCGTCGAGATAGGTGGCGCGAAAATCGTCGACGAAGTCGTAGGAGCCGCTGCCCGTGAGGTCGAAGTCGCCGGCGAGCACGATCGCCTTCAGCGCGCTCATCTCCTCCGGGCCGAAGGTCAGCGGCCGCGCCGCGCCCATCTTGACGCCAGTCCAGCCATTCTCGTTGTGCGAGGCAGTGACCATGGCGACCGAGGGCGTATCCAGGGCGAATTGGGCAAAATAGGCCATGGGTGACAAGGCCAGGCCGATGTCCCTCACCCGCGCGCCGGCGGCCATCAGGCCGGAGACCAGCGCCAGCTTGATGCCAAGCGAATAGGAACGGAAATCATGCCCGGTGACGATGTCTGGCCCGGCGCCAAGGCGCCGGATCAGCGTGCCGAGCCCCATGCCGAGCGCCTGGACGCCGATCAGGTTGAGTTCCGGCGCTACCGCGGAGCCAGGGTGGCCGAACCACCAGCGCGCATCATATTCGCGGAAACCCGACGGCTTGATCAGCGCCGAGGTTTCGAATTCGAAGCTGTTTGGCCGGGCGTCGCCAGTGATGCGCAATGATTGAAACTCCAGGGGCCGAAATGCCGATTTATCAGTGTCTTGGCTATCAGATAAGCCTTTAAGTCCATCTTTATCCGGTGGCTCGGCCGCATGCCATCCGGTCAAGTTTCGTGAAAGCAGGGAAATGCGACAGAAGTGCTGCCATTGGCGCTTGCAGGATCGAAAAGCGGCGGCTATAAGCCCGCGGTCTGGTCACGGAGTGTAGCGCAGTCTGGTAGCGCACCTCGTTCGGGACGAGGGGGTCGCAGGTTCAAATCCTGCCACTCCGACCAGAAAAACAGCAGCTTGGCTGTTCTCCCGCATCATCCTGCTTATTGGACGCCATTTTCGGGTGCTAGCGACCGTCGTCGCCGTAGACGGCTGGGAGATGGCGTTCGAGCTCCATCACATCGTGAAGCACGCGACCAATGCCGATCACGCCAGTGGCGGCGCGATAAAGCAGCAAATGACGCGGTCGCTGGACAATGCCGTGATCTGTCCGCGCCCGGTCGCGGCTGTATCTCAAATGATAGCTGCGGACATTGTCGCCAAACTCGGCGCGGGCAACACTGCCAGTTCGCATGGGATCGGCAGCTATGTCGCGCAACGCGGTGATCAACAGCCGCTCGTAGCGGATACGTGCAATCTCACCAAAATTCGTGGACGTGTAAGCCAGCAGTTGAGCGATGTCTTCCTCGGCTGACGCCGCGAGCCGATAGACGGCCATCGGCTCACCGCCCTGTTTTTGCCTGACGGCCCAACCCGTGGATGAACTCTTCCAGATGCTCATCATTCACGTCGCGGAATCGACCTTCCGCAACGTCGCGAAATCCGATGCGAGCGGCCTCTTCGAGAGCGGCAAGCTTTGCCCGTTCCAGGGCCTCGCGCTGCTCAACCAAACGCAAGCCGTCCCGCAACACCTCACTGGCATTCTGGTATCGGCCCGTCTTGACCAAACCCTCGATCACCTTCTCATGATGTTCGGTCAGGACGACGTTGCGAGTGGGCATTGGTGTCTCCTCCAGCCATTGGGCGGCACGATATGGCATATTATGCCATTGCTGCCCTGGCGCAACCCTCCTGGCAGGCCCCCTCGTTCGGGACGAAGGGCGCGCAGGTTCAAATCCTGCCACTCTGATCGGAGAAAAAACCTCTCTTCGGAAAGGCTGCTCTGCATCCAGCCAGTCACAATGGGCCGCGATCCTGCTCGACAACGACTGCAAATTTTGACGAAATGACCATCGGCTCCAGATAGTTCGATGGAGATGACGGAGTGTGAAGCGGCAAGCCCTGGAGCGGACATGATTTTTAGCTCAACGACAGCCTCGACAGCGGCTCTTGTGATCGCGGTGTTGATCGTTGCCGGCTGCTCATCGATGAGCGGCGCGGCCGATCCGGCGAAGTTCGACAGGATGAGTTGTACCGAGCTCAATAGTGCCTTGGGCAAAAACGCCGGTGAAATCTCGCAGACCGCGATCGCCCGCGGCAAGGTTGCCAGCACCAGCGTGCCACGCTGGCTGCTCGGCGGATCGCGCGTCAAGACGGCGGTCGCCAACCGCGAGACAGCCAGGATCGACCGGCTGAAACAACAGCAGGACGCCCTTGTCGCCACACGGGCGCGCAAATGCCCGAAGGCGGCAGGGTGATCGCTGTCAGGCCAGTTCAGGTCAAAGGCCGGAAGCGACACGGTCAAACCACGCCGGTGCCGCCATTGGCCCCGAACACGCTGCCATTGGTAAAGCTCAGATCGTTGGACGCAAGCGCGACATAGATGGGACCAAGTTCCGCAGGCTGGCCTGCACGACCGAGCGGCGTGTCCTGTCCGAATTCGCCGAGCTTGCC
>NZ_JAFKIC010000270.1 GCF_017306585.1 Mesorhizobium sp. | reverse complement strand
TCCATTCCGTGACGGCTGGCAAGAGTGCGGCGGTTCAGAATGAAGGTCGCACTCACCAGACCTAGTTCTGCACCGTGGCGGCGCGGAAGAGTCCCGGCGTGGATCCTCGGGTCTGCGCCGCGTCGCTCCGCTCCTTGCTCCGCCCGTGGATGACGATGGGAGAGGCGTCTTCGCGAATCTCCACCGTAGATCATCCGCTACGAACGGTCCTGATCATTCTTGATGCTTGGTCCAAACATTTCCCTCCGAACAGCGCTTGACTGAAAATTGAATCGATCTAATTTGCCGCTCAAAGCCATTTTCTGACCGGAATCACACTATGAGCGCGTCAAACGCCATGCAGATTGCCATTCGCGGGCGATGGGCCGTGGCCGCCATTTTTCTGGCCAATGGCTTCCTGACCGGCAGCTGGGCGCCGCAGATACCGGTGTTCCTGACCCGGCTCGACATCTCGAAATTCACGCTCGGCCTGCTGATCCTGCTGTTCGGCGCCGGCGCTGTCTCCGCCATGAGCTGGTGCGGCCACCTGATCTCCAGACATGGTTCGCGCACCGTGCTGCGCTGGTTCGGCCTGTGCGGCAGCCTCGGCCTGCTGCTGGTGGCGCTGGCGCCCAACGTGCCGCTGGCGGCCATCGCCATGTTCGTCTTCGGCGGCTCGATCGGCGGCATGGACGTCGCGATGAATGCCAATGCGGTGGTGGTGGAACGAAAATTGTCCCGCGCGATCATGTCGTCCTCGCATGGATTCTGGAGCCTCGGCGGTTTTGCCGGTGGCGGGCTCGGCGGCTTCGCCATCCAGCACTACGGCCACCTTGCGCATGCCATCGTGGTGACGGCCATTGCCTTCGCCTTGATCGCGCTGGCGGTTCGCCATCTCATTGCGGAAGCCAAGCCGCAGGCCGCCGAACATCATAAATTCGCGCTGCCGACAAACCCGCTGGTCTACCTGATTGGGCTGATGGCGCTGCTGACGATGATCTCCGAGGGTGCCGTGCTCGACTGGGCGGCACTATATCTGCGGCAGGAACTCGGCGCCGACCTCGCCGTCGCCGGCCTTGCCTATGCCGCCTTCTCGGGCGTGATGGCGATCATGCGCTTCTTCGGCGACGGCGTGCGCAACCGCTTCGGCGCGGTGACGACGCTGCGCGGCTCGGCGATCGTCGCCGCGGCCGGCATGCTGATTGCCGGCGTCTCTCCTTCCCCGTGGATAGCGATTGCCGCCTTTGCCCTTTGCGGCTTCGGCATCGCCAACATGGTGCCGATCATCTTCTCGGCCGGCGGCAACCAGGAAGGCATGTCGTCGGGCACTGGCATGAGCGTCGTCACCACCATGGGCTATTCCGGCATTCTGGTGGCCCCCTCGGCGATCGGCTTCGTCGCTGAGCATTTCAGCTTCGGCCCGATCTTCATCGCCATGTCGGGCCTGCTCATCGTCGTGCTTTTGATGGCGGGGCTCGCTCACCGCGCCGAATTCGCCCCCGCCCCGGCCGAATAGCGCTTGAGTTCTTCATAGAGGAAATCCGCCACGCGGCGGATGCGCACGCTGCCGCGAACGTCGCGGTGCATGGCCAGCCACACCGGCAGGCTGGGCAGCGGCAGCCCGGGCAACACCTTTTCCACCAGCGGATCGCGATCGGCCAGGGGCTCCTGGCCGAAACCTATGCCGTTTCCGGCCCGCACCGCCTCCCACAGCACGATCTGGTTGTCGGCCCGGAAACGGAAACTGCCCCGGGTGACCGCAATGCCGTTCTGGGTAAAGGCGCGGATGATCTCGTCGCTGCGGTCAAAGCCGATCAAGGCGTGATTGACCAGCTCGGTGGGGGCGAGCGGCCGGCCGCGCCGGTCCAGATAGGTTACGGCCGCGCAGGCGCAGAGCGCGATATCGCAGACCTTGCGCGCCACCAGTTCGTTCTGCGCCGGTTTGACCATGCGGATGGCGATGTCGGCATCCCTGCGCAGCAGGTTCTCGACCTGGTTGGAGGCAACGACCTCCACCTCTATGCCAGGCTCCTCGATGCCGAGCCGTGCCACCATGTCGGGCAGCACATAGGCGGCGACCACCTCGCTGGCCGCGATCCGCACCGTACCTTCGATCGCCTCGACCGAACCGAGCGCCAGCCGTGAAAAGGCGCTTGCCTGTTCGCTGACGGCCTTGCCGCGCTCGAACAGCGTGGCCCCGGCTTCCGTCAGCGCATAGCCGCTTCGACCACGGCGGAACAGGGTGACGCCGAGCGCCTGCTCCAGTTCTCCGATGTGACGGCCGAGCGTCGGCTGGCTGGCGGACAATTTTCGCGCCGCCGCCGACAGGCTGCCGGTTTCAGCGACCGTGACGAAGCTCTTGATCAGGTTCCAGTCGATCTCACTCATTCAATAATGAATACCAAAACTGCATCCATGATCAATTTCAATTCATCCATGGAGCGCCGATATTCCCTCTGCAAACACCGATACGGACTGCAAACCCCAACCAGGAGACTTTCAAATGACCAGGATCACCCTCACCGCCGCCGCCCTCCTCATTGCCGCCGGCACCGCCTTTGCCGGCAGTGACAAATACGGCTCGGCCGATGCCAGCCAGCAGGCTGTCGCCAACACCGACAACACGGTCACAACGTCGATCGACAAGTCCGACGCAGGCAACCGCAAGCCGGCCGTGCAGGGCAGCAACCGCGACCTGTTCGGCAATCGCTGAGCCGAGACAAACCCCAAGGCGACGGGCTGGTCCCGTCGCCTCGAACAAGGAGACGAACAATGACCCAGATCGCAATTCTCGGCGCCAATGGCCGACTCGGCCGCGTCGTCGGCAAGGCCTTCATCGACGCCGGCTTCGACGTCCGCGCCGTCACCCGCACCGGCAAGGTGCCGGTCGAACTCACAGGTGCCACCGCGGTTGCCGGCGACGCGCTCGACCGCCAGTCGCTGATCCGCGCCACCGAGGGCGTCGACATCATCTTCAACGGCCTGAACCCGATCTATACCGACTGGGGCAAGTGCCTGCCTATGGCTGAAAATGTGATGGCCGCCTGCCACGCCAACGGCGCACTGCACCTGTTCCCCGGCACCGTCTACAATTATGGCTCGCCGATGCCGGCGGTGATCACGGAAGACACGCCATTCCATCCGACGACCGAGAAGGGCCGCATCCGCTGCGCCATGGAGGATCTGTTCCGCCACGAGGCCGACGCTGGCCGCGTACGCACCATTGTTCTGCGCGCCGGCGACTTCTTCGGCGGCACCGGCAGCGGTTCGTGGTTCGACCTGGTCGTCACCGCCAAGATCGGCAAAGGCATCTACACCGCGCCCGGCCCGGCAGAACTCGTGCATGAATGGGCCTATCTGCCGGACTTCGCCGTCGGCTTCGTCGCGCTGGCGAGGAACCTCGACAAGCTCGGCTTCTATGAGGCGCTGAATTTTCCGGGCCACGCCGTAACCGACCTGGAGATCAAGGCCGCGGCCGAGAAAGCTGTAGGCCGTCAGTTGAAGATGACCGCGATGCCGTGGTGGGTGCTGCGCGCCGGCAGCCCGTTCGTGGCGATGTGGCGCGAGATCGTCTCGATGTCCTACCTGCGCTTCGAGCCGCATCGCCTGGCTTCGGTACGGTTGGAGGGGATCATCGGCGAAATCCCGCACACGCCGCTCGACCTGGCCGTCGCCCGGGCTCTGGAAGATATCGGCATCGCCACGGTGAACGGGCACGCGAGAGCCGCCTGAACCACGTCGGCGGGCGAATGCCCGCCAGCGTCTAACCCGGAACGAACTCAGATCCGCCCCATCAGCAGCAAGACAAGGACCACCACCAGCACCACGCCGAGAATGCCCGACGGCCCATAGCCCCAGGAGCGCGAATGCGGCCAGGCCGGCACCGCGCCGATGAGGACAAGGATCAGGACGATGATGACGATGGTGCTGATCGGCATGAGGCATTCCCCGCATTGAGTTTCGCCATGAGCAACGGCTGATCGCGTGCAACGGCTGGCGTTGCACGGAGCCATTGCTCCCGGGAAACAATGCAAAAGGCCGCCCGCTTGTTCCGGGCGGCCTTTGCCGTTCAGATACCCGAGCCAGCCTACTCGGCGGCTTTCGGGAAGGCGACCGCCGGCTCGGCGCCGGCATCCTGTGTTGGCGCATCGGCCGACGAGATGCCGCCCTTGCCACGCCGGAACAGGCGGCTGAACCAGCCTCGCCGCGCACCAGGCTTGACCTTGGCGCGGGTGAAAACCATCAGCATCGACGGCGTCACCACCAGGGTCAGGATGGTGGCGAAGGACAAGCCGAAGACGATCGCCGAGGACAGCGATATCCACCATTGCGTCGACGGCGCGTTGATCGTCGTCTCGTGATGGAAGATTTCGAGACCGAGGCCGAAAGCGATCGGCAGCACGCCGAGAATGGCAGACACCGCCGTCAGCACCACCGGACGTGCACGCTCGCGGCAGGTCTGCAGCACGGCGTCCATCTTGTCCCAGCCCTCTTCGCGCAGCCGGTCATAAGTATCGATCAGCACGATGTTGTTGTTCACCACCACGCCGGCGAGCGCAATGACGCCGATGCCCGACATGACGATGCCGAACGTCTCGCCTGTTATCAGCAGGCCGAGGAACACGCCGATCGTCGCCATGACCACGCAGGACAGCACCAGCCAGACGCTGGTGAACTTGTTGAACTGGGCGAGCAGCACCAGGAAGATCAGGAAGATCGCCGCGCCGAAGGCCTTGCTGAGGAAGGCGCTGGCTTCGGCGCTGTCCTCGTTCGAGCCGGCGAGTTTCCAGCGTATGCCGCTGCCGAGATCCATGTCGGCGACGGCCTTGGTGACCTCCTGCTGCACGGCGGCGACCTGCTCGCCGGCGGCGACGTTGGCCTGCACGACCACGGTGCGGGCGCCATCGATGCGGTTGAGGACACCGACGCTGGGCTTGGCCTTGCGCACGACGAAGTTCGAGATCGGCACCGACCCTTGCGAAGTCTGCACCCGGAGCTCGTCGAGCGTCGACAGCGTGCGCCGGTCTTCCGGCAGACGCAGCCGGATGTCGACCGCCTTGTCGGCGCCGGCGGGCCGGTATTCCGAAAGCTTCAGGCCGTTGGTGACAAGCTGCACCACGGTTCCGACCGAGGTCGGGCTGATGCCGTATTGGGCGGCCTTGGCGCGGTCGACCTCGAGCGCCCAGTCGACGCCGGGCGGCGGCAGGCCGTCCGAAATATCGATGACGCCATGCACCTTGGCGATGCGCGCCGCGACCGCGCGCGCCTTCTCGTCCAACCCCTTGGGATCGACGGCCGAAAGCCTGATCTGGATCGGCTTGCCGGTCGGCGGGCCGGCCTCCGGCACGCGAACCTCGACATCGACGCCGGGAATGCCGGCCATGACACCGCGCAGATCGTTGAGGATGTCATTGGCCGATTTGCGCTCGCGCCAGTCGATGAATTCGTACTGGATGACGCCGACGACGTCCTCGGGCACATCCTGGCCGCCGCCGTCGGACTTGCCGACGCGCGTATAGACGGACTTAACGCCGGGCCAGCCGAGCAGCCGGTTCTCGGCGATCTTGGTTGCCGTATCCATTTCGGCCAGCGAAAGATTGCCCCGGGCATGCACATAAAGCAGGCCGTAATCAGGCTCCACGCTCGGGAAGAATTCCACGCCGGCGCCGTATTTCGAATAGCCGACGAAGATGCCCGCCAGCAGGACGACCGTCAGCACCATCACGGTGATGGGGAAGCGCACCGCCTGCTTGACGACGGCCATGTACCAGCCGTCGCGGTTGCCGTCCTCATGGTGCTCAGGCGCCTTGGCGAAGATCGCGCCCAGCGTCGGCGCGAAGACCAGCGCGTAGAGCATCGAGGCCGACAGCGTCACGATCAGCGTGATAGGCATGTACTTCATGAAGTCGCCGATGATGCCGGGCCAGAACAGCAGCGGCGAGAAGGCGGCGATACGCGTCATCGTCGCCGCGATGACCGGACCGGCCATGCGCTTGGCGGCGAGCGCGAAAGCTTCCTGCTTCGGCATGCCTTCGCTCATCCGTCGTTCGGCGAACTCGGTGACGATGATGGCGTCGTCGACCAGCATGCCGACCGCCAGGATCAGGCTGAACAGCACGATCATGTTGATCGTGTAGCCCATCATGGCCAGCAGCAGGATGCCGATCAGGAAGGATGACGGAATGGCAAGGCCGATCAGCAGCGAGGCACGCCCGGAGAGCGCGTAGAGGATGACGATGAACACCAGGATGACGGCGATCACCACGTGGTTCTGCAGGTCGCCGAGCAACTGGTTGACGAAGACGGACTTGTCCTGCGTGTAGGTGACATGCATGCCTTCGGGCATCGTCTTGACGAAGGTGTCGGAGACTTCCCTCACCTTGGCCAGCGTGTCGATCAGATTGGCGCCGATGCGCTTCTTGACCTCGATGGCGATAGCCGGCTTGCCGTTGAGGCGGGTGATCGTCGTGGCATCGGCGAAGGTCGAGCGGATCGTCGCGATGTCCTTGGCCTGGACGACGGCATTGGGGCCGGCGACCACGGGCAGCGCCGCCACATCCTCGGGCGTCTCGATCAAGGACGGCACCTTGACCGCGTATTTGCCTTGCGAACCTTCGATATTGCCGGCGGCGACCAGGCTGTTGGAGGCGCCGACGGCGCCGATCAGCTGGTCGAGCTGCAGGCCGTAGGACGACAGCTTCATCGGATCGATGACGACTTCGACGAGATCGTCGCGCGAGCCCTGCAGCGAGCCTTCCAGAACGCCGGGCACTTCCTCGATGCGGTCGCGCAGCTCGCGCGCCGCGGACGCCAGTACGCGTTCGGGCAACTCACCGGACAGCGTAACGACGAGCACCGGGAATTCCGAGACGTTGACCTCGGTGACGACAGGCTCCTCGGCCGCCTGCGGCAGGTCGGCCTTGCCGTCCTGCACCTTGGAGCGGGTGTCCTGCAGCGCGGTGGCCAGGTTGGTCTGCGGCTGGAATTCGACCAGCACATAGCCGCCGCCCTGGAAGGCGGCCGAGCGCATTTCCTTGAGACCCTTCAGGCTCTTCAGCTTGCTTTCCATCGGCCGCAGCAGAAGACGCTCGGAATCCTCAGGCGAGATGCCCTGGTAGATCAGGCTGACATACATCATCGGAATCGGAACGTCGGGTTCCGCTTCCTTCGGCGTCGACTGATAGGCGACCCAGCCTGCGATCAGCAGGAAGACCAGGACCGAGATGGTCAGGCGGGCGTTGTTGATTGCGAGTCTGACGATATCCATGACGTCTGCCTGCTGTTGCTTCGGGAGTAGCAAAGGGACCTGTCGCCGGGCAACGCCCGGCGCCGGCGTCCCCGCGCTACTGCGTCCCGGCGGTGGCTTCGCCGATCAGCTTGTTGATGGTCGCTTGGTCGGCCTCGACCGGATTGACCTCGTCGCCTTCCTTCACCAGTTCCTGGCCGGCGACGATGATGCGCGCATCGTCCGGAATGCCGCCAAGCACCAGGCCGGTGGGCGTATCGTCGACCAGGTCGATCGGGAAGAACGCCACCTTGTTGTCCTTGCCGACGGCGCGAATGCCGAGATCGCCCTTGTTGCCGAGCGTAACCACCGAGCGCGGCAGCAGCACCGCGTCGGTCGGCAGCGCGCTGAGCTGGATTTCGGCCGTCATGCCGGCGGGCACGGAACCGTCGCCATTGGGGATGGCGACCTCGATGCGGAAGGTACGTGTCGCCGACGACGCGTCGCGGCTGATGTAGCGCACCGTGCCTTCGACAGTCTGGCCGCTGACCAGCCGCACATTGGCCTTGTCGCCGAGCTTGAGATAGCCGAGGTCGCGCTCGCTGATCTCGCCGCGCGCGATCACCGGATCGAGCTTGAGGATGGTTGCCACCTCGCCGCCCTGCATGACCGAGCTGCCGAGTTCCACCGGCACCCGGTCGATGACGCCATCGAACGGCGCTTTCACTTCGTTGCGGTCGAGCTCGGCCTGCGTGGTATCCAGCTGCGATTGCGCCTGGGTTAGATTGGAACGCGCGGTATCGAGTTGCAGCTTGGGCAAATTGCCTGACTTCATCAGCCGCAGCGAGGCGTCCAGTTCGGCCTGCCGCTGCGCGACAAGCTGCTTGGCGTTGTCGACCATCGAGATCTTTTCTTCCGCGGCCAGCATCAGCACCAGGTCGCCGGTCTTGACGTGATCGCCCTGCTTGACCGGCAATTTGTCGATGACGCCGGCGACGCGCGTTGCCAGAACCGCGCGCTTGTCGGCCTCGGTCAGCCCGGAAATGCGGATGGCGCGCGCATAGATCTTGCGCGGCGGCGTCACCACGGCGACGGTGCGCAGCGGGGCCTTCGGCTCGGCTTCGGCAGCCTTCGGCTTGGCGGCATCCGGCGCCTTGCCCTGCTCGACTTCCGCAGCCTTGGCCTTGCTGTCAGCAGCGCTGCCAACCGACGAGAACTCGCCCGTCGCCATCCAGGCCGCGAAACCGATAAGCACAACAATGGCAGCAAGCTTGTGAAACCTGATTTTAGGCATCGTCGTTTTTCCGTTGCGGGTTCGGCCAGCACCGCGCCTTCAATGCGCGGGCGCGTCGCCGATATGGGTGCGCGCCTGACCGTGTTCAAATTGCCGTGATGGGCGAGCGCGCTTCTACATCAAAGTTGCACCGCAATATAGTCCGAAAGTTGCAGCAGCATTGCGTAGCCGGCCAAGCTGCGGGCGCGATGAAACGGTGTCTGACGACTTGCCGGTCTACTTTGACCGGGTCTGCTGCCGGCTTACGATCCGCCCAAAACCCCTTCCATGTCCGGCCGACGCGCGATGGGCGACGGATGGTACGGCGACCTGCGGGAATTCCGTTGCGCTTTCCCAATGCGTCACGATCTCAGGCGATGATGACCGCCGGTCCGGCCAGCGGGAGTTGTCGCGAAAGGGCGCAATCTCAGCCTTAGCCAAGGCGTTGGAATTGCTTGAGAAATAAGAGCCCGCCTCCTTAGGGCGGAATCGCTCGGGCGTGGTGCTTCGAAGTCGAAGCCGGATGAAGGCAAAGCCAATGTTTCTGATGTCCGGGAGCAACGGGCCCGAGCCTCTCGCCGGCGCGACACGGCAACCGATGCGATGCCGATGCTCTTTCATGTCACGTCATCCGGAAGTCCGCGTCGAGCGTCGCGCCCGTTGCTGCCCCGCGCACATGGACAGCGCCGCTGCTGCAGGGGTGGCAACAGGCGTCAGCATGATGAAGCATTTGCCACACGCCAGGGTTGTCACCTCATCAGACCGCCCTAGAAGTTACTCCGATTTGCGGAACACCTCGCCGATGGTCTTGATCGATCCGGCGTCCTTCACCCGATAGCCCGGCAGTTGCGATATGGCGGCATGGAATTCCTCGCCGCGCATGATCGACAGCACGCGCTGTACGGCCTCGACCTCGAGAATCTGCTTCTTGCAGACAAAGAAATAGTCCTCGGTCAGCACCCGCACGAAGTCGAGCCCGAACTGTCGCGCGGCAGCCTCCACCCCGAAGGCCACGTCGGCGAGATCGCTGGCGACATAGGCGGCGACCGCCGCATGCGTGAACTCCGAATGTTCGTAGCCATTGATGCGCGTGCCATCGAGGCCATGCTGTGCCAGCAATTGCTCGAACAGCAGCCTGGTGCCCGAGTCCGGATCGCGGTTGACGAAGCGGATCGACGGATCGAGCAGGCGCTCCAGCGAAGTGATGCCGAGCGGATTGCCGCGCCTGACCATGAGGCCCATTTCGCGTGTCACGAAGCTGATGACGCGGTGCATGCTGGGCGTCAGCCAGCCCTTGCTGGCGGCGATCGCCCGTTTGCGCAACTCGCCTTGCGGCAGGTGCAGTCCGGCGAGGTCGCAGCCGTCATGGGCAAGCGAGGCCAGCGAGTTCTGGTTGCTGACATAGCGGAAATCGACGCCGATGTCAGGCTCGCGGCTGAGAATCTCGCGCAGTTTCGGCACCGCGAAACCGTGGCTGGCATGGACCCGCAGAACCAGCGGGCCGTGCGGCAGCATCTGGTTGATCTCGGTCTCGAGTTCCTGCGACAGGTTCTGCAGCAAGGGCCGCAGCCGCGCCTCCAGCCGCTGCCCGGCCCAGACCAGCTTGTCGCCGAACGGCGTCAGGCTGGTGCCGCTGCCCTGCTTGCGCACCACCAGCGGCATATTGAAGAACTCGGACCATTTCTCGATGAGGTTCCAGGCGTGCCGATAGGAGATGTGCGCCTTGTCGGCGGCGGACGTGATCTTTCCCGTCGCCCGGATCTCGGCGAGGAAATCCAGCATGATCTGCAACGACTGCGCGTCCTCGCGCCGCCGGAAGCGCCATACCGGATCGATTTCGATCTGGATCACAACCGTCTCCTCCCGAGAAGGGGCTGGCACCGGATCATAGATATGAACTCACAATCATATCTATGGCCCGCTTAAGATAGGAACCACCCTTCATATCTCTGCCTGTCATCATAGGCAATAAATATCATATTCCCAATGATTTGCCGCGAATGTACGTTCCATTGCGACAGCGCACGTCGTGGCATTATCCGCCAGATATGCACTCAAGTTCATATATGGGAAACACTCGCATGCTCACCCGCGCTTCGGACCAGACGCATAATCTCCTGATCGACGGACGGCGTATGCCTGCCCTGTCGGGACGCACCTTCGATACGGTGAACCCCGCCACTGGCGAAGTGATCGCCAAGGTCGCCGAGGCGGGCGCCGATGACATCGATGCAGCCGTGCGCTCGGCGCGGGCTGCGTTCGAAGGGCCGTGGAAGCGGATGCGCGCCGCCGATCGCGGCCAGTTGATGCTGAAGCTCGCCGAGCTGATCCGCAGGGACGAGGACGAACTGGTCAATCTGGAGAGCATCGATTCCGGCAAGCCGGTTTCGGCTATCCGCCGTCAGGACCTGCCGGCGGTCCTCGACACGCTGACCTACTACGCCGGCATGGCCGACAAGATAAACGGCCAGGTCATTCCGGCCCGCACCGATGCCTTGACCTACACGGTGCGCGAACCGTTGGGCGTCGTCGCCGCGATCATCCCGTGGAACTTCCCGCTGATGATCGGCATGTGGAAGATCGCGCCGGCGCTCGCCTGCGGCTGCACCGTCGTGCTGAAGCCAGCCGAGATCACGCCACTGACGGCTCTCAAGATCGGCGAACTTGCCCTGGAAGCAGGTTTCCCCGCGGGCGTCCTCAATGTCGTTCCCGGCTTCGGCAAGGTCGCCGGCCAGGCGCTGGTCGATCACCCCGATGTCGACAAGATCACCTTCACCGGTTCGCCCGTCGTCGGTCGCCAGATCCTGCAGGGCGCTTCCGGCAATCTGAAGCGGGTCACGCTCGAACTCGGCGGCAAGTCCGCCAACATCATCTTCCCCGACGCCGACCTCGACGCCGCGGTCAAGGCGGCCGGCTCCGGCATCTTCTTCAACACCGGGCAGGTCTGCTCGGCCGGCTCGCGCATTCTCGCGCATGAGTCGATCTACGACGAGGTTGTCCAGCGGCTGGCGGCGCGTGCAGATTCCACCCGCATCGGCAATCCGCAGGAGACCTCGACGGCCATGGGCCCGCTTGTCTCCGAAGTGCAGATGAAGCGCGTGCTCGACTACATCGAGATCGGCCGCAACGAGGGCGCCAGGGTGGTCACCGGTGGCAGCCGCCACGGCGATGTCGGCTATTTCGTCAAGCCGACCGTGTTCGCTGATGTCGAGCACCAGATGCGCATCTCGCAGGAAGAGATCTTTGGGCCTGTCGCAACGGTCATCAAGTTCACCGACGAAGCCGATGCGCTACGCCTCGCCAACGGCACCGTCTACAGCCTCGCGGCCGGCGTCTGGAGCGCCGACATCGGCCGCGTCCATCGCTTCGCCCGGGACTTGAAGGCCGGCACGGTCTGGGTCAACACCTATGGCCCGACCGACATCCGCCTGCCCTGGGGCGGCTCGCGCGATTCCGGCTTCGGCCGCGAACATGGCGACGCCGCCATCGAGAACTTCACCGAACAGAAGGTCGTGTGGATCCAGACCGGCAAGTGATGCGCCTGCCGGGCTGACGCTTTCGAAATCCCGAACCCAAACCCGACCCTCGCCTTCGTGTTCGCGAGGGCACGGCCGAACTTTGCCCAAGCACAAGGAACCCAATCATGCGTCTCGCAATCATCGGACAGCAGGCCTTCGGCAAAAGCGTACTCGAGGCCTTCCTCGCACGCGGCGATGAGATCGCCGGCGTCTTCTGCGCTCCTGAAAAGCCCGGCTCCAGGCCGGACCCGCTTCGCCTTGCCGCCGAGGAGCACGGGCTGAAACTGTTCCAGTTGCCGAGCCTCAAGGGCGAGGACGCCGAGGCCGCCTTGCGCGAGCTCGACGTCGAGCTCGCGGTCATGGCCTATGTCCTGCAGTTCGCGCCGCAAAGCTTCGTCAACATCCCCAAGCATGGCACCATCCAGTACCATCCCTCCCTGCTGCCTAAATACCGTGGCCCGAGCTCGATCAACTGGCCGCTGATCAAGGGCGACAGCCAGACGGGGCTCACCATCTTCCGCCCGACAGACGGCCTCGATGAAGGCCCGATCCTGCTGCAGGTGACGGTCGGCATCGGCCCGGAGGACACGCTGGGCACGGTCTATTTCGACAGGCTGTTCCCGCTCGGCGTCCAAGCGATGCTCGACGCCGCCGATCTCGTTGTTTCCGGCCGCCATCAGGAGATCGCGCAGGACGAATCCCAGGCCAGCTATGAAGGCTGGTGCAAGGACGCCGAGGCGAAGATCAATTGGAACAGCCATATCGACACCATCCACAATCTCATTCGCGGTTGCGATCCGGCGCCCGGCGCCTGGACGACTGTGGACGGCGAAAAGGTCCGGCTGTTCGAGGTCAGGAAACACCTGGCGCGCAAGTTCGCCGACGTCGTCGGCAAGCCCGGCGAGATCAGCTGGGTTGGAGAGAAGAGCCTCCAGGTCACCGTCCAGGGCGGCAATCTCGAAATCCTCAAAGTCCGTACCGAGAGCGGGGCAAAGATGTCGGGTGCCGAATTCGCCCGGTCGAAAGGCCTGCTGGCCGGATCGAAACTGGGCACCGACACGCCGACGGCAACGCCGGCCGCCAAGGTCGAGAAGGACGTCGCCGACGCCTGATCGCCAGGCGACATCGAGTGAAACGAGCGCCGCCCGGCTCAGGCCCGGCGGCGTTCCGCTTCCGGATTCTTGCGTACCGCGAGGAACTCCTTGACCCGACGGCCCGGAGCCGGCCCGCGCACCGGCTTGAAACCGTCATCGAGCTCGCCCGAGAGATCGAGCGTTGGCCGCTTGCCGACGGCATCGTAATTCTCTTCCAGCCAGTCGCTGGCGGCGGTGCGGCCAAGATCCCTGAGATAGCTCAGGAACGCCCACTCGGCATTCACCTTCGATGATGCCGACAGATCCTTGAATGCCTCGTCCGCGTCGATGCGGTGCATGCGGATATCACGGTACTCGCCATGCGGCAGCCGGCCGGCGGCGATCAGTTCCTTGACGAAGGCGATCGAGCGGAATTCACGCAGCAGCCCGGCGTTGAAGGTGATCTCATCGATGCGGTTCTGGATCTCGTTGGCGCTTTTGGGCGTGCCTTCGCGCACCACCGGGTTGATCTGCACCAGAAGTACATCCTCGGTCGCCGCCGTCTTGAAGAACGGGTAGAGCGCGGGATTGCCACCATAGCCGCCATCCCAGTAGGGCACGCCCTTGATCTCGACGGCGCGGAAGAGTTGCGGCAGGCAGGCCGAGGCCATCACCGTATCGAGGTCGATCTCGCCATCGGAAAAGACCCGCAACTGACCCGTCTCGACATTGGTGGCGGAGATGAACAGCTCCATCGACTTGCAGGCACGCACATTGCCGAAATCGATCTCGCGGGCGACCACATCACGCAGCGGATTGAGGCCGAGCGGGTTGGCGACATAGGGCGAGAACACCCGCGACATGGTGTCGAAGAAGACGTAGCCCGGCGTGTTCTCGATCGACCAGTTGCCCCAGGCGACATCCCAAGGCATGCGCTGCACCGGGCTGAACCGGCCTTTCGCGGCGACCGCACGCCAGAAATCGTCGAGCTTGCGCCGCGCGCCCTCGACGCCGCCGCGCACGAAACCATCGGCCAGCGCCACCGCGTTCATGGCGCCGGCGCTGGTGCCTGAAACGGCTGATATCTCCAGCCTGCCGTCCTCCAGCAGGCGGTCGAGCACGCCCCAGGAAAAGGCGCCGTGCGAACCGCCTCCCTGCAGCGCGATATTGATCTTCTTCTTTTCCTCCGCCTTGCCGTTCTTGGTCATGGCGTTCCTGTCATCCTGATGCGCCGGCCTGCCCCAACGTCATTGGAAGGAAGCAGCAGTCACCGGCCATGTTGCAGTGCAGCATATAAGGATGGACCAAGGCAAGAACACGAACACGCTCGCGTGATCACATGAAATTTCGGTCACGAACGAACCCTTTCCTCGCCCCCGCGAAGCGGGGAGAGCGACTATCTGGGGTGTCAAGTTGCATTCGCGAACTCGGTTCTCGCGTCGCGTGCTTTTGCGTTGAGGATGACGAGAAGCTTTCTGGCGAGAG
>NZ_JAFKIC010000269.1 GCF_017306585.1 Mesorhizobium sp. | reverse complement strand
AGGGCATTCCCGAGACGGTGCGGACCCATCTGTTCGAACCTTTCCGCGGCCGCGGCCGGCCGGGCGGTTCTGGGCTCGGCCTGGCGATCGCCCGCGAAATGCTGCGCGCCCATGGCGGCGATCTGACGCTTGCCCGCACCGGCCCGCTCGGCACCACCTTCCGGCTGGAATTGCCGGACAACCACGGCTGACGCGGCTGCTATTCCTCGGTGGCGTCCTCGGGCTTGCGCCACAGGCTCATCGGCAACGGGCTCGACGCGGGGTCGGCACCGCTCATCGCCGCGGTTGCACCATCCCCGCTGGCGGCGGGGGCGGTCTCGGCCGGCTTTGCGGGCTCGGCCGGTTTGGGCGGTTCGGCCGGCTTGGCCGGTTCCGGCGCCTTGGCCGTCTGCTCCGGCTTTTTCTCGGGTTCGGCGGGCTTGTCGGGCTTCTTGGCCTTCGGCGGCTCGGGCGGCAGCTTCTTGGCTTCCTCGACGTTGTAGGAGTCGTCCTTGACGCTCTTGTTGTAGGACCACAGGGTCGGCGGGATCGGGTTGACGGCCACCTGGCCGGCGCCCTGGAACACGGCGTCGATGATGGCCTTCTTGTTGATGGCCATGTTGAGCGCCTTGCGCACGCGTACATCGTCGAACGGCTTCTGCTGGGTGTTGTACATCAGCGCGCCGACATTGAGGCCTTCCTGCTCGGCGACCGTCAGGTTCGGGTCAGCCTGCAGACCTTTGATATCGGCCGGGGCCGGATAGGACATGATGTTGCATTCGCCGGCCTTCAGCTTCTGCGCGCGCACCGCCGGATCGGTGGTGATGGCGAAGACGAGGTCGTCGATCTTCTGCTTGCCGCCCCAATAGTCGGGGTTGGCCTTGTAGCGGATGGCGGCGTCTGTCTGGTAGTCGACGAAGATGAACGGGCCAGTGCCGACCGGCTTCTGGTTGAACAGCTCAGGCGTCTTGTCGGCCTGGAGCTTGTCGGCATATTCCTTCGAGACGATGGAGGCGAAATCCATGCCCAGGGTCGGAACGAAGGTGATCGCCGGCTCCTTGAGGGTGAACTTGACGGTCAGGTCGTCGACCTTCTCGACCTTGGTGATGTTGTCGCCGAACTGGTCATTGTAATACTGGTAGGCGATGCCCGGAATGTACTGGAACCAGGGGCCGTTCTTGTCGACCTGACGCTCGAAGGAGAACACCACGTCATCGGCGTTGAGGTCGCGCGTCGGGGTGAAATAGTCGGTCGGGGCGAACTTGACGCCCTTGCGCAGCTTGAACGTATATTCCTTGCCGTCGTCGGAAATGGTCCAGCTTTCAGCAAGTCCGGGCGAGATCGAGGTCTTGCCGTGATCGAATTCGACGAGGCGGTTGAAAACGGTACGCGAGGACGCGTCGAACGTCTGGCCGGCGGTATAGGGCGCCGGGTCGAAACCCTCCGGCGATGCTTCCGCGCAATAGACCAGAGTTTTCGCGTTTGCCACGCCTCCCAGGACGCTTGCAGCCAGCAACGCGGCTGCAAAAGTCAGTTTCTTCTTCATTGAGCACTCCCTGATGTTCTTCCAAGCCCCTCTATCAGGCTCGCGAAGCGCGCATATAAGCACCGTTTTCCGGGCTTTGGAACACCCCGTTTGCTTACCCCGCGGGAAGCAGGAAAAAAATCCGCGATTTTGTTAAATGGCAGAAAAAATTAGCAGTTTCTTCCATTCACGATATTGTTAACGACCGCATTTTTTTATTGATCGGCGATCCCCTGGAATGGACGTCGCGTCCACCCGCCATCGCGCCGGGGATGGTGGAAGAGGCCGGCTGCAAGTGGAGCCGACGGGAAAGATTTTCGGTGGCAAATCTTTCGGCGCCTTGCCGCAAGGGCAAGACTTGCACCCTCGCCGATAGAGGCAATACATAGATGATCAACTGGTGGCAGCGGAGGACGTCTCTGTCAATACGGAGGCCAGCGCGCCAAGGCCACCAAGAAACAGGCAACAAAGATGTCGAGGAGGAACGGGTGGCAAAAGCATCGAAGGCGCCGGTGAAAGCGTCGGCCAAGGCAGGCTCGAAACCAGCCCCCGCAGACGCGCAAGTCAAAGCTGCCGCCAAGGCCGCTCCAGCCAAGACGGGAGCAAAGCCAGCCCCGAAAGCGCCGGTCGCGAAAGCAACAAGCACAGCCAAATCCGCGGCCAAGCCGGCGACGGCCGCGACGGCAAAGACCACGCCGACCAGGAACTCCTCCGCCGCGACATCTCCCGCGAAGACCGGGGCTGCCAAGACCGGGACCCCCAAGGCGACATCGCAAGCAAAGACGGCACCAACCGCCGCCAGCCAAAAGCTGCCCAAGGCGCTCACCGAACTCGCCTCCGGCCTGCCGGAAAAGCCATGGCTGAAGAATTATCCGAAGAACATGCCGGCCGAGATCGGTCCCCTTCCCTACAACTCCATCGGCGACTTCCTTGTCGCCGCCTGCAAGCAGTTTGCCGGCCAGCCCGCCTTCACCTGCATGGGCAAGTCCATCACCTATGCGGAACTCGAGCGGCTTTCGGCGGCCTTCGGCGCCTATCTGCAGTCGACAGGACTGCAGAAGGGCGCGCGCGTCGGCCTGATGATGCCGAACATCCTGCAATATCCCGTGGCGATGATGGCGGTGGCCCGCGCCGGTTATATCGTGGTCAACATCAATCCGCTCTATACGCCAAGGGAACTGGAACACCAGCTTAAGGATTCCGGCGCCCAGGCGATCGTCATCCTCGAGAACTTCGCCAACACGTTGCAGGCCGTGGTCGCCAGGACCTCGGTCAAGCATGTCGTCGTGGCGGCCATGGGCGACATGCTCGGTGGCCTGAAAGGGACGATCGTCAATCTGGTGGTGCGCCGCGTCAAGAAGATGGTGCCGGCCTGGTCATTGCCCGGCCATGTCAAGTTCAACGCGGCGCTGAAGGTCGGAAGCGGCATGACTTTCAAGCCGGCCACGGTGGCGGCCAATGATGTCGCCTTCCTCCAGTATACCGGCGGTACGACGGGCATCTCGAAGGGCGCCACCCTGCTGCACAGCAATGTGCTGGCCAATGTCGCGCAGAATTCGCTGTGGGTGGAAGACGCCTATACGGTCAAGCCGAAGCCCGCGCATCTCAACTTCGTCTGCGCGCTGCCGCTCTATCACATCTTCGCGCTGACGGTGAACGCGCTGATGGGCATGCAGCAAGGCGCCCAGAACATTCTCATTCCCAACCCACGCGACATTCCGGGCTTCGTGAAGGAACTTGGAAAGTATCCGGCTCACATATTTCCCGGCCTCAACACGCTGTTCAACGCGCTGCTCAACAACGAGGATTTCCGCAAGCTCGACTTCAAGCCGCTGATCCTGACGCTGGGCGGTGGCATGGCCGTGCAGAAGGGCGTCGCCGAGCGCTGGAAGGCGCTGACCGGTTGCCCGATCAGCGAAGGCTATGGCCTTTCCGAAACCTCGCCGGTGGCGACGGCCAACAAGTTCACGTCCAGCGACTTCACCGGCACCATCGGCCTGCCGCTGCCCTCGACCGAGATCGCCATCCGCGACGACGACGGCAACAACGTACCGCTGGGCGAAGTCGGCGAAATCTGCATTCGCGGCCCGCAGGTGATGGCGGGCTACTGGAACCGGCCTGATGAGACCGCCAAGGTGATGACCAAGGACGGCTTCTTCAAGTCGGGCGACATGGGCTTCATGGACGATCGCGGCTACACCAAGATCGTCGACCGCAAGAAGGACATGATCCTCGTTTCCGGCTTCAACGTCTATCCGACGGAACTGGAAGAGGTGGTGGCGCTGCATCCGGGCGTGCTCGAAGTGGCGGCGATCGGCGTGCCGGACGAGCATTCCGGCGAAGTGCCGAAGCTGTTCATCGTCAAGAAGGATCCAGCCCTGACGGCGGAAGCCATCACCGCCTATTGCCGCGAAAACCTGACCGGCTACAAGCGGCCCAAATATATCGAGTTCAGGACCGAACTGCCGAAGACGCCGGTCGGCAAGATCCTGCGGCGGGCGTTGCGCCAGTAGGCACGGTCTTGGGTCATCGTCCCGGCGGCGGCGACATGCCGGATCGCCGCCTCGATCCGGCGGAATTCATCAAGGCGAATATGCGCCTTGGACCCGTGCCCACACTTCCGGAAATCCGGCTCTACACCGCGCATCCCGGCAGCGGCTTGAGGCGCCTTCTCGAACCTGAAGGCGACGTCGACGCGCCGGAGCCGCAGCCACCCTATTGGGCCTATGTCTGGGCCGGCGGCGCCGTGCTGGCGCGCCATGTATTGGACCATCCTTCGATCGTGGCGGGCCGCCGGGTGCTCGACCTCGGCGCCGGCTCCGGCCTCGTCGGCATTGCCGCCGCCAAGGCCGGCGCGAGCGAGGTCACCGCAGCCGAGATCGACCGCAACGGCGTTGCCGCGATCGGCCTCAATGCCGAGGCGAACGGTGTCGCGATCACCCTTGTCGAAGGGGATATCACCGGCCACAGACCGCCGGTGGTCGACCTCGTGCTTGCAGGCGACGTGTTCTACGGCCATGAGGTTGCTCGACGGGTTACCCCGTTCCTCGATCGCTGCCTGGCAGCCGGCATCGACGTTCTGGTCGGAGATCCCCGCCGTACCGATCTTCCGCTGTCTCGGCTGCGGCTGCTTGCAGAATATCGGGTGCCGGATTTCGGCGATGCGAAGGGGGCCACAACGTCGCCCAGCGGCGTCTTTTCGTTCGAGCCGGAACAGCGCTGACGCGGCGCGGCAGCGTCCAGTCGCTCTCAATGGCGAGGCTCGAGCTTAGCGGTCAATTGGCTCGATCTCCGATTGGAAATCCTGCTGGACCATGGGCCGGATTGACCGCAGAGTGGGATGAAACGGAGGGGGACCGTCTTGACCGACGAGGTGACTATTTGTGAACTCCACGGGCTCGATGAGATGCTTCCAGCCTATCCGGTGTTCCGGCAGAGCAACTCGCATCTGAACGAAGCCGTATTTTGCGAACGACTTTCGGCAATGCTCGCTCAGGGCAATTACCGTTGTATCGCGGCCTATATCGGCGATCGGCTGGTGGGTCTCTCCGGTTTCTGGACGGGCAATCAGCTCTGGTGCGGGAAATACATCGAAGCCGATCATGTCGTGGTCGACACGAGCCTGCGTAGCCTTGGCATCGGTGCCAGGCTGATGGCTTGGATCGAGGCGGAGGGCGAGCGGACCGGATGCTCGGTGTTCCGTATCGCCATGGTGCTCGGGAAGCACCGCACACACCAGTTCTATGTGCGAAATGGCTTCTTTGACGATGGCCTGCTCATGGTGAAGGCCCTGAGCCGAGGCGCGGCGGAATTCCCGGAATATGTATCGCGGCCTGCCGAGCAAGGCGTGGGGGCTTAGCGGTTCACGACAATCCCTTAGGGGTCTCCGCTTCCGGTGCAACCTGCTCTTTGTGGCGGGTGGGCCAGCAACGACCTCCCGCCACCCTCGAAGGTTGGCGGGAAGGCCCCGAGAACAGACCTTCGTTACCCAGCCTTGGCCGTCAGACCGGCTCCCTGACCCGCGCCGAAAGGAAATCCGGCAGATCGGCAACCGAATCGAGGATGACGTCGGCGATCTCGGCCAGCGATTCACGCGTGCCGGTACCGGAAAGCACGCCGACCGCCAGGCCACAGCCGCCGGCGCGCGCCATTTCGAGATCGTGGCGGTTGTCGCCGACCATGGCGATCTCCGCCGGCTTGAGGCCGGTGAGGTCGCAAAAGGCCTGGATGGTGTCGGGCGCGGGCTTGGGATTGGCGACCGCGTCATAACCATAGGCGGCGTCGAAAAGCTGCGCGACACCGAGCGTGACCAGGGTCTTTTCCGCTCCGCTGGTCGAGTCGTTGGTGGCGACACCAAGCCGGTAGGACCTTTTGTGCAGCAATGCCAGGGAACCGACGATGCCCGGCAGCGCCACCGCCATCGCCGAGCCCTGCACCGAGGTGATCTCGTTGAAGCGGGCGACGGCCAGCATCTGGTCCTCGTTCGACAGGCGTGGAAACCAGAGCTCGACGACATCGAGATTGGTGCCCGAGGCAAAGATGGAGTCGGGCTTGAACCGCCGGTTGGCGAAATCGAAGCCGGCCGCGGCGAGCAGCCTGTCGGCCTTCCAGCGGTCGCCGTCGGATGCGTCCATGGCCATGAAGTCGGCGACCCCGAGCCAGGTTGCGTTGAAGTCGACAAGTGTCCCGTCCTTGTCGAACAGTATCCCCTTGATGTCTGCCAAGCCCTTCACTCCGAACCACGCAATTGGTGGATGCGTTCCACAAGCCCCCTGGTCGAGGCGTCCCGGTTTGCGGCGCTTTCCTTGCCTTCCACGACAGGCAGCAGGCCGGTCGCCAGTTCCTTGCCGAGTTCGACCCCCCACTGGTCGAAGGAATTGATGTTGAACAGCGTGCCCTCGACAAAGACACGATGCTCGTAGAGCGCGATCAGCCTGCCGAAGGTGCGCGGATCGAGCTTGCGGTAGAGAATGGTGAGCGACGGCCGGTTGCCGGAGAAGACACGATGCGGCGCGATCTTGTCGACGTCGGCTGGCTTCATGCCCTTGGCCAGCATCTGCGCGCGCGCCTCCTCCAGCGTGCGGCCCTTCATCAGCGCTTCCGACTGCGCAAGGCAATTGGCGAGCAGCAGGTCGTGCTGGTGCTTGAGGTCTGGCTCGTGGCCGACAGCCGCGACAAGGAATTCGACCGGGATGAAATCCGTGCCCTGGTGCAGCAGCTGGAAGAAAGCATGCTGGCCATTGGTGCCGGGCTCGCCCCAGACCAGCGGGCCGGTCGGCGTCTTCACCGCAGTGCCGTCGAGGGTGACGCCCTTGCCGTTCGATTCCATGTCGAGCTGCTGCAGATAGGCCGGCAGCCTGGACAGGCGCTGGTCATAGGGGATGACCGCGCGGGCCGGATACTGGCAGATGACGCGATGCCACCAACCAACCAGGCCAAGCAGCGCCGGCAGGTTCTGTTGCAGCGGCGCGGTGCGGAAATGCTCGTCCATCTCGTGGGCGCCATCGAGAAAGGCGCGGAAGTTCCTCGGCCCGATGGCGATCATGACCGGCAGGCCGATGGCGCCCCAGACCGAATAGCGGCCGCCAACCCAGTCCCAGAAGCCGAACACGCGATCGGCTTCGATGCCGAACCTGGCCACGAGGTCGAGCGCCGTCGAGACGGCGGCGAAATGCTTGCCGACCGCCTGCTTGCCGAGCGCCTTCTGCACCCAGTCGCGCGCGGTCTGCGCATTGGTCATCGTCTCGACCGTGGTGAAGGTCTTGGACGCGATGATGAACAAGGTCGTCTCGGCGGACAGGCCCTTCAGCGTGTCGTGGATATGGGCGCCGTCGATGTTGGAGACGTAATGCGCGCGCGGTCCGTCATGATAGGGCGCCAGCGCCAGCGTCGCCATGGCGGGGCCGAGGTCGGAGCCGCCAATGCCGATATTGACGATGTCGGTGATCTTCTTGCCGGTGGCGCCGGTCGCCTTGCCGGAGCGGATCGCATCGGCGAAAGCGCCCATCGCGTCGAGCACGGAAAGGACATCCGCCTTGACGTCCTGGCCGTCCACCGTGACGCCCTTGCCGCTCAAATTGCGCAGCGCGGTGTGCAGCACGGCGCGGTCTTCGGTGATGTTGATCTTCTTGCCGGCGAACATGGCGGCGCGGCGGCCTTCGAGATCGGCGGCTCCGGCGAGCTTTTCCAGCAGATCCATCGTGGTCGCATCGACGGCGCATTTCGACCAGTCGAGCAACAGGTCGCCATCGATGGCGGAGAAAGTCGCGAACCGTTGGGGATCGGCGGCAAAGGCCTGGCGCATCGAGGCCGGCGCCGCGGCGCGATGGTCGCGCAAGGCGGCGAGCTGTTTCTGGAAAGCTGACTGATCCACTGGCGGGGGCTCCTGGCGTTTTTCGACGCACCATATCAGACCGGATGTTTCCGGCGCGTGTCGTCGCGGCAAAACTATTGAGCCGAATTCCGTCCGGTCAATATGTGGCGGTGACACATTCTGTCACGCCGCGGCGACACAATGTGTCATGCGGCGCCGCAAAGCGGCGCGATTTCGGCCGATGTATCACTCGATGGATCACTGGCATAAATCCCAAAGATCAGAAAAATTGATTGGCGCAACCCCTTGTGCCACCGTTACATTCGACTGGGCCAGCCAAGCCAAAAAAGCTGGCCATCGAGGAACATCTTCCATGCCACAGAGAAACGACACGGCGATATGGTCCGGCCTGTTCCGGATTTCGGCTGAATCCGGCCAGACCCTGCAGGCGCAGATCCGCCAAGCCATCGTAGCCGCCATCCTCGACCGTCAGATCGCCGCTTCGATGCCGCTACCCTCCTGCCGAATCCTGGCCGAGAAACTCGGCGTGGCGCGCGGAACGGTGGTGCTGGCCTTCCAGCAGCTCGTCGACCAGGGTTTCCTGGTGGCGCGCGAGCGCCGCGGCCATTTCGTCAATCCCGACGTGCTGGCGACACCCGCCAAGCCGCACCAGAAGGCCCCGGACCAGGCCAACGAGATCGACTGGAAGGCGCGCCGCCAGATCGCCGCCAGCGACATGCAACCGCCGGTGAAGCACGAGAACTGGATCAAGTCGTCCTACCCCTTCGTCTACGGCCAGTTCGACCCAGCGCTGTTTCCGACCGCCGAGTGGCGCGAGTGCAACCGCATGGCGCTGGCGGTGCTCGAAATCCGCAACTGGGCCTCCGATATGGTCGATCGCGACGATCCGCTGCTGATCGAGCAGATCCAGGCGCGGCTGCTGCCCCGGCGTGGCATCTTCGCCAATCCCGACGAGATCATCGTCACGCTGGGCGCCCAGAACGCGCTCTACATGCTGGCGTCGCTCTTGATGACCAAGGGCTCGAAAGTGGCGATGGAAGATCCGGGCTACCCCGACGCGCGCTCGATCTTCCGCCTTGCGGGCGCCGACATACAGCCGGTGCCAGTGGACCAGTCCGGCATCGTAACCTCTTCCATTCCGACCGATTCCGGCTTCGTCTTCGTCACGCCCAGCCATCATTGCCCGACCATGGTGCCGCTGTCGGCCGAGCGGCGGCAGGATCTTCTGGCCCGCGCCAACCGGCACAACCAGATCATCATCGAGGACGGCTATGACAGCCAGCTTCTGGACGAAGCGCCGCAACAGGCGCTGAAGAGCCTCGACCGCTCCGGCCGGGTCGTCTATGTCGGCTCGATGTCGAAGACGCTGGCTCCCGGCCTGCGGCTTGGCTACATCGTCGCGTCTGCTGGACTAATCGCCGAGTTGAGGGCGCTGCGCCGTTTCATGCTGCGCCATCCGCCGGCCAACAACCAGCGCGCCGTGGCGCTCTTCCTGTCGCTCGGCCATCACGAGGCGCTGGTGCGGCGGCTGTCGAGTGCTTTCGAAGAGCGGCGCAAGCGGCTGGTCCATGCGATTTCCGCGTTCCTGCCGGAATGGCGGTCGACCGACTCGGCCGGCGGTACGTCGCTGTGGCTGGAAGGGCCGCGCGGCACGGATTCGCGCGGCTTGGCCGAAGCCGCCGCCTCGCGCAGCGTCATCATCGAGCCCGGCGACCGCTTCTTCGACCGCACCGAAAAGCCCTCTCGTTTCATGCGGTTGGGCATTTCCTCGATCGCGCTGCAGCACATCGAGCCCGGCATTCGGGAATTGGCCACTGCCGCCGGACGCAGACCGGCCGCCGCCTGATCGATCGCGCATTGCCTGCGACCGGAGCTTCAACCGCTCCGGTCGCGTTGTTTCTGGCACATGCAACTGGGCCAGCTGGCTCATAGGATGGACCAGTGCCGGCGTCATAGTCGGCGTCAGGGGAAGAAGCAGGCCGATCGGTGGACCAACCGCCACGAGCCCTGCCGACGAAGGTGGAGTGCTTCCATGCCAGTGGCTGTCGAAAAGCAGGACACGCCGGCGACCCATCGTCCCCACCGCTCCGGTCTTCTCAAAACAGGACATGCCATGCGATCAGCTCCTCTGCTGGAGGATACCGGACACCAGTACAAGGCCATCGAGGGCGGCAGTTACGGGCCGCTGCGTGGCGATGATTGCGAACGCATCCACGAGGGCGTGCTGACGCTTCTTGAGACAGTGGGCTTCGCCAATGCCATCCCCTCCTGCACCAAGGTGTTGACCAAAGCGGGGGCGGTCCATGGCGACGACGGCCGTATCCGCTTTCCCCGCGCGCTGGTGCTCGATACCATCAAACGGGCGGCACGGCATTTCACGCTTCATGGCCAGGATGCCAGACATGATATGGTGGTCCAGGGCAAGCGCGTGCACTACGGCACAGCAGGTATCGCCGTGCATCTGGTGGACCTGGAGAAGCGCGAATACCGCGAATCCAAGCTGCAGGACATTTACGATGCCGCCCGGATGGTCGATGGGCTGGATAACATCCATTTCTTCCAGCGGCCGATGGTGGCGCGCGACATCGCCGATCCGCTCGAGATGGATCTGAACACGCTCTACGCCTGTGTGATGGGAACATCGAAGCACGTCGGAACGTCCTTCACCGTGCGTGAGAACGTGAAGCCGGCGCTGGAAATGCTCTATGCCATCGCCGGCGGCGAGGAGAATTTTCGCGCCCGGCCCTTTGTCTCCAACTCCAACTCATTCGTCGTGCCGCCGATGAAGTTCGCGGAGGACGCCTGCGGCGTGCTCGAGGCGTGCGTTGAGGGCGGCATCCCGATCCTGCTGCTGTCGACCGGCCAGTCCGGCACGACGGCGCCCGCGGCGATGGCCGGCGCGGTGGTGCAAGCGGTGGCCGAAGTGCTGGCCGGCCTGGTCTATGTCAACGCGCTGAAGCCTGGCCATCCGGCGATCTTCGGCGCCTGGCCGTTCATGTCGGACCTGCGCAGCGGCGCCATGGCCGGCGGATCGGCGGAGCAGTCGGTGGCAACGGCCGCCTGCGCCCAGATGGCACACTTCTACGACCTGCCCGGCGGTTCGGCCGCCGGCATGACGGATTCGAAGCTGCCCGACATTCAGTCCGGCTATGAGAAGGGCATCACCAATGTGATGGCCGGCCTCTCCGGCCTCAATCTCGTCTACGAGGCGGCCGGCATGCATGCCTCGCTGCTCGGCTTCTGCCTGGAAAGCCTGATCATCGACAACGACATGCTGGGGCATTGCCTGGGCTGCGCGCGCGGCATCGACGTGACCGACCAGACCCTGTCGATCGACAGTATCGCCGAGGTCTGTCTCAAAGGCCCGGGCCATTACCTCGGCAAGGAAGAAACGCTCAAGCTGCAGACCGCGCATTTCTATCCCGCCCTCGGCGACCGCTCTTCGCCGAAGGAATGGAACGAAAAGGGCCGGCCTGATATATTGCTGCGTGCGATCGCGGAAAAGAAACGCATTCTTGCCGAACGATTTCCGCGTCACGTACCAAAACAGGTCGACGACAGATTGCGTGCCCGCTTCGGCAGCCTGATCCACCTGCCGCGCACATATATGGGCGGCTGAGCGAGGAAGACATTATGCAGCCATATAGCCATCACCCAGGACGGAACGACAGATGAGTGTGCATCCTCTCCAGCAAACCCACACCGACGGCGACGCGATCGACAAGTTGGTGGCGTCTCACCGGCCGGGCTATGGCCTGGTGCGTGCCTTCTATCATGACCAGGCGATCTTCGAGCGCGACATGGAACGTGTGTTTCGCCGACACTGGCACTGCCTGGCACATGCCAGCGTCATTCCCAATCCCGGCGATTTCGAGCTGTTCAAGCTGGGCGACGAGGCGGTCATCCTGACGCGCGGAATGGATGGCACCGTGCATGCCATGCTCAATGTCTGCCGCCACCGCGGCGCCGAGGTTTGCACCAAGGAGAAGGGCAACGCGAAGATGTTCGTGTGTCCCTACCACGCCTGGACCTATTCCAATGACGGGTCGTTGCGTGCTGCCCGCCTCATGCCGAAGGATTTCGACCGCACCGCGCACGGGCTGAAGAAGCTTCACGTTCGCGTCGCCTCGGGACTGGTCTTCATTTCCTTCGCCGAGACGCCGCTCGATTTCGATCCGATCGAACAGTCGCTGCGCACCAGCTGCGGCCAGTATGGCTGGGGCGACGCCAAGGTGGCGTATCGGCAGTCCTATCCGCTGGACGCCAACTGGAAGCTCGCCGTCGAGAACTATGTCGAGTGCTACCATTGCGGGCCGGCGCATCCGGAGTACTCGCAGACGCACGCACTGGAAAAGCCGGCCGAAATGATCGAGCAGCTCAATGCGGCGATGGAACAGCGCACCTGCGCGCTCGGCATCGAGATCGGCAGCGCCAACCGCTGGCAGAATTCGGCGGCCGGCCAGGAAGCAATCCATACCTTCCGCTACGCGCTCTACGACGGCGTTTCGAGCGGCAGCCAGGATGGATCGCCGGTGGCTCCGCTGATGGGCCGCTTCACCGACTATGATGGCGGCGTCACCTCCATTCATCTCGGCGGTACGACCTTCCTGGTCTGCTATCCCGACCACGGCATGATCTACCGCTTCATCCCGAAGACGGCCGAGACCTGCGAGATGGAACTGATCTGGCTGGTGCGCGGCGATGCCGTCGAGGGCCAGGATTACGACCTGGAGAAGCTGACCTGGTTGTGGAAGGTCACCACCGACGAGGACAAGAAGATCATCGAGCACACGGCGCGCGGCGTACGTTCGCACTATTTCGTGCCCGGGCCGATCGCGCCGATGGAGTACAACGAACTGCGCTACATCAACTGGTATCTTGAGGAAGTCAGCCGGGCCTGATCGGCCCGGTCACCCCGACAGATCGCGCGTTTGGCGTTATTCCGCGCTGAGCCCGTATCGGTCGACGACCTCGGCATTGATCAGCTTGGCGTGCAGCGTCATCAGCACGACCTGTGCGTCGAAGCTGTCGCCGGCTTCAAGAGCCGCCTCGATGCGGCGCTCGACGTCCAGCGTCCGCTCCCGGCCGTTGGCCTGTTCGAAGGTCTGCGGGCCCGCGATGCAATAGCTGCACAATCGCGCCACCGACGCATAGGCGTCCGCCGGCGGCTCATCGGGCCAGTGGTCCTTCATCAGATTGACGAGGGTGAGTTTCACGCCTTCCGGAACGAGCGCGGGGTGGAGACCGGCGCCGCGCAAAGCGGCATCCAGCTGCCGCAGATCGCCCGAGCGGCCGAACATGCCGAGGAAGCCAAGGGAAGAGCGTCGTTGCGCCATGATGGTCCGTCCTGTGTCGTCAGCCCACCATGTGTGTGGTCGCACCTGTGATCGCAAGCAGTAGGACGACGATCCAGGGCGGTGTCCTCAAGATGACGAGCAGGAGGAATCCGGCAAGGGCAAGCGCGAAATCGACCGGTGCGTGCACTGCGCTCACCCACACCGGATTGTAGAAAGCCGCCGCCAACATGCCGACAACGGCGGCGTTGGCGCCGCGCATCGCCGCCTGCGCCCATGGAAGACCGCGCAACCCGTCCCAGAAAGGCAGTGTGCCATAGACCAGGAGCAGCCCGGGCAGGAAGACGGCGAAGAGCGCAATCGTCGCCCCGGCGATGCCGTGCGGCTGCGGACCGCTGACGGCGCCGAGATAGGCGGCGACGGTGAACAATGGCCCGGGCGCGGCCTGCGCAGCACCATAGCCAGCCAGGAAGGCTTCGGGCGCCACCCAGCCAGTCGTCACCACCTGGTTCTGCAGCAATGGAAGCACGACATGGCCGCCGCCGAAAACCAGCGCGCCCGAGCGGTAGAACGCGTCGAAGAGTTTCAACGCCTGGCTGTCCGTTTTGGCGGCGACAAGAGGCGGCAGCACGAACAGAGCCGCGAAGAGAACCAGCGCGAGCAGCGCCGAAGACCGGCTGACGGGAAAGGCCAGGTGGCCGCCGCCCGGCAAGGGCGCGGTCCTGCAGACCAGCAGGCCGGCAACCGCTCCACAGGCGATGGCGGCGAGCTGGCCGATCGAACTGCCCGCAAGGGTGACGAGCGCCAGGGCGCCGAGCGCGATGCAGGCGCGGGGGAGGTCCGGCGTTAGGCTCCGGCTCATTCCCCAAAGCGCCTGTGCCACCACCGCCACGGCAACGAGTTTGAGACCATGGATGACGCCTTGGGCGGCGGCGCTATCGATCGACGCCGCGCCAAGCGCGAAGGCCAACAGCAGCAGCGCCGACGGCAAGGTGAACCCCGCCCATGCGGCAAGGCCACCGAGCAGCCCCCCGCCGCGCAGAACACCCAGGGAAAAACCGACCTGGCTGGAGGCTGGACCGGGCAGGAACTGACAGAGCGCGACGAGATCGGCGTAGCCGGCCTCGTCAAGCCATTTGCGGCGCTCCACGAACTCGTCGCGAAAATAGCCGAGATGTGCGATCGGACCGCCAAAGGAGGTCAGGCCGAGTTTCAGAAAGGCACGGAAGACCTCCGCCAGCGGCCAAACTGGTTTCGCATCGGTCCCGCCCTGACCAACCATCATTGCCTGTCCACACCCCATCGCCGCGTGGCGAAGCTAGAGTATCCGTGATTGTCAAGGAAGTGATGGGGTCCATTTTCTGCGGTCCCTGAGCAATGCGTTGGCGAGGACGATTATCTTTCGCATGATGGCGGTGATGGCCTTCTTGGGTGGTTTGCCGGCGGCGACGAGGCGGTCGTAATTG
>NZ_JAFKIC010000268.1 GCF_017306585.1 Mesorhizobium sp. | reverse complement strand
GCTCGGCGCCCGGGCGCTCTATTTGTTCCGCGACGGCAAGGACACGATGTACCGGCTGCACGGCACGCCGGAGTGGGATTCCATCGGCAAGAACGCTTCGTCCGGCTGCGTGCGCTTCATCAACCAGGACATCATCGACCTCTACAGCCGCGTCAACGGTGTGGCCCCCGTCTTCGTGCGCGCCAACCTGTCGGCGGCCGCCAAGAACAGCGCCGTGTCGAACAGGACGGCCGAGCCGATCGACGCCGGCGTGCCGAAAGACGCCGAGATGCTGAAGTAGCTGTCTCAAGAGCGATCAGGCGGACGCGCCAGGCGCGCCCGCCTGATCGATTTCGTTACTTCTTCAGGCCCGGCAGCGTCACCTGATAGACCAGGAACATGGTGTCGACATCAGCGCCGTCCTCGGCCTTGTAGGGCGCGCCAACCTGGAAGCCGTCCTGGGCAAGGAAGTCGTTGTCGTTGGCCACGAACAGGAAGTAGTCGTCCGGCAGCTTGGGATCGAGCACGCTCGCCAGCGACATCGCCTCCCACTTCTCGGACAGTTCGTTGTGGTCCTTCGGGCCGCCATTGTGCAGGCCGAAACGGCCGAGCTGGGCGGCATCGTTGATATCGATGAACGGGGTCGACTTGGCCGGCGTGACGGAGGGATCGAGCACGCCCTTGGGCGCTACCGGCTTGTCGGCGGCATCGAACGGGCCGTTGCCGCTGTCGCGCGCCAGCATCAGGAATTTGGTGTCCGACAGCGCCACGATCTCGCTCTGCGCGGCGACCTTGGTCTTGTCCTTGGCATCCTTGAACACCGGCAGCGGCACGACATATTCATGCGCGAGTTTGAGATGGGCGAGGTCCGAGGCATCATAGACCAGGGCGCGGGTGTTCTGGCGCGTCGAACCGGAATCGCCGCCATCCTGCCGCGTCGCCGACTGCAGCACCGCGATCAGGAACTTGCCGTCGGGCGTCATCGCCATGCCTTCGAGGCCTTGATTGTTCTGGCGGCCGGTCTCGGGATCCTTGGGATCGGGTTCGGCGGCGCCGGGACCGGGATTGTTGGACGCGAAATTCGGCTTGCCATGACGCATCGGCACAAGTGCGGCCGGCGGCTGCGTCGCCGACATCAGGCGGCCCTGCGCCGAGAAACGGTAGATGTTGGGGCCATATTCGTCGGAGATGAACATGGTGCCGTCCGGCAGCCGCACGATGGCTTCATTGTCGAGCGACAGATTGCCATTGTCGGCCTGCGGCAGGATCGGCATGTCGCCGCTTGCGGCGCGCACGCCGTTCAGCGGGTCGAGCCCGGTGGCATCGGCGCCCTTGTCGTCGGTCAGCAGGAAGGTATCGGCGAGCGTCGCCTTGACGCCGGTCTGCTCCTGGCCGGCCGCCGGAGTTGCCCCGGCCGCGAGCGGGGTGAACTCGATGGCGATGGTGTTGAGGCGCGGCCGGTAGTCGGTGGTGCCGACAACATTGTAGCCACGGTCCGGCAGCAGCCAGAGCGAACCCTTGTAGGTGCCGGCGTCATGCGTCCAGTTCGATGTGTCGATCGCCATGCCCGAGCCCGAGCCGAAGGTCTCGCCGAACTTGTCGCGCTGGGCGGCCGGAATGCGGCCGACGCCGACCAGGCCCTTGTTGATGTAGGCGACGCCTTCGGCCAATGCCGGGGTGAGGGTGGTGAACAGAGCGAGTGCGGCACCGAGCGCGACGGTCCGGTTCAGATGTTTCATGGATGTCCCCTTGTGACGATGTCGGCCAAAGCCCCGGAAGCGCCGTATCGAGGATACAGGCAGCCCTTTGCGCCGAGTGGTAGGGCGTCAACGTGATCGTTGCGTGACAGTTAGCGGAGGCATCCGATTTCGCCGTCGCGAAGTCTCGATCGCGCACATCAGAGGCCGATCCCCGATATGGCGCCAGATCACTGGACATCAGTGGACACTGCTCTCTGGACACTTATGTACAGTGCGTATATGGTGCTGCTCTGACAGACCGGGAGGGGAGCCTTGAAGTCGCACTACCGCGCAGTGGTTATTGGAGGTGGCGTGGTCGGCGCTTCGGTGCTCTACCATCTCACGCAGTTCGGCTGGTCCGATGTGGCGCTGATCGAACGCGCCGAGCTGACGGCAGGCTCGACCTGGCACGCGGCGGCCGGATTTCATGCGCTCAACGCCGATCCCAATGTGGCGGCGCTGCAGGACTACACCATCAACCTCTACCGCGAGATCGAGGCTGAATCCGGCCAGGATATCGGCCTGCACATGACCGGCGGCGTCAACATCGCCAGCGATCCACAGCGCTGGGAGTGGCTGAAATCGGCCTGGGCGGTGTTCCAGTCGGTCGGCATCGAAACGGCGCGGCTGGTAGGCCCGGAGGAGATCAAGGCGATCTGCCCGATCGTCGATGTCACTGGCGTGCTGGGCGGCCTGCACGATTCCAACGAAGGCCATCTCGACCCCTACGGCACGACGCATGCCTATGCGGGCGCCGCCAGGAAGCGGGGCGCCGATGTGATCCTGCGCAACCGCGTGGTCGAGCTGAAGTCTCGCCCCGACGGCCGGTGGGACGTCGTCACCGAGCAAGGCACGATCGTCGCGGAACATGTCGTCAATGCCGGCGGCTTGTGGGCCCAGCAGCTCGGCCGCATGGCCGGTGTCGACCTGCCGGTGACGCCGATGGAGCACCATTATTTCGTCACCGAGGACATTCCCGAGATCGCCGCGCTCGACCGGGAGATCGGCATCGCCGTCGATCTCGACGGCTTTTCCTATCTCAGGCAGGAACGGAAAGGCGTGCTGCTCGGCGTCTACGAGCAGAACCCGAAGCACTGGAACATGGACGGCGCGCCGTGGGATTACGGCATCGAGCTGATCCCGGAGGATATCGACCGCATCAGCCCCGAACTGGCCAAGGCGCATGAGCGCTTTCCCTGCCTGGCCAATGCCGGCATCCGCAAATGGGTCAACGGCGCCTTCACCTTCACCCCGGACGGCAACCCGATCGTCGGCCCGGTACGTGGCCTCAAGAATTACTGGGTCGCCTGCGGTGTCATGGCTGGCTTCAGCCAGGGCGGCGGGGTCGGGAAATCATTGGCCGAGTGGATGATCTACGGCGAGCCGCAGGCCGACATCTTCGGCATGGACATCGCCCGCTACGGCGCCTTTGCCGCCAACCGTGAATATCTCAGGCAGACGACGCGCCAGTTCTATTCCCGCCGTTTCGTCATGACCTTTCCAAATGAGCGGCTGCCGGCCGGCCGGCCTCTGAAACGCCCTGGCGCCTATGACGGCATGACCGCTGCCGGCTGCGAATGGACGGCCTCGTGGGGACTGGAGATCCCGGCCTATTTCGCGCCGATGGGTTTTCGCGAGAACACCACGCTCAAGCGCTCCAACGCCTTCGACATCGTTGGCGAGGAGGCATTGCAGGCGCGGCGCGCCGCCGGCCTCGTCGATATCTCGGCCTATTCCCGTTACGCCGTCTCCGGTCCTGGCGCCCAGGCGTGGCTCGACCGGCTGCTGGCCTGCAGGCTGCCGAAAGCCGGCCAGGCGCGGCTGGCGCCGATGCTGGGGCCGGACGGGCGGCTGAAGGGCGACCTGACCGTGATCAATTGGGGTGGCGGCGACACCTGGCTGATGGGCTCCTACTATCTCAGGGAATTCCACATGCGCTGGTTCGAGAGCCATGCAGGAGAGGGCGTCACCGTTACCGATCTTTCCGACGCGACGGGCGGCTTCCTTTTGACGGGGCCGAACGCGCGAAAGATCCTGGAACGCACCACGCATCAGGATGTCTCCGGGGCGGCGCTGCCGTTCATGGCTTGCGGCGCCTTCGACATCGGCATGGTGCGCGCGCGGGTCGCCCGCCTCTCCATCGCCGGCGAGCTTGGCTTCGAGATCAGTTGCCCGGTGAGCATGCATGCCACGCTGCGCGAAACGCTGCTGGCCGCCGGTGAGGATCTGGGCCTGGCCGAGATCGGCTATTACGCACTCAACGCGCTGAGGCTGGAGAAGAGCTTCGGCATCTGGTCGCGTGAGTTCACGCAGGGCTATACGCCGGGCCAGACCGGGCTCGACCGTTTCATTGCCTTCGACAAGGGCGACTTCGTGGGCCGCGAGGCGGCGCTGAAGGAGCGTGAGGCCAGCGCGGCGCGGCGGATCGTGACGCTGGAGATCGACGCCGTCGATGCCGACGCCAGCGGCTTCGAGCCAGTCTGGCATGATGGCCGCCGCGTCGGCTTCGTCACCTCCGGCGGATTTGGCTACACGATCGGCAAGAGCGTCGCGCTGGCGTTGGTGGACGACGATTTCACCGGCGAGGGAACGGCGCTTTCGGTGCACATTGTCGGCGTAGAGCGGCCGGCACGGATCATCGCCGCCTCGCCCTACGATCCCCAGGGCAAGGCGATGCGGCAATGAGGAACTGCCTGGCCGCCAAGTACTGTTCGCCCTTTAAGAGTTGATCGCGCGGGCATTGAAGGTCGTTCGCTTCAGCGGCGGTCGCGCCCGGCCGTTCCTTGCCGGCCGATGCTCCAGCGCATGAGCCGCAAGCCCATGCGGTCGAGGCGCGACGAGATCAAGAACACCTTGCGCAGACCCGGCATGCCGAGCGCGCCTGCACGGAAGGCGCTTGTTCCGGCAAGCAGGACGCGGTGGCCGAGACGCAGCGTCATGCCGGAGAGCTTCAGGAACAGCCATTCGCGCGCGACCCGCGCCGCGTGGGCGGTGGAATCGCGCCCCGACAGGAGAAGATCAAGGATGCGTGGTGGAAAGAGGGGCATGGCCGACCTCCGACTGCTGGCTGGTTTCGATGACGCCGGCCGCACCGGCGCGCTGGCGGGGCCGGTGATGGGGTGCCGGTCCCGCCTTCAAGTCCGTTCATTCAAGCGTTGCGCGGGGCGACCTATGTCGGGTTGTCGAGCGTGAAGAGGTCGCTCTCCTCGTCATAGGCAAAATACTCGGCGTAACGCGCCCAGCTGATCACGGCCCGCACGGTCTGGTCGGCATAGTCCTCCGACATGTGGTCCTCCAGCTCGTCGCGGAAGCGGCGTGCCGGCGCCTTGTGGTTGGCGCGCTCGTCGAGCACGCGGCGGATGTGGCCGGCCAGCGGCACATAGGTCGCGAGCTGCTGCGCGAACAATTGCTTGCGTGCGTCGACTTCGCTTTCGGCGAAGCGTTTTCCCGCCGGCGTCAGCTGGATGTCGCCCTCGGCGAGTTCGGCGAAGCGCAGCAATTGCAGGGTTTCGGCGATCGGGAACAGGTCGTCGATCTCGAGCTGCAGGCTGGCGGCCAGCGGCGGCAGGTCGGCGTGCCCGTTGTAGGGTGGGGCAGCCACTGCCTCGATCAGGCCGGACAGCAGGTTGGTCGAGACGCGCGGCAGGATCATGGCGATGCCGGAACCGGGGAAGACGCCGTCGCGGGCCGGGCTGCCCGGCTCCTTCCTGGCGGTCATGCGGGCATAGATGTCCTCGACCAGCGCCCGGAAGGCCGGGTCGAGCCGGTTGCGCGGCTGCGGCAGGTCGATCCTGAGTTCGGCGACGACCCGGCCGGGATTGGAGGAAAAGATCAGCACGCGGTCGCACATCAGCACCGCCTCCTCGATGTTGTGCGTCACCATCAGGATCGACTCGATCGGCATGCGGCCCTCCGACCAGAGGTCGAGCAGGTCGGTGCGCAGCGTCTCTGCCGTCAGCACGTCGAGCGCCGAGAACGGCTCGTCCATCAGCAGGACCTTGGGATGCACCACCAGCGCGCGGGCCAGCCCGACACGCTGACGCATGCCGCCAGACAATTCCTTCGGATAGGCGTTCTCGAAACCGTCGAGGCCGATCAGGTCGATCGCCGACAGAGCGCGCTTGCGGCGCTCAGCCGGCGAAACACCCTGGGCCTCGAGGCCGAGTTCGACATTCTGCAGAACGGTGAGCCAGGGAAACAGGGCAAAGCTCTGGAAGACCATCGAGATGCCGTCCGGCGTGCCGGTCACGGCCTTGCCCTCGAAGGTGATGGCGCCTTCGCTTGGCCGGATAAGCCCGGCGATCGAACGCAGCAGGGTGGATTTGCCGGAGCCGGAGCGTCCGAGCAGGCCGACGATCTCGCCGGAAGCGAGCGTCAGCCCGACCTGGTCGAGGACGATGAGTTTGCCGGCGCTTCCCTTGTCATAGGTCTGGCAGACGCCATGGACCTCGACGAGCGGCTTGTTCTTGGTGATGACAGCTTGGTTCATGATCATTCTCCTGGGGATGGATGTCAGTCGAGCCGCATGCGGCGTTCGGCGAAGACGTAGAGAGGGCGCCACAAGGTGCGGTTGAACAGCGTGACGAACAGCGACATCACGGCGATGCCGAGGATGACGCGTGGAAAGTCGCCGGCCTCCGTGGCCTTGGCGATATAGGAACCGAGCCCGAAAGCCTCGAGCTTGGTGTTGCCCCAACTGGCCAGTTCGGCGACGATCGAGGCGTTCCACGAGCCCCCCGAGGCGGTCAGCGCGCCGGTGACGTAATAGGGGAAAATCCCCGGCAGGATCACGCTGCGCCACCACGTCCAGGACTTCAGGCGGAAGACGGAGGCGGCCTCCTTGAGGTCCGACGGGAAGGCGCTGGCGCCGGCAATGACGTTGAACAGGATGTACCATTGCGTGCCCAGCACCATCAGCGGCGACAGCCAGATGCTCGGGTTGACGCCGGTGGCGACGATGGCGATGACGGCGAACGGAAACAGCACATTGGCGGGGAAGGCGGCGAGGAACTGCGCCAGTGGCTGGACCCGCTCGGCGACGGCCGGACGCAGGCCGATCCAGACACCGATCGGCACCCAGATCACGCTGGCCACCGCGATCAGGACGACCACGCGCAGCAAGGTGAGAAGACCGCCTTCGAAGGCTTCGACGACGTCGCTCCAGCCAAGTGTCTCGCGCAGATAGACGACGGTCTCGTAGACGCCCCAGATGGCGACGAGCACCACCAGCCCCAGCCAGGCGACGTCGATCGCCCGCGACAGCTGCCGCGATGCCGCCGATGTCGCCGGCAGCGTACGCTTGCTCAGGCGCAGCAGCATGGCGCGCTGCCACAGCCAGGCGAGCGGCAGGCCGATGGTCTGCAGCAGGCGGGCGCGGCGCAGGATGTCGTAGACCCAGGAGCGGGGCTTTTCCTGACCCGCCGTCTGTTCGAAACGGAACTTGTCGGCCCAGGCGACAACAGGCCGGAACAGCAACTGGTCGTAGAGCAGGATGAGGATCGCCATGGCCAGCACCGCCCAGGCCACCGCCTTGAAGTCCTGCTTGTCGATGGCCATCGCCAGCCAGGAACCGATGCCGGGAAGCTGCACCGTGGTGTTGCCGACCGTGATGGCCTCGGAGGCGACGACGAAGAACCAGCCGCCCGACATCGACATCATGGTGTTCCAGATCAGGCCCGGCGCCGCGAAGGGCGCCTCCAGGCGCCAGAACCGCTGCCAGGCGGACAGGCCGAAGCCACGGCTGACCTCGTCGAGGTCGCCCGGCACGGTGCGCAGCGACTGGTAGAAGGAGAACGCCATGTTCCAGGCCTGGCTGGTGAAGATGGCGAAGATCGCCGCGCACTCGGCGCCCAGCTGGCTGCCGGGAAACAGGCCCATGAAGAAGGTGACGGTGAAGGTCAGGAAGCCCAGCACCGGCACCGACTGCAGGATGTCGAGCGCGGGGATGATCACCATTTCGGCGCGGCGGCTCTTGGCTGCCAGCGTCGCCACGGTGAAGGTGAAGATCAGCGACACGACAATGGCCGCGAACATGCGCAGCGTGGTGCGCAGCGCATATTCGGGCAGATTGGCGAGATCAAGCGTGACCGGCGACGTGGTGAGCAGTTCGCTCGGCGCGCGCATGCCGGCGGCGCCATGCGCCAGAAGCACCAGCAGCGCCACCAGCATGGCGAAGGCGATGGTGTCGTAGATGTTGGGCGCGATGCGTCCGCGCGCGAGAGCCGCGGCCTCGCCCAGCGAATTGCGGTTGTGTGGCATGAAGATCATGGCGAGCCTCGGAATGATGCTTTGCTTGAATGGGGGAGGGCTCTCGCTGCCGCTCGTGCATGCGAGACCGCGAGAAAGGGGCCGGGGTGGTTTAGGGCATGCGCGAGGCCGCGGCCGCGAGGCGGCCGCGCCGGGCGTATTGGCGTTTTCATCGCTCGGAGGCTTGTTGCCGTGCCGGACGGGGCCTCAGGCGGCGAGCTGGTCGAAAGCCGCGGCACGACTGACGCCCTCTTCGGAGAGGGCGTTGCCGTCGCGCCGCCAGCGGCACACAAGCCCGCCTTCGGCATTGCGCCGCCAGGTGCAGACAAGGCGCACCGGTGGATGGGCTTTGCCCGCCGTGCTGACGGCGAGACGAATCCGGACCGTGGGCCGGACGGCAAGATCGCGCGAAACGAGGCGCGTGCGGAAGGGGATGACGTTGGTGTTCATGGCTCACCTCTTGCGGTCCGGCAGGGACGGCAAGGCGAGCCGAAGGCGGGTTATGCCCTGCCCAGGCCCGACCGGCGCCACGTGCCGGAAACCAAATCTGTTGACGGGGCCAGTGTCCGGACCGTGCCTTGGGCTTGATCCGGACAGCGACTGGGATAGCTGTCCATAACCTGTTTCGATCTCGAGTTGATGCTTCGGTCAGCCGAAGCCACGTCGCCTTACGCCCGCGGCCCGCGCGGTGTCAACGCGGGCGCCGGAATCTTAAGTATATGGTCCAATACCTAGGGATATCGCTGCCGGCCACGAGCCGGGCAACTAGCCGATAATGCCATGGAAAACAGTGGTTTAATGACCCCGCGCGGAAGACTCCGCCGCGAGCCTGTCGATCATTTTCACCAGTTCCGGCAGCGAGCCCGCCTGCATCTTGCGCATGGCGCGGGCCCGGCGGACCTTGACGGTTATCTCGCTGACGCCGAGGTCGCCGGCGATCTGCTTGTTGAGGCGCCCCAGCACTACCTGCGCGACGACATCGCGCTCGCCATCGCTCAGCGTCGCCAAGCGCGCGCGCAAGGCGTCCAGTTCGGCCATGTGGGCCCGCCTCGACCGGTCCTTATCCAGCGCGGCCGCGATGGCGTCGAGCAAATCCTGCTCGCGGAACGGCTTGGGCAGGAAGTCGATCGCGCCGGCCTTCATCGCCTGCACCGACATGGCGATGTCGCCATGGCCGGTCATGATGATGACCGGCAGGGGAGCTTGCGAGCCCGCCAATTCCTTCTGGAAATCCATGCCGCTTTTTCCGGGCAGGCGCACGTCCAGCACGAGGCAGGAGGGAATGTCAGGCCTTGGTGCGTCGAGGAACGCGGCGACCGAACCGAAGCAGCTTACGTCCAGCCCCACCGAACGCAGCAGGCTGTCGAGTGCTTCAAGGATGGCAGGGTCGTCGTCGATGACGAAAACGATCTGCCCTGAGTCGCTGCTTGCCAATCCGCTCATGGCCTCATTGACCTGATCCGCGCGCCTTTGTCCTGCCGGTCGGCAGCGAAAAGAAGAAACTGGCGCCGCGCGGCATTGCCGGCTCCGCCCAGATGCGTCCACCATGGCTCTCGACGATCGAGCGGCTGATGGCAAGCCCCATGCCCAACCCTTCGGGTTTGGTGGTGTAGAAGGCGTCGAAAATCCGGTCCGGCTGGACACTGTCCAGGCCACGGCCGGAATCGCTAACCGCAACGATGATCTCGCCGGGCTTGCCCGGACCAGTCGTGAGCGTCACGTCTCGCTCTTTGCCGCCAACCACCGCTTCAAACGCGTTGAGAGCGAGATTGAGGACGACCTGCTGTATCTGCACCGGATCGGCCTGGAGCAGGGGCAGATCGTCGTCGAGTTCGGTCCGCAAGGCGATATTGTTGCGGACGGCTTCGTGCTGGACGAGGGTCAACGTGTCGGCGACCACCTGGTTGACATCGAGCCAGATGGCCTTATTGGCGGCTCTCCTTGTCAGGCCGCGCAAGCGCTTGATCAGGTCGGTGGCGCGCTCAGCGTCCCTGACGATGCGCTGGGCGGCTTTGCCGGCCTCATCCGGATTGGCGGGCCTGGCCGCCAGCCAGCGCAGGGTGGCATTGCCGTTCAGCACGATCGCCGTCAGCGGCTGGTTGAGCTCATGGGCGATCGAGGCCATCAACTCGCCCAGCATCGTCACCCGCGTGATGTGGGCGAGCTGCGTCTGTGCCTCGCGGGCGGCGGCTTCGGCCGCGGCGGCGCGCAACGCCAGGTAGGTCGTCACCCCGATCGCCACCAGGCTTATGGCACAGTTGATCAGGCCCGAGGTGACCGAGCCGGTCCGCGTCAGGGCAAAGCTCAGCACGGTCAACGCCATGCAGCCGGCCGCCACCATCACCACGCGGCGCCGGCCGAGGTGCTGGACCGCGATCAGGACGATGGCGACATAGAGGACCGCGACGGCGATCTCGAAATTGGTGATGGTGTCGAGGACGAAGATCACCGCCGCCAGGACGACCAGCAGGACCGGCATGACGCGGGCGCCGAGGTGCGGCAGAAATGGTGTTCGGGGCATGCCGACCCTCATTGACGGTCCCGGTGCGAGGCTGGCGACAATATCGCGCCGATCTTTGATCGGGCAAGGCCGGGAACCGCCGGTCCCCCGGCGCATTTCTGGTGGTGCGCCAGCCACCACGGCCGGCCGTCAAAGGGAAGGATCACCCCATGGGTTTCGACCAGTACCACGAGCCGCCGGAAGAACTGTCGCAGAAGGTGCGGACCTTCGCCCGCATGATCACCTCGCTGATCGAGGAGGCGGAAGCGATCAGCTGGTACGAACAGCGCATGTCGGTGGAGAAGGACCCGCAGGCCAAGGCGATTATGAAGAACGCGCAAGCCGAGGAGTTCAAGCATTTCGGCATGGACCTTGAATTCCTGCTGCGCCAGAAGAAGGACTGGCGCGCGGAACTGAAGGAAATCCTGTTCACGACGGGCGATATCGTGAAGGCCGGAGAGCGGGGCGAGAAGAAGGTGGATTGAGGGCGATCAACTCAGTGGCCGCCTGAACCATTCTCCGCATACCGGTGAGGGCCTGTTACCGTCTTAGCCAAGGCGGGGAAATGTTGTCGGCGACCGTCAGGGAGGGTGTTACTGCCCGGGGTACGGGCGCCAGCAGTGGCATATTGTGGCGGACAAGGATGTGCGGCGCAATGTTTACTGGCCAAATCTGTGATAAAGCAACCGAGCAAGGTAGCTATCGCAGGGATTGAATGAGTTCCGCAAACAAATTCGGGTTGAGAAGGTCAGACCTGACCTCTGATCAGAAACGGACTATACGACAACAGGCTGGCTTCGGTTGCGTCGTATGTGGCAATGCGATTGGTGACTATGAGCATATAGCCCCTGAATTCTCTCAAGCGGCGGAGCACGACGTCGGGAAGATGACTTTCCTTTGTGTCCAGTGCCACGGGAAAGTCACACGCGGACAGTTTTCCAAGGAAAGCGTGTTAACATTCAAGGAAAATCCTACTCCTCTAAAAGAGGGATTTTCATTTGAAGCCTTCGACGTTGGTTCAACCTCGCCGAAAATCCATTTCGGTCCTATGTCTGCCGTAAACTGCAAGTGGGCAATCCGAGTAAATCAGAGGCCCGTATTCTGGATCAATGAACCTGAAGGGGTCGGTGGGCCGTTTAGATTAAATGCGGAGATGCGAAACGTCACGGGGAAGGTAATTTTCAGTATTATAGATAACGAGTGGAGAATTCGCACTGAGAATTGGGACGCTGAGGTCATTGGTCCTAGGATATCGATTAGAAATGGTCCACGACAGATCGCATTGGTATTAAGAACCGCCCCTCCAACTGATCTTTTTATTGAACATATGGATATGTCAGTTGAGGGGCATCGATTGCTTTGTGATGGGAAAAATTTTACCGTTACTACGGCATCAGGATACACCGTTCAGGCGCAAAATCTGAAATTCGATGGCTGCCAAGTGGCTGTGGAGATTGCAGATGAGGCTATCGCTTTTGGTTCCGGCGGCGGCAGCGTAAGTTTTTCAGGAACAACTGGGACTAGAGCATCACCTAGAATAATAGACCCTAAAATACAAAGAAACGTTCGCTGCCCATGTGGGAGCGGGAGAAGATATAAACACTGCTGCGGAGCGTTCTAACAGAACCCCGCTCACACCGCCGCAACAAACCCGTCCAGCACACGTTTCTGGCCGGCCTTGTCGAAGTCGATGGTCAGCTTGTTGCCTTCGATGGCCGCGATGTTGCCGTTGCCGAATTTCTGGTGGAAGACGCGATCGCCGACGTTGAAGGCCGACGGCTTGTCGGCGACGGATTTGGCGACGAGTTCGCCGTCTATGGTGCGGCCTTTCACGCTGGTGCGGCCGGCGCCGTAGCCAGAGTCGGTCTCGCCATAGCCGATGCGCTCGACCTGATGGCCCGAGCGCGTGCCCCAGTTGCGGTCGGTCGCCTCGGTGCGGTTGGCCTGTGCGCGCTGCCAGCCCGGGGTTGAATAGGTGTTGGAGAAGGAACCGGATTTTTCCGCGCCGACGCTGTCGAAGCGCGACGCGCCATAGGGGTTTTGCCGTCCTGCTCCCTGGCCGCCTCGGCCGGACGCGAAGGAACCGCCGCCATAGGGATTGCCGTAGCCGCCATAGGAGTTGCCGGCCTCAGCGATCTCGATATGGCTTTCCGGCAGTTCTTCCAGGAAGCGCGACGGGATCGTCGATTGCCACAGCCCGTGGATGAGGCGGTTGGAGACGAACCAGATGTGCAGGTTCTTCTTGGCCCGCGTCAGCCCGACATAGGCGAGGCGGCGCTCTTCCTCGAGGCCGGAGCGGCCACCTTCATCGAGCGCGCGCTGGTGGGGAAACAAGCCTTCCTCCCAGCCGGGCAGGAAGACGGTATCGAATTCCAGTCCCTTGGCCGAATGCAGCGTCATGATGGAGACGGCATCGAGACCGGCATTCTGCTCGGCGTCCATGACCAGCGCAACATGTTCGAGGAAGGACCGCAGCGATTCGTACTCCTCCATGGAACGGACCAGTTCCTTGAGGTTTTCGAGCCGGCCCGGCGCTTCGGCCGAGCGGTCGTTCTTCCACATGTCGGTGTAGCCGCTCTCCTCGAGAATGGTCTCGGCGAGTTCGGTGTGCGGCGTGTTTTCCAGCGCCTTCTGCCAGCGTTCGAAATTGGCCGCGACCTCGCGCAGCGCCGCGCGCGGCTTCGGCTTCAGCTCGTCGCTTTCGGCGAGTGTGGCGGCCGCTTCCAGCATCGGGATGCGCATCGCGCGCGCGGTATCGTGGATCTGGCGGATGGTGGCTTCGCCGAGCCCGCGCTTCGGGGTGTTGACGATGCGCTCGAAGGCGAGATCGTCGCCGCTGTTGGCGACGACGCGGAAGAAGGCCAGCGCGTCGCGGATTTCCATGCGCTCGTAGAAGCGCGGGCCGCCGATGACGCGATAGTTGAGACCGAGCGTGATGAAACGGTCTTCGAAGGCGCGCATCTGGAAGGACGCGCGAACCAGGATCGCCATGTCGTTGAGGTTGTGGCGGTTGCCCTGCCTGTCGGGGCGCTGATAGGCCTCGATGGTCTCGCCGATGGCGCGGGCTTCCTCCTCGGAATCCCAGGCGGCGTGGACATTGACCTTGCCGTCGTCGGGATCGTTGCGATCGGTGAACAGCGTCTTGCCGAAGCGGCCCTCATTGTGGGCGATGAGGTGTGAGGCCGCACCCAGTATATGCGCGGTGGAGCGGTAGTTGCGCTCCAGCCTGATGATGGTGGCGCCCGGGAAATCCTTGTCGAAGCGCAGGATATTGTCGACCTCGGCGCCGCGCCAGCCATAGATCGACTGGTCGTCGTCGCCGACGCAGCAGATGTTGACCTTGTTTTCGCTCACGGCCGCACGCGAGCTTCGCTCGCTGGCCTCCGCGAGGGCGGCCTGGCCGGCCGACGCCCGGTCGGGCTTGCGGCCTTCGGCCGATCGCAGATCGGCGGACGTCGGTGACGAGCGCCCGGAATCCGGCCGCTGCGCGAGCAGCCGCAGCCACATGTATTGCGCTGTGTTGGTGTCCTGGTACTCGTCGACGAGGATGTATTTGAAGCGCCGGTGATAGTCCTTCAGCACGTCCGGATTGGCGCGGAAGATGCGGATCGGATGGTAGAGCAAGTCGCCGAAGTCGCAGGCGTTCAGCGTCTGCAGCCGTTCCTGATAGGCCTTGTAGAGTTCGCGGCCCTTGCCGTTGGCGAAAGCGCGGGCGTCGCCCTCGGCGATGTCGGCCGGGCCCTGGCCCTTGTTCTTCCAGCCGTCGATCATCTGCGCGAACTGCTTGGCCGGCCAGCGCTTGTCGTCCAGGCCCTCGGCCTGGATCAGCTGCTTGATCAGCCGGATCACGTCATCGGTGTCGAGGATGGTGAAGTCGGACCGCAAACCGGCAAGCTCGGCATGACGGCGCAACAGCTTCACGCCGATCGAGTGGAAGGTGCCGAGCCAGGGCATGCCCTCGACATTGCCTTCGCCGATCAGGTGGCCGATGCGCTGTTTCATCTCGCGCGCGGCCTTGTTGGTGAAGGTCACGGCGAGGATCTGCGAGGGGAAGGCCCTGCCGGTGGCGAGGATGTGGGCGATGCGGGTGGTGAGCACGCGGGTCTTGCCGGTGCCGGCGCCGGCCAGCACCAGAACCGGGCCTTCCGTGGTTTCCACCGCCAGCCGCTGCTCGGGATTGAGCCCCCGCAGATAGTCGGGCGCATTGTTCTGGCCGCCGCG
>NZ_JAFKIC010000267.1 GCF_017306585.1 Mesorhizobium sp. | reverse complement strand
GCATCGACAGGAAGAAGGCGCTGACGAAATCCTTGAGCAGCAGCGATTTTGCGGCCTGGGATAGAGCGGACATCACGCAAACCCCGTGATCTTGAGGAAGGCGGCGGTGGCGACCACCATGAACAGCGAGATCGGCAGGAACACCTTCCAGCCCAGCCGCATCAACTGGTCGTAGCGATAGCGCGGCACGAAGGCCTTCACCATCGAGATGCCGAAGAACACGAAGCAGACCTTCAGCACGAACCAGATGACGCCCGGCACCCAGGTGAAGGGCGCGAAGTCGAACGGAGGCAGCCAACCGCCGAGGAACAGGATGGTGGCCAGCGCGCACATCAGCACGATGGCGACATACTCACCGAGGAAGAACAGCAGGAACGGCGTCGAGGAGTATTCGACCATGTGGCCGGCGACCAGTTCCGATTCGGCTTCCACCAGATCGAATGGCGGACGGTTCGTCTCGGCCAGCGCCGAGATGAAGAAGATGACGAACATCGGGAACAGCGCCAGCCAGTTCCAGTCGAGGAAGGTGTTTGGCAGTCCGAGCCGCGTGCCGAGGCCGCCCTGCTGCGACAGCACGATATCGGTCAGGTTGAGCGAGCCGGCGGTGAGCAGCACGGTGACGATGACGAAGCCGATCGAGACTTCGTAGGACACCATCTGTGCCGCCGAGCGCAGCGCGCCGAGGAACGGATATTTCGAGTTCGATGCCCAGCCGCCCATGATGACGCCATAGACCTCGAGCGAGGAGATGGCGAAGACATAGAGGATGCCGACATTGACGTTGGCGATCGCCCAGCCTTCGTTGACCGGGATGACCGCCCAGGCCGAGATCGCCAGCACGGCCGAGACCAGCGGCGCCAGCAGGAACACGCCCTTGTTGGCGCCGGACGGAATGACCGGTTCCTTGAAGACGAACTTCAGAAGATCGGCGAAGGCCTGCAGCGTGCCCCAGGGGCCGACGACGTTCGGGCCGCGGCGCAACTGCACCGCCGCCCAGATTTTGCGGTCGGCGTAGAGGATGTAGGCGACGAAGACCAGCAGCACCACGATAAGCACGACCGACTTCAGGAGGATCAGCAGCGCCGGCAGCACGTAGAAGGAGAAGAAGGTTTCCATGCTTATTCCGCCGCCTGCTTGAAGCCGTTCTTGGCCAATGCCGAGCATTCGGCCATGACGGCCGACGCCCGCGCGATCGGATTGGTCAGGTAGAAATCCTTGACCGGCGAGGTGAAGGTGCCCTTGTTCAGCCGTCCGCCGAGCTTCGCCACAGCGGCGATGTCCTCGGCATTGCCGGCCGCGACCTGGTCGATGCGTGCCAGGTGCGGGTATTCGCCATAGAGCTTGGCGCGCAGCTGCGGCAGCGAATCGAACGGCAGCTTCTTGCCCAGAACATCCGACAGCGCCCGCAGGATCGCCCAGTCCTCACGCGCATCGCCTGGCGCGAAGCCGGCGCGATTGGTCTGCTGCACCCGCCCTTCGGTGTTGACATAGGTGCCGGACTTCTCGGTGTAGGCGGCCGACGGCAGGATGACATTGGCGCGGTGCGCGCCGGCGTCACCATGGGTGCCGACATAGACGACGAAGGCGCCGCCGGTCCTGCCCATGTCGATCTCGTCGGCGCCGAGCAGGAACAGCACGTCCGTCTCGCCCAGCATGCCGGCGACGTCCTTGCCGCCCTCGCCCGGCACGAAGCCGAGGTCGAGGCCACCGACGCGTCCCGCCGCATTGTGCAGCACTGCAAAACCGTTCCAGTCGGCGCGCGCCGCATTCACGGCACCGGCGAGCCTGGCCGCCTGGCCGAGCACCGCGGCGCCATCGGCGCGCGCCAGCGCGCCCTGGCCGACGATGATGAGCGGATGCGTCGCCTTCTTCAGGGTCTGGAAGAACTTGCCATTGCCGTCGGCCAGATCCTTCAGCGAATCCGGCCCGGCGCCGAGCAGTTCATAGTCGTAGCGCGTATCGCCGATATCGCCGATGACGCCCACCGGCAGATTGCCGACGCGCCAGCGCTTACGGATACGGGCATTGAGCACGGAGGCTTCGAAACGCGGATTGGCGCCGATGATCAGCACCGCGTCGGCCTGCTCGATGCCTTCGATGGTCGGGTTGAAGATGTAGCTGGCGCGGCCGAGCGAAGGATCGAGTGCTGCGCCATCCTGGCGGCAGTCCGTGTTCTTCGAGCCGAGCGAGGCCATCAGAAGCTTCAGCGCGTAGATTTCCTCGACCGCGGCCAGATCACCCGCGATCGCGCCGATCTTCTCCGGCGTCGTCTTCGACACCGCGTCCTTGATCGCGGCGAAAGCCTCGGCCCAGCTTGCCGGGGCGAGCTTGCCGTTCTTGCGCACATAAGGCCGGTCGAGGCGCTGCGTGCGCAGGCCGTCCCAGATGAAGCGGGTCTTGTCGGAAATCCATTCCTCGTTCACCGCCTCGTTGACGCGCGGCAGGATGCGCATCACTTCGCGGCCCCTGCTATCGACGCGGATCGCCGAACCGACCGCGTCCATCACGTCGATGGATTCGGTCTTGGTCAGTTCCCACGGCCGCGCCTGGAAGGCGAAGGGCTTGGAGGTCAGCGCGCCGACCGGGCAGAGATCGATGACATTGCCCTGCAGTTCCGATGTCATCGCCTGTTCGAGATAGGTGGTGATCTCGGCGTCCTCGCCGCGGCCGATCAGGCCAAGCTCGGAAATGCCGGCGACCTCGGTGGTGAAGCGCACGCACCGCGTGCAATGGATGCACCGGTTCATCACCGTCTTGACCAGCGGGCCGATATACTTGTCTTCGACCGCGCGCTTGTTCTCGTGATAGCGCGAGGAATCGACGCCGAAGGCCATGGCCTGGTCCTGCAGGTCGCATTCGCCGCCCTGGTCGCAGATCGGGCAGTCCAGTGGATGGTTGATCAGCAGGAATTCCATCACGCCTTCCCGGGCCTTCTTGACCATCGGCGTGTTGGTGAAGATTTCCGGCGGCTCGCCGTTGGGACCCGGGCGCAGGTCGCGCACGCCCATGGCGCAGGAAGCCTGCGGCTTGGGCGGGCCACCCTTCACCTCGATCAGGCACATGCGGCAGTTGCCGGCGATCGACAACCGCTCGTGGAAGCAGAAACGCGGCACTTCCGCGCCCGCGTCCTCGGCCGCCTGCAGCAGCGTATAGTGGTCGGGTACAGTGATTTCTTTCCCGTCGACCTTGAGCTTTGCCATCAATTGCCCCCGGCGGTCTTCGCCGTCTCATATGCTTTCAACAGGTCGCCGAGCTTGATGCCATTGATCATCATGCCGGCGACCTCAGCGTTTTCTATCTTCACGTTGCTCATGTTCACGTTGGTGAAATGCGTGTTCGAGAGGTTCACGTCTTCCACCTTGGCGTTGCTCAGATTGGCGCGCAGGATCGTCGCCACCGAGAGGTTCACATTGTGGAACCGCGTGTTGGACATGTTGACGTCGTCGAAAACCGAATTGGTAACGACGGCGCTGCGCACGTCCAGGACATCGCGTTTATCGTGAACCTCCATCCCGGCCCCCTACCCCTTGGCCTTGCCGGCCAGCGCGGCGGCCTGGGCGGTCCACTCGTCACGGCCGATGCGTCCGTTGAACGACAGGTAATCGTCGACCCAGGCGATCTCCTGCGGCGACCAGGCGGCGATCTGGGCGAACGTCCAGATGCCGAGACCGTTCAGAACCTTCTCCAGCTTCGGCCCGATGCCCGATATCGCCTTCAGGTCCGAAGGCCGGGCCGGCTTGTCGATGGCCTTGGGCTGGCGGAAATCTTCAGGCAGCAGCACATCGGCGGCCTCGCTTGTCGCGGCCGCTGCATCCGCGATGGGCGCCGTGGTGGTGGCGGCTTCCCTGGCGGCGATATCGGTAACTTCCTGCGCGAAGGACTGCGCCTCGGCGATCAATGTCTTTGCCGCAGCACGCGCCTTCGTGGACGAAGAATTCGTATCCTCGAACTGTTCGATGCGAGCCTCGAAATCCTCGATCAGCGGCTGCATGAGGCGCTGCGACGCCTCGGCGGCTCCCGAAAGCGCGCCCATCCAGACCCCGAACGCATGGTTGGCGAAGCCGATGCCAAGCGCCGACATCGCCGCCGCCCCCGCGACAGGATGCACGAAAAGGTTGACGGCGCTGGCCATCTCCTTCGGCATCATCCTGGTCAGGTCCTGGTTCATCTTCTCGAGCTGGTCCAAATTTGGCATCAGTGGGTAGGGTGTCGAATACGGCGCCATAGAATTCTCCTGGTCGTTTCTTCGTTTGCCCCGCCCCGTTCTTCCCGTAGTCCGAAAGTTCCTGTTATTCCGCCGCGACCATCACCGGTTCCGCCCGGTGCGCGTTGCGCGAAAACTCGTCGATGCGGCGCTCCACCTCGCCGCGGAAATGCCGCATCAGGCCCTGGATCGGCCACGCCGCCGCGTCGCCCAGCGCGCAGATCGTGTGACCCTCGACCTGCTTGGTGACGTCGAGCAGCATGTCGATCTCGCGCTTCTGCGCCTCGCCGCGCACCAGCCGCTCCATGACACGCCACATCCAGCCGGTGCCTTCGCGGCACGGCGTGCACTGGCCGCAGCTCTCGTGCTTGTAGAAGTAGGAAAGCCGCGCGATCGCCTTCACGATATCGGTCGACTTGTCCATGACGATGACAGCCGCCGTGCCGAGGCCCGATTTGAGGTCGCGCAGCGCGTCGAAATCCATCGGCGTGTCGATGATCTGCTCGGCCGGCACCAGCGGCACGGAGGCGCCGCCCGGAATGACCGCGAGCAGATTGTCCCAGCCGCCACGAATGCCGCCGCAATGCGTCTCGATAAGTTCGCGGAACGGGATCGACATCGCCTCTTCGACGGTGCACGGATTGTTGACGTGCCCGGAGATGCAGAACAGCTTGGTGCCGACATTGTTGGGCCGGCCGAAGGACGAGAACCAGGCCGCGCCACGGCGCAGGATGGTCGGCGCCACCGCGATCGACTCGACATTGTTGACCGTGGTCGGGCAGCCATAGAGACCGACATTGGCCGGGAATGGCGGCTTCAGCCGCGGCTGGCCCTTCTTGCCTTCCAGGCTCTCCAGCAGCGCCGTTTCCTCGCCGCAGATATAGGCGCCGGCGCCGTGATGCATGTACACATCGAAATCGTAGCCCGACGTATTGCCCTTGCCGATCAGCTTGGCCTCGTAGGCCTCCTCGATGGCGCGCTGCAGCGCCTCGCGCTCGCGGATGAACTCGCCGCGCACATAGATGTAGGCCGCGACCGCGCCCATGGCGAAGCCGGCCAGCAACGCGCCTTCGACCAGCGTGTGCGGGTCATTGCGCAGAATGTCGCGGTCCTTGCAGGTGCCGGGCTCGGATTCGTCGGCATTGATGACGAGATAGCTCGGGCGACCGTCGCTCTGCTTGGGCATGAACGACCATTTTAGACCGGTCGGGAAGCCGGCGCCGCCACGGCCGCGCAGCCCCGAAGCCTTCATCTCGTTGACGATCCAGTCGCGGCCCTTGGCGACGAGGCCCGGCGTGTTGTCCCAGGCGCCGCGCGCCATAGCGCCGGCCAGCGACTTGTCGAAGAGGCCGTAGATGTTGGTGAAGATACGGTCTTTGTCCTGAAGCATTTTTCGTCCCTCAGACCGGCTTCTTGCCGAAGACGCGGATGTATTCGGCCACACCGCCCTTGGCGAGCGCCTTGGCCTGTTTGACCCAGTCGTCGCGGTCGATGCGGCCATGGAAGGAAAGATAGCCGTCCACCCACTCGCGCTCGGCCTTCTTCCACGACGCGACCTGCGCAAAGGTGAAGATGCCCAGCGTGTGCAGGATGCCCTCGATCTTCGGGCCGACGCCCGAGATCAGCTTGAGATCGTCGACCGCCGCCGGCCTGTCGATGCCGGCCGGGCGGTTCTTGTCTTCAAGCGAAGGCTTTGCCGGTTTGGCGGCCGGCGCCTTCGCTTCCGGAGATTTGGCCTCGGGCGCCTTGAAGGCGGTTACCGGCTCGGCCTTGGTCTTGGAACCATTGCGCTGCTTGGAAACCTGTTCGACTTCCGGCGCGGCCTTGTTGGCGTTGGCGGCCGAATGCAGCGGCGCCGAAACGCTCGCCGCCTTCTCCGCGGCCGGCGCGACCTTGGTCTTCGAAGGCGTCGTCAAGGCCGGGCTGGTTTCCGGCGCATCGGTCTTCGGCTTGCTGGCATTGGACGGCGCTGCGGGAGCAGCCGCCGGGGCGCTTGCCGCCGGAGCAGCCGGAGCTGGGCTGGCCGGAGCGGCGGCGGGCGCCGCTTCCTTGGCGGCCTTGGCGGCAGCCTTGGCTTCCCTGTCGCGGGTCGACTTCAGGATTGCCTTTTCGCTCGTCAGCGAGGTCAGGCCGGAGGCCGGCTCGGAACCGGTGCGGCCATTCTGCGGTCCCGGCGTCACCGAAGCGCCCTTGCCCGCATCATAGAGATCGATGATCTCGGCCAGCCGCTCGGGCGTCAGATCCTCGAACGTATCCTTGAAGACCATGACCATCGGTGCATTGACGCATGCGCCCAGGCACTCGACTTCCTCCCACGACAGGGTGCCCTTGTCGTTGGTGTGGAACTGGTCGTGATGGATTTTCGAGCGGCAGACATCCATCAGCGCTTCCGAACCGCGCAGCATGCAGGGCGTGGTGCCGCAGACCTGGATATGCGCGCGGGTGCCGACCGGATTGAGCTGATACTGCGTGTAGAAGGTCGCGACCTCGAGGCCACGGATGCGCGGCATTCCGAGCATGTCGGAAATGGTCTCGATCGCCGCCTTGGTGACCCAGCCTTCCTGTTCCTGCGCGATCATCAAAAGCGGGATGATCGCGGACTGCTCGCGGCCCTTGGGATACTTCTTGATCCATTGCTTTGCGGCCGCCGCGTTCGCCTTGTTGAAGGCGAAGGACGCTGGCTGGACGCTGGCTTCGGCGAGACGACGGACTGACATTTTAGCGATCGACCTCACCAAACACGATGTCGAGAGAGCCAAGCACGGCGGTGACGTCGGCCAGCATGTGACCACGGCACAGGAAATCCATGGCCTGGAGGTGCGCGAAGCCCGGCGCGCGGAGCTTGCAGCGATACGGCTTGTTGGTGCCGTCGGAGACCAGATAAACGCCGAACTCGCCTTTCGGCGCCTCGACGGCCGCGTAGACTTCTCCGGCCGGCACGCGGTAGCCTTCGGTGTAGAGCTTGAAATGGTGGATGAGCGCTTCCATCGAGCGCTTCATCGCGCCGCGCTTTGGCGGGACGACCTTTCCATCGAGGTTCGACACCGGGCCGTTGCTTTCCTTGCCGAGCAGCAGGTCGACGCACTGGCGCATGATCCGCGCCGACTGGCGCATCTCTTCCATGCGCACGAGGTAACGGTCGTAGCAGTCGCCGTTCTTGCCGACCGGAATGTCGAAATCCATTTCCGAATAGCATTCATAGGGTTGCGACTTGCGCAGGTCCCACGGCGAGCCCGAGCCGCGCACCATGACGCCCGAAAAGCCCCAGGCCCAGGCATCCTCCAGCGCAACGATGCCGATATCGACATTGCGCTGCTTGAAGATGCGGTTGCCGGTGAGCAGCTTGTCGAGATCGTCGATCGACTTCAGGAACGGATCGATCCACTTGCCGATGTCCTCGACCAGCTGGCGCGGCAGGTCCTGGTGGACGCCACCCGGACGGAAATAGGCGGCGTGCATGCGCGAGCCCGAGGCGCGCTCATAGAACACCATCAGCTTTTCGCGCTCGACGAAGCCCCAGAGCGGCGGGGTCAGCGCGCCGACGTCCATGGCCTGCGTCGTCACATTCAGGATGTGCGACATGATGCGGCCGATTTCGCAGTAGAGCACGCGGATCAGCTGGCCACGCTTCGGCACCTCGATGCCAAGCAGCCGTTCGGCGGCGAGCGCGAAGGCATGCTCCTGGTTCATCGGCGCGCAATAGTCGAGCCGGTCGAGATAGGGCACGGCCTGCAGGTAGGTCTTGGCCTCGATCAGCTTTTCGGTGCCGCGATGCAGCAGACCGATATGCGGATCGACGCGATCGACGACTTCGCCATCCAGCTCCAGCACGAGGCGAAGCACGCCGTGCGCCGCCGGATGCTGCGGGCCGAAATTGATATTGAAATTGCGGACGGAGGTTTCAGCCATTCTGGCGCCTCAATTCGTCTTGGCTTTTTCGTCCCCGGGCAGCACGTAATCGGTGCCTTCCCAAGGGGAAAGAAAATCGAAATTGCGGAATTCCTGCTTGAGCTCGACCGGCTCGTAGATCACGCGCTTGGCTTCGTCGTCGTAACGCACTTCGACAAAACCGGTCAGCGGGAAATCCTTGCGCAGCGGATGGCCTTCGAAACCATAGTCGGTCAGCAGGCGGCGCAGATCGGGATGGCCCGAAAACAGCACGCCATAGAGATCATAGGTCTCGCGTTCGAACCAGTCGGCACCGGGATAGACGCCGGTGATGGACGGCACCATCGTCTCCTCGTCGGCCTGCACTTTGACGCGGATGCGCACGTTCTGCTTCGGCGAAAGCAGGTGATAGACCACGTCGAAGCGCTTGGCCCGCGACGGGTAGTCCGCGCCGCTGACATCGATGATCGAGATGAACTGACAGCGCGCATCGTCGCGCAGGAAGGTGACGACTTCGACCAGGTCGCGCGGCTCGACATGGATGGTCAGCTCGCCATAGGCGAGCACCGCATCATTGACGCGGCCGATCAGCTTTTCGCCGAGATAGGTCGACAGTTCGCTAAGGGAAGCAGCCATGGATTTACCGTTCGATCGTGCCGGTGCGGCGGATTTTCTTCTGCAGGAGAAGGATGCCGTAAAGCAGGGCTTCGGCGCTCGGCGGACAGCCGGGCACATAAATGTCGACCGGCACGACGCGGTCGCAGCCGCGCACCACCGAATAGGAATAGTGATAGTAGCCGCCGCCATTGGCGCACGAGCCCATCGAGATGACGTATCGCGGCTCCGGCATCTGGTCGTAGACCTTGCGAAGCGCCGGCGCCATCTTGTTGGTCAGCGTGCCGGCGACGATCATGATGTCCGACTGGCGCGGGGACGCGCGCGGCGCGACGCCGAACCGCTCCGAGTCGTAGCGCGGCATGGAGGTGTGGATCATCTCGACCGCGCAGCAGGCGAGACCGAAGGTCATGAACATCAGCGAGCCGCTGCGCGCCCAGGTGATCAGCGCTTCGGTCGAGGTGACCAGGAAGCCCTTGTCTGCCAGCTCATTGTTGATTTCGAGGAAGAAGGGATCGTCCTCCCCCACCGGCCTGCCGGTGTTGGGATCGATGATACCCTTGGGCTTCGGCGCGACGAGGGTGCCTGAACTCTCGTTCAATCCCATTCCAGCGCTCCTTTTTTCCATTCATAGGCAAAGCCGATCGTCAGCACCGCCAGAAACACCATCATCGACCAGAAGCCGAGCATGCCGATCTTCGTGAAGGACACGGCCCAGGGAAACAGGAAGGCCACTTCCAGGTCGAAGATGATGAACAGGATCGACACCAGGTAGAAACGGATGTCGAACTTCATGCGGGCATCGTCGAACGAGTTGAAACCGCACTCGTAGGCGGAAAGCTTTTCGGGATCGGGGTTGCGGTACGCCACCAGGAACGGCGTGGCCAGCAAGGCCAGACCGACGACCAGCGCCACGCCTATGAACAGGACGATGGGCAGGTACGAACTGAGAAGTGCGTTCATGCAGCAGCCTTCCGTTGGCGCCAATCCACTTTTGATTACAGCACCGGACCTTAATGCGGAAGCGTGACAGTTTAACCGCTGAACCGTTTTAAGGAGCCTATGCTGCAACGCGGCGAGGGTTAGCGCAGCACTTCCAGCGAAGCAAGTCAAACCTTGTTCAAAACATGGTCCTGGACGCCATATCCCGGGAAACTGGTCCGATCCGCTCCTGTTTGATTTCCTTCACTTTTTACTCCACTTTTGTCTCCTGACATGGTTGCCGCCAAAACCCTGCTAGCATGGCCTGGAATCACCCGCCTGAAACCCGATCGGATCACTCCAAGAGTAGTGCTTGATGAAGGAAAAGATCTCGCTTGCCACGGCCCGTCGCGTCGCACTCGCGGCCCAGGGATTCCTCGACCCCCGCCCCGAAACCACGCCGACACGCCGACACTTCGCGCGCGTGCTGTCTCGCACCGGCCTGCTGCAGATCGATTCCGTCAGCGCGGTGGTGCGCGCACATTATATGCCGCTCTATTCGCGGCTTGGCCCCTACCCGCTCGCCCTGCTCGACAATGCCGCCGTGACGCGCAAGCGAACCGTCTTCGAATACTGGGCGCATGAGGCCTCGTTCCTGCCGGTCGAAACCTACCCGCTGATGCGCTGGCGCATGCAGCGCGCCGAACAGGGCGACGAAATGTATCTGGGCCTGGCCAAGTGGGGCCGCGAGCACGCCGCTTATATAGAAGAGATTTATCGCGAGGTGGCCGCGCGCGGCCCGATCGCCGCTTCCGCGCTGGAAGGCCAGAAGGGCTCGGGCGGCTGGTGGGGTTGGAGCCACGCCAAGCATGCCTTCGAATGGCTGTTCTGGGCCGGGCGCATCACCACGGCGCATCGTCGCGGCTTCGAGCGCTTCTACGACCTGCCCGAGCGCGTCCTGCCGCAAGCCGTATTGGACATGCCGGTACCATCAGCCGAGGACGCGCATCGCGAATTGCTGCGTATTTCCGCCCGGGCCCATGGGGTGGCGACGTCGGGTGACCTGCGCGACTATTTCCGCCTGACGCCGGCCGACATGAAAGGCCGGCTGGAGGAACTGGTCGAGACCGGCGAATTGCTGCCGGTGAGCGTGGAAGGTTGGAACAAGCCGGCTTACCTTCACAAGGACGCGCGACTGCCCCGCAAGGTCGAGGCCCGCGCCCTGCTGGCGCCGTTCGACCCCGTCGTCTTCGAACGGTCCCGCTCTGAGCGATTGTTCGATTTCCACTACCGCATCGAGATCTACACGCCTGCCGAAAAACGCCAGTACGGCTACTACGTCCTGCCTTTCCTGCTCGGCGACAGAATCGTCGCCCGTGTCGACCTCCGGGCCGACCGGCCGGCGAGCGTGCTGCGCGTCCACGCGGCCTATGCGGAGCGCTGCGCACCGCCCGAGACGGCGGCTCAGTTGTTCGAGGAATTGAAGCAGATGCAGGGCTGGCTTGGGCTGGAAAGCATGGAAATAACGCCGGCTGGCGATCTGGGGCCGGCGCTAGCCGACATCGCAGTGTCGTAGCCGCGCGTTGACAGGCCAGCGCCCAAAAGCCTAAATCCCGCGCAGACGGTCTTCTCTCGGCAAAGGGAGGAGCCAAGAGGGAATGCGGTGCGGGCTTGAAAATCCCAAATCCGCGGCTGTCCCCGCAACTGTAAGCGACGAGCCAAGGCCGAAAACCACTGGGACATCCCGGGAAGGCGGCTACCCAAGGCGATGACCCGCGAGCCAGGAGACCTGCCGTCTGCGACAAGATAATCCGATCGCCCGGCGGGTTTCCGGGCAAGGAGCCCGGTTTTTGGACCAGAACAGCAGTTTTTCGGCTGGCACAGCGGACAATCCCTCCGGCGCCGGCGGTGCATTGGACACCGTCACCGTCATCGTCTGCGCCTCCTGCCGCGACGAAACCGGCTCCGACGCCCATCCCCGCGCCGGCGAACTGCTGGCGCAGGACACACGACGCGCCGCCTCGGACGAGCATATCCGCGTCCGCACGGTCGAATGCCTCGGCAATTGCAAGCGCCGGCTGAGCGCGGCGATCCTGCGCGATGGCTGCTGGAGCTATGTCTTCGGCGACCTGACCACGGCCAGCGGGGCCGACCTCGTGGCCGGCGCAAAACTCTTCGCCACTTCGAGCGACGGCCTCATCCCGTGGCGCGGCCGCCCTGATTCCCTCAAGCGTGGCCTCGTTGCCCGCATCCCTCCCCTCGACATGCTGAAGGACCTGAAATGACTGCCTCCGTCTCCCGTGTTCCCTGCACCGTCGTCACCGGCTTCCTTGGCGCCGGCAAGACGACGCTAGTCCGCCATCTCCTCGAAAATGCTGGCGGCAAGCGTATCGCGATCATCGTCAACGAGTTCGGCGACATCGGCATTGACGGCGAAATCCTGAAGGGTTGCGGCATCGACACCTGCCCGGAGGAAAACATCGTCGAACTGGCCAATGGCTGCATCTGCTGCACCGTCGCCGATGATTTCGTGCCCGCGCTCGACCAGATCCTGTCGCTGACGCCGAAAGTCGACCACATCCTGATCGAGACCTCCGGCCTTGCCCTGCCCAAGCCGCTTGTCCAAGCCTTCCAGTGGCCGACCGTGAAAAGCCGCGTCACCGTCGACGGCGTAATCGCCGTGGTCGACGGGCCCGCGCTGGCCGAGGGCCGCGTTGCCAACGACATGGATGCGCTCCAGGCGCAGCGCGCGCAGGACGAAACGCTCGACCATGACGATCCGGTCGAGGAAGTGTTCGAGGACCAGATTGCCTGCGCCGACCTGATCATCCTCTCCAAGAGCGACCTGATGGACGCCGCCGGCTCCGCCCGCGCCAACGCCATCGTCAACGAGCATTCGTCGCGCGCGGTCAAGATCGTGCCGACCTCACACGGCAAGGTCGATCCGTCCGTGCTGCTGGGGCTCGGGCTCGCCGTCGAGGACGACATCGAGAACCGTAAATCGCACCATGACGGCGCGTTCGATCACGAGCATGACGACTTCGACACCTTCATCGTCGACATTCCCTCGATCGCCAACCCGGACGACCTGGCCAGGCGCGTCGCCGAAGCCGCGGAGCAGGAAAACGTGCTGCGCGTGAAAGGCTTCGTCGAGGTCGGCGGCAAGCCGATGCGGCTCCTGCTCCAGGCCGTCGGCCCGCGCGTCAATCATTACTATGACCGCGCCTGGACCGCCGAGGACGATCGCCGCTCGCGCCTTGTCGTCATCGGCCTCAAGGGGCTGAATCGCCCGGCGATCGAGCGTATACTCGCGGGCTGACGCCAAACACGAGCTGCAATGCATATCCTCGCCACGACCTCCGCATCGCTCGACGATCTCGCCGAGCCGATCGATCTGCGGCAGAAGCCGGCGGATATCGTGGCGTTGTCCTTCACCGACAGCGATCTTGCCGGCCTGGCGACCGCCTGGAAAGCGGATGCCGGCCGGTTGCCCTCTATGCGGCTCGCGGCCTTGCGTGACCTGCGCCATCCCATGTCCGTCGATCTCTGGATCGACAGCGTCGCCCGCCACGCCAAGGTCATCCTGGTCCGCATCCTCGGCGGTTACGACTGGTGGCGCTACGGCTGCGACCAGCTTGCCTCCGTCGCCCGCGAACGCGGCATAAAACTGGCGCTGCTGCCCGGCGAATGCCGCGATGAGGATCTCAGACTGATCGAAGCCTCGACGCTGCCCCGCGAGGAACTTGACGGCCTGCTGGACTATTTCCGCGAGGGCGGCCCGGCCAATATGAGCGCACTCGTGCGCAAGCTGGCGCGGTTGGCGGGTCAGGATGCTGATATCGCCGAACCGGTCAGCGTGCCGAAGGCCGGGTTTTACGAACCTGGGCGCGGAGTTGTGGAAAGGCCAGACCTATTGGATGCTGGCGCTCCGTCACACCCCCCTCTGTCCTGCCGGACATCTCCCCCGCAAGGGGGGAGATCGGTTACGAACAAGGACGGCTCTCTTTTTGCTTCGTCAAGTACAAATGTGCCTACAAGTTCGGCGATTGGCGAAACCGTCGATGACCGAGCAATCTCCCCCCTTGCGGGGGAGATGTCCGGCAGGACAAAGGGGGGTGTGACAGGACTCGACTCTGGCAATCGTCCCATTGTCCCCATCCTGTTCTATCGGTCGATGCTGCTGGCCGCCGATGTCGCGCCCATTGATGCCCTTTTCGACGCTTTGCGGCAGCTCGGCATGCGGCCTGTGCCGGTCTTCGTCTCCAGCCTCAAGGACCCGGCTTCCCTGGCCTTTGTCGAAGCCGCGCTGGCCTCCCTGAACCCCGCCGCCATCATCACCGCCACCGCATTCGCCTCGGGCGCCGAGCCCGGTGTCGAAACCCTGTTCGACCGCGCCGGCGTGCCGGTCTTCCAGGTCATCGTCGCCACCACCCGCCGCGACGTCTGGGAGACCAACCAGCGCGGCCTGGCGCCCGCCGACCTCGCCATGCATGTCGTGCTACCCGAGCTCGACGGCCGTATCCTCGCCGGCGCCGTTTCCTTCAAGGGCGAGAGCGACATCGACCCGGCTTTGGGCCACCGCGCCTTCGCCAACAGGCCTGAAATGGATCGTGTGGCGCAGGTTGCCGACCGCATCTCGGCGTTCATCCGCCTGCAGGAGACGCCCCGCGCCGAGCGCAAGCTTGCCATCCTGATCCCCGATTATCCCAGCGCCCCAGGCCGCACCGGCTATGCCGTTGGCCTCGACGTGCCGTCCAGCGTGCTGGCGATGCTGCATGACCTGAAGCAACAGGGCTATGCGGTTGAGGGGATTCCGCAAACGCCGCGTGCATTGCTGGATTTGCTGGAGCGGAGCGATAGTGGACTGGGGCTGGACGATTATGTCGATTTTTCGAGGAAATTACCGACAGCGGCAGTTGCCGCAGTAGACGCCGCCTGGGGTAAGGCGGAAGAGACAGGGCTGCGCGAGGCCCCCCTCTCTGTCCTGCCGGACATCTCCCCCTCAAGGGGGGAGATTAGCAGCCTTGCCGCTGGCTCCCTTTCTGAAGCGAACCCGCAAGCCTCACCG
>NZ_JAFKIC010000266.1 GCF_017306585.1 Mesorhizobium sp. | reverse complement strand
TGGTTCTCGCGTGCTCTCGCCGTCAGGGGTGACAAGGTCGGACCTCTCGAGGCGGCGGTCCTCGGCGTCGCGCTGTCGGCGAACGCGCTGGCGAACTCGGTCAGCGCCGGGCTCCTGAACATGTCCCCGGCAGTCGTCGCCTCCGCCATATCGATCGGGAGTTTCCTCACCATCGTCGTTGGCGTGGCGTTGGGTCGCCATGCGGCGCGGATCAGGCTGGGCCGCATGGACATCGGCCGCTTGGGCACATTGGCAAGCGGAGCGATCCTTGTCGTGCTTGCGATCCGGCAGGTCTGGTAGGCCGGTACGGATCCTAGCAGCCCCTGGAGGGCGCCCTGATCCCCTCGCAGCGCAACTGATCGCTGCCGTGGAGGTAGCGCCGCCTCAAATTCCCGAACCGGATGTCCTTGTGACGCACGCAGGCGCCGTTGGTTTTATGGGGCTTGCAGAGCCCGCAGGCCGCGATGCGCGGGCGCTTTCGCTTGTGGTGCATGGTCATCCTCCGACAAAGCCGGTGCGCCCCTATGGCGCACGGGCATGTTCGGAGATGGCGCGAAGGTGTTCATGCAGCCTGTTTACACGAGCGGTGCCGCGGGAGAAATATCCATCGGGACATTGCCTCACATGCGCGAGATGGGAGAAAAGCATGATCATTCGCTTCTGGCGAGCAGTCGCCGGCTCCACCGAGGTGCTGGACGCCTATGCCGACCACCTGCGGCGAACGACCTTTGTGGAGATGGCTGAACTTCCGGGCCATCTCGGCGCGACGCTGGCCCGCAAGGTCAGGGGAACCGACAACGAACTCGTCGTCATGAGCCTTTGGGAGGACATGGATTCGGCGGCCCATTTCATCAAGGACGGCTTCGACGACGCCGTCGTCAAACCGAGCACCCAGAAGCTGCTCAAATCCTTCGACCTCAAGGTCGAGTTTTTCGACACCCAGGTTTCGACGGGTGTCCTTGCCGGCCACGATCGCCCCGCATCCTTGGACGGATAGGTTCCAACCTGACGGCCCCTTGCATTCGCCCGGACGCCAGGAGGGCATCGGCCTGGCGATTTTCGCCATGCGTTCCCGGTTTTTCCCGAGAGCCGTCCTTGCACAGGGACACCGCTTGCGCGATCTTGCCCGCCGCTCTGGAGGACATCATGCGAAACATCCTGGCATCCGCGCTGCTGCTTGCCGCCGCCCTTTCGGCAAATCCGGCTTTCGCGCTCGACAGCAGCGGCACGCCTGTCGTGGTCACGCCGCTGGCGTCGAAGACAACCACCGCTTCCGGGCAACTGATCACGCTGCCGCAGAAGAATGTCCAGGTGCTTGTGTCGACCTACGACATCGCGCCGGGCGCGACCCTGCCGGTGCACCGGCATCCCTTCCCGCGTTACGCCTATGTCCAGGCGGGGACACTCAAGGTCACCAATGTCGAGACCGGCAACAGCAACACCTACAAGACCGGCGATTTCATCATCGAAATGATCGGCCAGTGGCACCAGGCCACCAACATCGGCGACGGCCCGGTGAAGCTGCTGGTCATCGACCAGGTCGAGGAAGGCGCCAAGAATACGGAGCTGCGCCAGTAGCCAGCTTCGATTCGCGGCCCACATCGCCCTCGCCCAGATCTCAGCCCCAGGCGCCGACCATCTGGCGCGTCGTCGCGTTCAGCCGGTTGAAGGCGTTGATCAGCGCGATCTGGACGACCAGGGCGGCGAGCGCCTTCTCATCATAGTGCCGGGCGGCTTCGTTCCAGACATCGTCCGGCACGGCATCGGATTGGTCGGCGAGCCTGGTACCCGCTTCGGCGAGCGCCAGGGCGGCCCGTTCGGCATCGTTGAAATACGGCGTCTCGCGCCAGGCGGCCAGCGCGAAGATGCGCTCGTCCTTTTCGCCGGCCTTCTTCAGCTCGCGCGCATGCATGTCGACGCAGACGGCGCAGTTGTTGATCTGGCTGGCGCGCAGATGGATGAGCTTGCGCGTGACATAGGGCACGTCGGCCGCCTCGGTCGACTTGTCCAGCGCCAGCAGCGCCTGCAGGGCGCCGGGAATGAGCATGACGGGATTCTTGATTCTGGCTTGCATGGTCTTTCTCCTTTCGAAGTGTAATCAGAGCGTGTTCTTCCGAGTCCGGAAGCGAAGCACCCGGAGCGAACTTGTTGCGATCGCCGGCAGTACCGACTGGTTTGGTCGAAGAAAGTTTCGGCCGTCAGACTTGCCTTGCGGCCACCTGCTGGAGCCGCTCGAGGATGCGCGGCCAGCCGCCTCCCATGCCGACATAGCCACGCTCGTCGGCGGGCCGGAACCCTGAATGCTCCATCCGCACCCTGGTCGCAGCGCCCTCGGGCGTGAGCGACCAAGTCACCACGGTCCTCAACCCGCTGTCGGATTCGCTTCCATCGCCCCAGCTATAGACCAGCAGGTGCGGCGCCTCGATTTTCAGCACAACGCAATTCGTCACCCCGGACCAGCCCGGCACCGGTGCCGCCCGGAAGGTGAAGCGATGTCCCTCTTGCGCCACGAAGTCGTTCTGCATGAGCCATTCGGCGATCAGCTCGGGCGCGGTCAGTGCACGCCATATCTTCTGCGCCGAATGCGGGATCAGCCGCTCGACGACGATCGATTTGGTCTGCGTCATTCCTTGCTCCTTATCGTCGAAATCAATAACTCAACAGCTATGGGTTAATTCATAACTCCCCAGTTATTAGACTGTCAAGCGGGGGAATACCGCCTGGCCCAAATCGCGGCGCGGCGTTCGCGCTTTCCCGGCGACCGGTCCGATGCTAGGGCTGGCGGCGAAACCAAGACCTGGATCGCCCCTTGACCGCAAAAACCCGCCCTCCGCTCATCGAAATCTGTGTCGAAGGCATTGACGGCCTCCTGGCCGCCCAGGCTGCCGGCGCCGACCGCGTCGAACTGTGCGCCAGCCTAGTGGAAGGCGGCATTACGCCCAGCCTCGGCACGGTGCGCGCGGCCCTGGATCAGGCAAGCGTGCCGTTTCACGTCATGGTGCGCCCGCGCGGCGGCGATTTTCTCTACAGCGAACCGGAATACCGCTCGATGCTGGCCGATGTTCACGCACTGCGCGAACTCGGCGTGCCCGGCGTGGTGTTCGGTTGCCTGACCGCCGACGGTGCGATCGACGAGCAACGCATGGGCGAACTGACCAACGCCGCCGGCCCCTTGAACGTCACCTGTCATCGCGCCTTCGACATGACGCGCGACCCCGCCGAAGCACTGGAAGTGCTGATCCGCTGCAAGGTCGGCCGCGTGCTGACCAGCGGCCAGCGCGATACCGCGGTCGAAGGTCTGCCCTTGCTGGCGGAGCTGGTGCGGCAGGCCGGCGATCGTATCGTCATCCTCGGCTGCGGCGGGCTCGATCTCGGCAACATCGCCGAGGTGCGCCGGCGGACCGGGCTGGCCGAAATGCACTTCGCCGCGCTGAAGGACGTGCCGAGCGGCATGCGCTACCGCAATCCGAAGGTCGGCATGGGCGGCTCCGATCTCGACCGCGAGTACCGCAACACCTTGACCGATGAGGAACTCGTGGCTGCCACCATCGCGGCGGCAAAGGCATGAGCGCCCTCCCTGCCCCGATCAGCCTGGTCGCGGCCGCAGACGAGGCGGCGATTCTGGCGCTCAACAACGAGCACGCAGCCGAACTGTCATGGCTGGAAGCGGAACGGCTGTCCTTCCTGCTCGGTCAGGCGTTTTACACGCGCCGCATCGGCAACCTCGAAGCCTTCATCATGACCTTCGACCAGGATGCCGACTACGACAGCCCAAACTTCCTCTGGTTTCGCGAACGCTACGAGCGGTTCGTCTATGTCGACCGTGTCGTGGTCGCCGCCTACGCGCGCGGCCGCGGTCATGCCCGGCGGCTTTACGAGGATCTGTTCGACACGGTCACCAGGGCCGGCCACACGCTGGTCACCTGCGAGGTCAATGCGGACCCGCCCAATCCGGCCTCGGACGCCTTCCACGCCGCTCTCGGCTTTGCCGAGGTGGGCGCTGCCGCCATCCATGGCGGCAAGAAGACGGTTCGCTACTACGCGCGCAAATTATCCCCGACCATCTAGCCTAAACCAACGCGCCGTCAGCCCGGCAAGCCAACCACGGTAAGGGCCACGTCGCGCCGGACCACCTCGACATCAGCCGGCAGCAGCACATGTCCGGTGTCGGCCTCGATCGACCTTGTCGAAAGCAAATCCACCTTGGAAGCGTCCCTCTGGGCAAGGCTTGCCTTGAGGGCTGATATCTTCGCGAACGACTTCACGATGTTGGCCGCGACAACCGGGTTTCTGTGCGCTTCCGCCATGAGGATGTCGATGACCTTTTCGGGCAACTCGGCATCCGGGTTCTTGTGGTTGGAGAAGATCAGGATATCGTCCCCTGCCTCCACGGCGCGCACCACGGCCGCGGTGAACGAATAGCTCTTTTCAACGGCACCCATCTGCAGGTCGTCCGAAAGGACGACGCCGGCAAAGCCAAGTTGCTTGCGCAGCAGACCGTTGACGATCGCGGAGGAGAGCGAAGCCGGTCCTACGGCCTCGCCCTTCTGCAGGGACTTATCATAGAGGTGGCCCACCATGACCGAATCCGCATAGCCCGCATTGATCAGCTTGCGGAACGGGACCAATTCCCTGCGCGACCAGGTGCCGGAAACATCGGCCAGTCCCTTGTGGCTGTCGGTCGAACTGGACCCGTGTCCTGGAAAGTGCTTGAGCGTCGTGATGATGCCGGCGTCCCTGTGCGCCCTCACGAACGCCGCGCCGTATTGTGCAACCAATTCCGGATTGCCGGAAAAGCTCCTGCCCAATTTTCCGATAATGGGATTGGCGGGGTTTACGTTGAGATCCACCACGGGCCCGAAATTCAGGTTGAAGCCCCATTCGTGCAACTCTGTCGCAAGCCCGGAATAGAGCTCATAGGCTCCGCGCGGCGAAAGATTTCTGGCAACATTCACGGCGGCCGGAACCTCGTGAAAGCCGTTTCCGGCCGTCAGTCTCGCAATTGCTCCACCCTCTTCGTCGACGGAGATGAAAGGCGGCAGCGTCGAGTTGGCGGCCGCGAACGCGGTATTCATCGCCGCCACGTGGCTCCTGTCGCTGACATTGTCGGAAAGGTACATGACCCCGCCGATGCTGCCGTTGGCGATCTTCTGCCTGACCGCCACAACCGGTGCCGCGTCCACGGACGTGCCGGTGAAGCCGACCAGGATCATCTGGCCGATCATCGTTCTAAGGCTCGAATCGTCAGGCTTTCGTGACGTCACCGGTTTGGCATCGGTTCCTGACCCGGCGGTCTGCTGACCGGCGAGAGCCACCGAAGTCATCAGCAGTGCCGAAACAAGCCCGGTTACCAGTTTGATGGAGAACACGGCGAATCTCCCGTTTGACGGTTCCTCCCCACTCAATACGTCGAGGTCGCTAACCGACCGTTAACCATGACAGCACCGGTCGTCGAAAATCCGGCCTCAATAGCGCGCGGCCGTGTCGTAGACGCCGTCCGCCCTGACGACCATGTCGACTCTCCTGCCCGATACGATGCCTCGCTCCGTCTTCTGACTGTATGTGGGCAACGCTGCGGCGAAGGTTTTGATCCAGCAGCTTTTGCTTTTGCCGAATGGCACATAGGAGAAGGCCCTGCAGGATTGGTCCGACTTGCACATCAAGAGGCAGTCGTCATAGGAGGGCGCCCGGGCGAAATACTTGTCGCCGCCAAGCAGGTCGGCTTTGACGAAAATTTCCCATTCCGCCTTGAATGCCGGGGCTTGATCGCGCCTTTCGCTTTCAAAGAAATAGCCCGCTTGGGCGCCCGACATGATCTGCGCGTAGGAGAACCCCGATTTGGGGAAGCAGCGGTTTTTCGCGCTGTTGTAGGTAAAGAGCTTGCAGGAAAGATTGCCGGCGCAGGTCTGCGCACATTGGTCCAGCGACGCCGATTCAAGGCCTTTCGCGTAGAGGTCTCCGCCATAGAAATCGACATTCGAATAGGTCGCCAGGTACCAATGCCGGGATTGCGGGGTCGGCGCGGCGGATGAAACATTGTATTGCTGCTGGGCGGATTGAAGCGAATCCTGGCTCGCCTGCTGCAATGTCGGCTGAGCCGGTTGCTGCTGCCCCGATTGCTGATCAAGCGATTGCTGGCGTTGCTTGTCTCGTTCCTGCAGTTCGGCAAGCCTGGCCTGGGCGTATTTTGCATAAAAGGTATCGCCGTGCGCCTGGATGAAGGTCTGCAGGATCGCCTGGCTGTCGGTATTGTCGATCGTCGTCCATTCGGCCGCGGCCTGGTCGACCGCCGGCGCGGGCGGTGGCGCTTGTGATGATGAATTCTCGACAAGGGAAACCGCTGAGCGTGACGGAACCAGGACAATGTCGTCGCTGGGCAACAGCCCGTAAGCCGTGGGCTCCTGAGCGCCGTTGGTTGCCTTCAGCACGTCCTCCCTGACCTTGCGCAGCATCTTGTCGACGTCGAGATCGGCCTGCGGCAGGTATTTGAGCAGGGCCTGACTGTAGGGGCTGTTGCGGCCCGATCCGTCGCTGGCAACGGTGCCGTCGCGCGCGGAATAGAAGACGATCGTAGTGCCCTTGGGTTCGAAGGGCGACAATCCCCGCCCGATCGAACGCGTCGCGTCCGACAGGCGCATGCGGTTGGCGAACGGGTTGTTTCGGCAGGCGTCGAGAAAGACCAGCCTCAGACTGTGCGCCCTGCTGACGGCATCCACGACCATGTCCAGCGACACGGTCTGGAAACTGACATCCAGGTCACTTTCCAGTTCCGCGTCGGTGGGCAGCAGGAAATTATGCTTGTCGACCTCGATGCCATGCCCGGCGAAGAACACGACGGCCATGTCGGCCTGCGCCGCGTCATGTGAAAACACAGAGAGCGCCTGCCGCATGCCATCGAAGGTGACATCGGTCGCCTTTCGTACCGTAAAGCCGATCCGTTCAAGGGTCGCGGCAATGTCGTCGGCGTCATTTTTCGGATTGGGAAGCTGGCCGACATGCTGATAGTTCGAATTGCCGATGACGAGCGCAACCCTGCTTGCGGCCGACGCTGGCAACGCAAATGCAATGCACCACAGCACCAGCGCCAGAGCTGCTACAACCCTATGCATCCAACCGCCCACCCCAAAGCGCCCAGCCCAACTGGCGCCGAACCCGTGGCCGCAACCGCCGAAACATTGTCAAATGCGGTTGCGCGCCAGGCAAGGATGATAAGTATATTGCCAAAAGAAAGGCAACCTCGGGGGTATCTACTAAATCGCGACCAGTAGCTTCGCCCCGCTTTGGTCAGCAACCTGTTGTCGGCGGACCAGGTGTGATTCCTCCAACGGAGGAAATGCGATGCCAAGCAACGTCTTTCGCTTCAACGAAACCTGGCACATCCCCGAAGGCTCGCCACAGGAGGTGTGGGACGTGCTTTCCGATGCCGAACTGCTGCCGCCGCGCCTTAGCCTTCATGCGGAAAACCGGCCGCTACCAATTGCGATTGAGCCACTCGCGTGCCGGCCGCTCGATGACGTAGTAGCTGCACAGCGCGCAGGCGAAGGCCCCGGCCAGCATCAGCCACGGATCGCTGCCTTGCTCATAGACGAATTTGTAGAACGGCTGCTGCCACAGATAGAGCGAATAGGACCACAGGCCCAGGGTAGCCATCGGCCAGGACGACAGCACATCGGAAAAGATGCGGATGCTGAAATCGAGCGCGTTGACTGCAATCGCCAACAGCGGCACCGCGACCAGGTAGTGGATCGGGGTCGATACCGGGTCCATGAACAGGAGCACCGCGCCGACCGCTGCCGTCACGGCGACATAGGGGCCTTTCAACAACTCCGGCAGCTTGCCGTCGGCCTTGAGCAGGCAGATGGCAGCCGATAGCAGGATCGAGGCGATGTGGACATCAGTGCGCCAGTAAGTGGCCTCGTAATCCATGTGCAGGAACCAGTAGGAAACCGCGCCATTGGCCATGGCCAGCAGCGCCAGGACCAGCAGCAGCGGGATGACCCGGCTTCGGCTGGCGACGACCGCGCTGATTGCCGCCAGAATGATGTAGGCATGTTCTTCGATACAGAGTGACCAGATATGGTCGAGGGCACCGGCCCGGTTCACGAAAACTCCGGCATAGTTGTAGGAGAATGTCAGTGCCGTCAGGGCGGCCTTCCATTTGAAGGCGATGAACGTGCCTGACAACGCGATCATGGTGACGACGACAAAGACCAATAGCGCCGGATAGATGCGCGAGAAGCGGCGCTTGAAGAATTTTTTCAGCGGATAGCGTTCGACGAACAGGATCTCGGCCATCAGCCGGCCGCTGAGCACGAAGAAGAATTCGACACCCAGCACACCGAGATTGATCCCCGGCACCGGGAAAAAATGCCCGATCAGCACCAGCGCGATCGACAGGCCGCGCCAGCCATCGAGATAGGCCAGTCTCGTTCTGACGGATCGCTCGGCGGCGGATCGGGACGGAACCAGATGGGTCGCGGAAATTTCGGACATGCCGATCCCTTCGCATTGGTCATGCGAAAGGGCACGGCGGTACGCATCCGAACCCGGTTCGCATTCCCACCCGAGGGGCATACTGCAGTGCAATATAGATTTGTGCAAGTGCGAGATCGCGACGAGCGCAGTTGCCGGGCAGCCCCGATCGGATTTGCTTGAAGCAAAGGAACGCGGGACTGCCGTGATTCCGCCGGCCATTGGACAGCTGCAGGCAGGCTGACACGAAAAAGGGGCCACGAGGGCCCCTTTCCCGTCAGAAACCGCTGGCGTCAGGCGTTGGCTGCCGCCACCGCGCGTCTGGCCATCACCGTGATCAAATTGGCGCGGTAGTCCGACGAAGCGTGGATATCGCTCATCAGGCCCTTGGCCGGTACCTTGACGCCGTCGAGCGCGGCGGCGGTGAAATTCTTAGCCAGCGCGACCTCGATCTCCTTCGACCGGAACACACCATCCTCTCCGGCCCCGGTGACGGCAGCGCTGACCCCGTCCTTGCCCTTGGTCACGAACACGCCGACGATCGCGTAGCGCGACGCCGGATTGCGGAATTTTTCATAGGCGGCCTTCGCCGGCGCCGTGAAGGTCACGGCGGTGATGATCTCGCCGTCCTTCAAGGCCGTTTCGAACAGACCCTTGAAGAACTTGTCCGCCGATATCTCGCGCTTGTTGGTGACGATGGTGGCGCCCAGCGCCAGCAGCGCGGCTGGATAGTCGGCCGCCGGATCATTATTGGCGATCGACCCGCCGATCGTGCCCTTGTGACGCACCGCCGGGTCGCCGATCAGCGATGCCAGATGGGCAAGCGCCGGGCAGGCCTTTCGCAGCTTCTCGTCACTGGCCACGTCATAATGGGTGGTGGCGGCGCCGATCGTGACCGTCTTGCCCGACACTTTGATGCCTTGCAGATCGCTGATGCGCGACAGGTCGACGAGATCGGAAGGAGCCGCCAGCCTGGTCTTCATGGCCGGAATCAAGGTCATGCCGCCCGAGAGCAGCTTGGCGTCGCCGCTCTTCACGAGCTTGGCGGCATCGGCGACGGAGGCGGCGCGATGGTAATTGACTGCGTACATCTGTCTTTCTCCCTTCGGGGAAAGGAGCGAATAGTAAGTAGCGAATAGCGAGTAGGGACCTGTCCCTTCGCGCTGCGCCTCTTCCCTATTCGCTACTCCCTATTCGCTATTCGCTTCTCAGTGCTTCTTGGCGGCGCGGATCGCGGCCCACACGGTGGACGGCGATGCCGGCATGGCGATGTCTGGAATACCGATGGCGTCGGTGATGGCGTTGATCACCGCCGGCGGCGACCCGATGGCGCCGGCCTCGCCGCAACCCTTGATGCCGAGCGGGTTGCTCGGACAGGGCGTGTTCGAGGTCGAGACCTTGAACGACGGCAGGTCGCCCGCGCGCGGCATGGTGTAGTCCATGTAGCTCGCCGTCAGCAATTGTCCGCCGGCGTCGTAATGCGCGCCTTCCAGCAGCGCCTGGCCGATGCCCTGGGCGATGCCGCCATGCACCTGTCCCTCGACGATCATCGGATTGATAATGTTGCCGAAATCGTCCGCCGCCACGAACTGGACGATCTCGGTGGTGCCGGTCTCCGGATCGATCTCGACCTCGCAGATGTAGCAGCCGGCGGGGAAAGTGAAGTTCGCCGGATCGTAAAACGCCGTCTCCTTCAATCCCGGCTCCATGCCCGCCGGCAGGTTGTGGGCGGTGTAGGCGGCAAGCGCGACCTGGAACCACGGCACGTTCTTGTCGGTGCCGGCGACCTTCAGTGCACCGTTTTCGATGACGATGTCGCCCTCGTCCGCTTCCAGCAGATGCGCGGCGATCTTCTTGGCCTTGGCCTCGACCTTGTCGAGCGCCTTGGCGACCGCCGACATGCCGACGGCGCCCGAGCGTGAGCCGTAGGTGCCCATGCCCATCTGCACCTTGTCGGTATCGCCATGGACGATCGAAACGGAGTCGATCGGCACCCCCAGACGCTGGTTGACCAGTTGCGCGAAGGTCGTCTCGTGACCCTGGCCATGGCTGTGCGAGCCGGTCAGCACTTCGATCGTGCCAACGGCGTTGACGCGCACTTCGGCCGATTCCCACAGGCCGACGCCGGCGCCCAGCGAGCCCACCGCAGCCGACGGCGCGATGCCGCACGCCTCGATATAACAGCTCATGCCGATGCCACGCAGCTTGCCCTGCTTAGCGGCCGCCGCCTTGCGCCCGGCAAAGCCGGCATAGTCCGCGGTCTTCATGGCCGCGTCGAGCGAGGCGCCGTAATCGCCGGCATCGTAGTTCATGATGACCGGGGTCTGGTGGGGAAACGAGGTGATGAAGTTCTTGCGCCGCAACTCGGCTGGCGACACGCCAAGCTCACGCGCTGCCGCCTCCATGGTCCGCTCCAGCAGGTAGGTGGCTTCGGGCCGCCCTGCCCCGCGATAGGCATCGACGGGCGCGGTATTGGTGTAGACGGTGCGCACATTGGCGTGGATCGCCGGAATGTCGTACTGGCCCGACAGCAGCGTCGCGTAGAGATAGGTCGGCACGCAGGACGAGAACAGCGACATGTAGGCGCCGAGATTGGCGATGGTATCGACCTTAAGCCCGGTGATCCTGTTGTCCTTGTCGAAGGCCATCTCCACCATGGAAACGTGGTCCCGGCCATGCGCGTCCGAAAGGAAGCTTTCCGTCCGGTCGGCAACCCATTTGACCGGCACGCCGGTTTTCTTGGAGGCCCACAGGCAGACGATCTCCTCGGGGTAGATGTAGATCTTGGAGCCGAAGCCGCCGCCGACATCGGGCGCGATGACGCGCAGCTTGTTTTCCGGCGCGACATTGTAGAAGGCGCTCATTACCAGCCGCGCGACATGCGGGTTCTGCGATGTCGTCCAGCAGGTGAAGTGATCCTCCGCCTTGTCGTAGTGGCCAAGAGCCGCGCGCGGCTCCATGGCGTTCGGCACCAGCCGGTTGTTGACGATCTTCATGCGAGTGACATGCGCGGCTGCCTTGATCGCGGCATCGGTTGCCTTGGCGTCGCCGATCTCCCAGTCGAAGATCAGATTGTCCTCGGCCTCCGCATGGATTTGCGGCGCGCCCTTCTCCAGCGCCTTGGTGGCATCGACCACCGCCTTCAGTTCCTTGTAGGTGATGTCGACCGCTTCGGCGGCGTCACGCGCCTGCGCCTTGGTTTCCGCCACCACCACCACCACGGCGTCGCCGACATAGCGCACCTTATCCACGGCGAGAGGCGACCAGGCGCCCATCTTCATCGGCGAACCGTCCTTGGAGTGGATCATCCAGCCACAGATCAGGTTGCCGATGCCGTCGGCCTTGAGCTCCTTGCCGGTCAGCACGCCGATGACGCCGGGCATGCCCTGCGCCTGCCTGACGTCGATCTTCTTGATCTGCGCATGCGCGTGCGGACTGCGCACGAACACCGCGTGCTTCATGCCGGGCACCACCATGTCGTCGACATAGCGGCCGGCGCCGGTGATGAATCTTTTGTCTTCCTTGCGCGCGACCCGAGCGCCAACACCTTCAATGCCCATGGAAATTCCTCCCGGAATAGCGAGTAGTGAGTAGCGAATAGGGAGTAGAGAAAGACTGCAGCGTAGGGGCCGTTAAACCGAGACCGACTATTCGCTACTCGCTATTCGCTACTCACTCAGTCCTTACGCAGCCTGTTTTGCCCTGCCCTTGACGCCCTTCGACATCGCCTTCGATGCGGCAAGGATCGCCTTGACGATGTTGTGGTAGCCGGTGCAGCGGCAGATATTGCCGTCGAGTTCGGCCCGCACGGTCGCCTCGTCGAGGCCTTCGGGATGACGGCTGATCATGTCGGTCGCCGTCATGATCATGCCTGGCGTGCAAAAGCCGCATTGCAGGCCGTGATGTTCCTTGAACGCCGCCTGCACGGGATGCAGATCAGAGCCGTTGGCAAGCCCTTCGATTGTTGTCACGGCAGATCCGGATGCCTGCGCGGCGAGCATCGAACAGGATTTGACCGCCCGGCCGTCGACATGGACGACGCAGGCCCCGCATTGCGACGTATCGCAGCCGACATGGGTGCCGGTCAGCCCCAGATTCTCGCGCAGGAAATGAACCAGCAGCGTTCGATCCTCGGCGGTACCACTGACCCGCCTGCCGTTCACAACAAACGAAACGTCCGACATGAATCCTCCCTGGGTGTAAACCTTGGTCATCACGCTGCCGACGCGCCGCTGGCACTTCGGCCATGCGTTATTCGTACACCGCACAACGCTCAAAAAACAGCGCGGCGCAAAGCCGGATCATTGTACTTTCGGTCATGGCCGGCGCACGAAAACGCGGTCCCGCGGCCCCATTGCCAAAATGTGGATTGGCGGCAACAATATCGCCCGATGCCGGCGCGCCCGACGCGCACAAGAGGCGTCGGAGGAAATGCGGGAGAACGCCGCTGACCAGTTCACGGACACGCTATGCATGCGGCTTGTCGGCTCTGACCACCGACGCGCCGGATGCGGATGTTTTCGCACGCGCCGTGGCCGCGGAGGCCGCCGCCATCAATGCCGGCTTTGCCCTCCTGTTTTTTTCGCAGAGCCTTGTCGAGGCCGATGCTCTGTCGCAGGCCCTCTCGGTCCATGCTCCGGCACTCCACCATGCCGGCTGCTCCACGGCTGGCGAGATCACGCCGCAAGGGCTCGAGGAAGGCCACATGCTGGCGATGCTGCTTCCCTCGGCCTCGTTCACCACGGTCAGCACCATGGTCGACAATCTGTCCTCGTCGGGCATGGACAGGATCACCGGCGAGGTTGAGGCTCTGCGGCGCGCCCTGCACGGCCGCGTCGGCGCCGAGCGGGCGAAAAACACCTTCGCGCTCTGTTTCATCGACGGGCTGTCCTACGCCGAGGAGGCGGTGAGCTCGGCTATCCACTGGGGCCTCGACGACATCCCGCTGCTCGGCGGGTCGGCCGGCGACGACCTGAAATTCGAGACGACGCGCCTGATCTCGGACGGCAGGGTCACTTCCGACAGCGCCATCATCGTGCTCGTCGCCACGGAAATTCCTTTCCACGTCTTCAAGACCGACAATTTCGTTCCCACCGACGAGAAACTGGTGGTGACGGCGTCCGACCCGGATCATCGCATCGTGCGGGAGTTCAACGCCACCAATGCGGCGCAAGAATACGCCGCCTCGGTCGGCATCGTGCCGCAGACCCTGACCCCGCTCAGCTTCGCCTCGCATCCCGTCGTGGTGAAGGTGGGCGGAGAATATTACTGCCGCTCGATCCAGAGGATGCACGCCGATGGCTCGTTGTCCTTCTTCTGCGCCATCGACGACGGCGTCGTGCTGTCGATCGCCCAGCCCAAGGACATGGTGGAATCGACACGCGCGGCATTGCGCGAGGTCGAGGACAGGCTGGGCGGCATCGACCTGATCCTCGGCTTCGATTGCGTGCTGCGCCGGCTCGATGCCCGCAACCGCCAGGTCTTTCGCGACATTTCGGAGCTCTACCGGGTCAACAATGTCGTCGGCTTCGGCACCTATGGTGAACAATACCGCTCGATGCACCTCAACCAGACGTTCACCGGCATCGCCTTCGGCGACCGCCAGGCGGCCGAATAGAGCAGCGAAAACAGATGCCGCTGCGCGACATAGACGATCTCGACAAGCTGAAGAAGATCAACGCCGCCCTGGTCAGCCGTGTCGAGCGGTCGATGGACCAGCAGGGCAATGCCTTCTCGCTGTTCCAGACCGCGATCTCGCTGGAAAACCGCGTGCGCACGCGCACCGAGGAACTGCACGCGACGCTGCGCCGGCTGGAGCAATCCAATATCGATCTCAGCGCCGCCAAGGAAAACGCGGAACTGGCGAATCTTTCCAAGACAAGGTTTCTCGCTGCCGCCAGCCATGACGTGCTGCAGCCGCTGAACGCGGCCCACCTCTCCGTCTCGGCACTTGCCGAGGTGCAGACCAGCGATGAAGGCAGGAAGCTGGTGCGCCAGGTCGAGCGTTCACTGGAAACGATGGAAGACCTGCTGCGCACCTTGCTCGACATCTCCAAGCTCGACGCCGGCGTGGTCCAGCCCGACATCGGCGACGTCAGCCTGGAAGCGCTGTTCTCGTCGCTGCGCTCGGATTTCCAGCCGGTCGCGGAAATGAAACGGCTGTCGCTGAAATTCCGGCCGGTCAATGCCGTGGTGCGCTCGGACCGCACGCTGCTGCGCCGCATCCTGCAGAACATCCTTTCCAATGCGCTGGGCTATACCCGTTCGGGCGGCGTGCTCGTCGGCACGCGCCATCGCGGCGACACGATCCGCATCGATGTCGCCGATACCGGCTGCGGCATTCCCGAGGATCAGCGCGAGGCGGTGTTCGAGGAATTCCA
>NZ_JAFKIC010000265.1 GCF_017306585.1 Mesorhizobium sp. | reverse complement strand
ATCGCGAGGGAATGACGATCGCGTCGCAGCCGCCCTGCATGATGTGGGACAGGCCCTCGTCATAGCCGACGACCACGCCGATGCGGCCCCGGTGGCGCGCGGCGGCGGCAAGCAGCGCGCCTTCGAGGCCGGCATCACCCGAGCCCAGTATGGCCAGCCGCGCGCCGGTCGCGACAATGCCGTCGATCGCCGTCGCCAATATATCCATGCCCTTTTGCCAGGTCAGGCGGCTGATGATGCAGACGATCGGGCTGTCGTCACGGTCAAGGCCGAAGCGATCCTCCACCGCGGCCCGGTTCGGCGCGCGGGCTTTCAGCGTTTCAGCCGTATAGGTCGAGACCAGGTGCTTGTCGGCCTCCGGATCCCAGATAGCGGTGTCGATGCCGTTGACGATTCCATAAAGATCGCTGGAGCGCATGTTGATGAGGCCGTCGAGCCCCATGCCGAATTCCGGCGAGCGGATCTCCTGCGCATAGGTGGGGCTGACGGTGGTGATCGCCCAGGCGGCCTGAAGGCCGGCCTTCAGGAATCCGACACCGCCATAATATTCGACGCCGTCGAGCGCCATTGCCACCGCCGGCAAGCCCAGTTCGCCGAAGATGCCGGCGCCGAACTGGCCCTGGAAGGCAAGATTGTGGACGGTCATCATCGACGGCGTGCCGACCGCCTTGCCATAGCGCATATAGGCAAGCGTCATCGCCGACTGCCAGTCATGGGCGTGTACGATGTCGGGCAGATAACCCGAGATCACACCGCCCGCGATATCGGCGCCGGCCTGGCTCAAGGCCGCGAAGCGACGCCAGTTGTCCGGCCAATCCGCACCCGAGGCATTGCCATACGGGCCGCCGGGCCGATCGAACAGATGCGGCGCGTCAAGCACGAAAAGGCTGAGCCCGGCGATCTCGACGGCATGGATGGCAGCCTTGCCGCCTTGCAGCGACGGGTACTGATAGACGGCCTTCTTTTTCTTGAAGGCGTCCATGACGACGGGAAAACCCGGAATGAGCGTGCGCATGGTCACGCCCTTTGCTGCCAGCGCGATCGGCAGGGCGCCGGTCACGTCGGCAAGTCCGCCGGTCTTGATCAGCGGGAATATCTCGGGCGTGACCGACAGAACCTGCATGCGTTTATGGTCCGATCCTGTCCAATTCTCTGTTCTGCGCAAATTCCCGACGAAAGACCGTCCGGATCAGTTCTTAAAGCTTAAGCTTGTCGATCATGTCCTGGGTGACCAGGCAGATGCCTTTTTCGGAGACCCGAAAGCGCTTGGCGTCGAGAGCGGGGTCTTCGCCGACGACCAGGCCTTCCGGTATCCTAACACCATGGTCGATGACGACGCGCTTCAACTTTGCGTTCCGGCCGACATGAACGTCGGGCAGCATGACGACTTCTTCCAGCGTCGAATAGGAGTTGATGCGCGCGCCGGTGAAGATCAAGCTTTTCCTCAGCGTCGCGCCCGAGACGATGCAGTCGCCCGACACAAGCGAAGAAACGGCCGAGCCGCGCCTGCCATCCTCGTCATGGACGAATTTTGCCGGCGGCTTCAATTCGGCATAGGTCCAGATCGGCCAGTCGCGGTCGTAGAGGTCGAGTTCGGGTGTAACGTCGGTCAGATCGATGTTGGCCTCCCAATAGGCGTCGACCGTGCCGACATCGCGCCAGTAGGCTTCGTTCTCGGCGGTCGAGCGCACGCAGGATTTGGCGAAGCGGTGGGCGATCGCCTTACCGTGCTGGACGATATAGGGGATGATGTCCTTACCGAAGTCGCGGCTGGATCCGGGCTCGGCGGCGTCGCGGCGCAGTTGCTCCATCAGGAACTTGGTCTTGAACACATAGATGCCCATCGAGGCCAGCGCGAAGTCGGGCTTGTCGGGAATGCCGGGCGGATCGGCCGGCTTTTCGATGAAGGAGATGATGTTGTCCTTGGCATCGACATGCATGACGCCGAAGCCGGTCGCCTCCATGCGCGGCACTTCGAGACAGCCGACCGTGACATCGGCGCCGGCATCGACATGCTGGCGCAGCATCATCTCGTAGTCCATCTTGTAGATGTGGTCGCCGGCCAGGATCACCATGTATTCCGGGCCATAGGCCTCGATGATGTCGATGTTCTGGTAGACCGCATCGGCGGTGCCTTCATACCATTGCGTCTCCGACACGCGCTGGCTGGCCGGCAGGATGTCGAAGCTTTCGTTTCGTTCAGGCCGCAGGAAGTTCCAGCCACGCTGCAGGTGGCGGATCAGCGAATGCGCCTTGTACTGCGTGGCGACGCCAAGGCGGCGAATGCCGGAATTCAGCGCATTGGAGAGCGCGAAATCGATGATGCGGGTCTTGCCGCCGAAATAGACCGCCGGCTTGGCGCGCCGGTCGGTCAATTCCTTGAGGCGGCTGCCGCGCCCGCCGGCCAGCACATAGGCCATGGCATCGCGGGCCAGCGGCTGGGTTCGTTTCGTATCCACCATGGTTTCACCCTCCCCGGTTACTCAGTCTGGAACATATTCAAGCATGATCGTGGCCAGCGGCGGCAAGAGCATCGTCGCCGAGGCGCCACCAGCCTCCGCCCGCGCCTCGACAGCGCCGCCATTGCCCATGCCGGACCCGCCATATTCGGAAGCGTCGGTGTTGATGATCTCGCGCCATTTGCCGGGCTTCGGCAGCGGCACGCGATAATTGTCGCGCGGCACCGGCGTGAAATTGCAGACGACGGCGACCGGGTTGCCGCCCGGCGCGTTGCGGACCCAGGCGAAAACCGAATTCTGGCTGTCGTCGACGATCAGCCAGGAAAACCCTTCCGGCTCGCAATCGCGGCCGTGCAGCGCCGGGCGCGAACGGTATAGGTAGTTGAGATCGCGCACCGTCTGCCAGACACCGCGATGCGGGCGGAAATCGAGCAGGTTCCAGTCGAGCGCGCGCGCCTCGCTCCATTCGCGGCGCTGCGCGAACTCCTGCCCCATGAACAACAGCTTCTTGCCGGGATAGCCCCACATGAAGCCGTAATAGGCTCGCAGGGTCGCAAACTTCTGCCAGTCGTCGCCCGCCATCTTGCCCAAAAGCGTGCCTTTGCCGTGCACGACCTCGTCATGCGAGAGCGGCAGCACGAAATTCTCGGAAAAAGCGTAGGTGAGCCCGAAGGTCAGGTCGTTGTGGTGGTGCTTGCGGAAAATCGGCTCCTTGGAAAAATACTCCAGCGTGTCGTGCATGAAGCCCATGTTCCATTTGAAGCCGAAGCCCAGCCCGTTCTGATGGACGGGCGCGGAGACCTTAGGCCATGATGTCGATTCCTCGGCGATGGTCATGACGCCGGGATGATGGCCGTAGAGCTCCTTGTTCATCTTCTGCAGGAAGCTGACCGCCTCGAGATTCTCGCGCCCGCCCTTCTCGTTGGGGATCCACTCGCCCTGCTTGCGCGAATAGTCGAGGTAGAGCATCGAGGCGACCGCATCGACGCGAAGACCGTCGACATGGTATTTCTCGGCCCAGAACAGCGCGTTGTTGACGAGGAACGACACCACCTCGCGGCGGCCGAAATTGTAGATCGCGGTGTTCCAGTCGGGATGAAAACCCTTGCGCGGATCGGCGTGCTCGTAAAGCGCGGTGCCGTCGAAATGGACGAGGCCATGCTCGTCGACCGGGAAATGCGCCGGCACCCAATCGAGGATGACGCCGATCCCGGCGCGATGGGCGCCGTCGACGAAGCGGGCAAAGCCATCCGGGTCGCCGAAGCGCGCCGATGGCGCATAGAGGCCAGTCGTCTGATACCCCCATGAGGGATCATAGGGATGTTCGGAGATCGGCATGAATTCGATATGGGTAAAGCCGGCCTCGACGACATAGGGGATCAACCGGTCGGCGAGTTCGTCCCAGGACAGGAAAGTGCCGTCGTCGCGAAGCTGCCAGGAGCCGGCATGGACCTCGTAGATCGAGATCGCCTCGCGCCGCGGATCAGCGTTGCGCCAGAAGGTGCGATGCGCCTCGTCACCCCACTGATGGGCCGGCGGCACCGCCGTCACCGAAGCCGTTGCCGGCCGAAGTTCGGACTTGAAGGCGAATGGGTCGGCCTTCAGCGGCAGCCTCACGCCATCGGGTCCGATGATCTCGTATTTGTAGGGCCGGCCGGCGCCGATATCGGGAATGAACACCTCCCAGATGCCGGTATCGCGGCGATCGCGCATCGAATGCCGGCGGCCGTCCCAGTCGTTGAAGTCGCCGACCACGGAAACGCGCCGCGCGTTTGGCGCCCAGACGGCGAAATGCACGCCGGTGGCGCCCTCATGTTCGATGACATGCGCGCCGAGCTTGTCGAACAGCCTGAGGTGCGAGCCCTCGGCGATGTAATAATCGTCCATCGGCCCGAGCACCGGACCGAATGAATAGGGATCGGTCAGCCACCAGTCGCCGCCGGCGTTCCTGGCATGATAGCGCAGCGGCTGGCGCTTCTTGATCGACAGCTTGCCTTCGAAGAAACCGGCGTCGTCGCGCCGGGACAGTTCGCCGGCCCTGGTGCCGGTCAGTGTATAGGCCGTGACGGATTCGGCATGGGGCACGAAGCAGCGGGCAAACAGGCTTTTGCCGATTTCATGGACGCCGAGGACCGCGAAGGAATTGCCGTGGGTACCGGCGACAATTGCCGCAACATCGCTGGCTGGCGCCAGTCCGTCCGGCCCGCTTGTCGCAGCGGTCGCGCGCGGCTTCCTCATCAGGCGGTCGCCCTCCCCGGGCTATCTCCTTGTTTGAGCATGATCTTTTTCGAAAACCGGACTCCGCTTTTCAGGATCATGCTCTAGTCTTTTGTTTGAGCCACATTGCTCGTGGCCTCATGCAATCATATCAGGCGGGTACGTTCCAGATTTCTTTCGCGTATTGGCGGATTGTGCGGTCGGATGAGAACCAGCCCATGCGGGCCACATTGCGGATGGCGCGCGCGTTCCAGTCGGGGCTGTCGCGCCAGACGCTGTCAACCACGCGCTGGCAGTCGGCGTAAGAATCGAAGTCGGCCGCCACCATGAACCAGTCGCTCTGGTAAAGGCCGTTCATCAGGTCGCGGTAGCGGCCCGGATCGTCGGGCGAGAAGACGCCGGACGAAATCGCCGCCACGGCCTGCGCCAACTCCGGCGAAGCCTCGATCACGCTGCGCGGGTTATAGCCGTTGTTGCGCCGCTCCGCGACCTCGGCGGTGGTAAGGCCGAAGATGAAGATGTTGTGGTCGCCGACATGCTCCTTCATCTCGACATTGGCGCCGTCGAGGGTGCCGATGGTCAAGGCGCCGTTCATCCCGAACTTCATGTTGCCGGTGCCGGACGCTTCCATACCGGCGGTCGAGATCTGCTCGGAAAGGTCGGCGGCGGGCATCAGCACTTCGGCAAGGCTGACATTGTAGTTCGGCACGAACACGACTTTCAGCAGGCCGCGCACCGAGGGATCGCCATTGATGACCTTGGCGACGTCGTTAGCCAGTTTGATGATCAGCTTGGCGTTATGGTAGCTCGGCGCCGCCTTGCCACCGAAAATCTTCACGCGCGGCATCCAGTCACGCTCCGGGTGCGAGCGAATCTGATCGTAGAGCGCGATCGCTTCCAGGATGTTGAGCAATTGGCGCTTGTATTCGTGGATGCGCTTGACCTGGATATCGAACAGCGCGGAGGGATCGAGCCTGATGCCGAGCCGGTCGGCGATCAGGTTGGCGAGCCTTACCTTGTTCTGCCGCTTCACGCCGGCGAACTTCTCGCGGAAGGCACTGTCGTCGGCAAAGCCGTCGAGATCCTTGATAGCCTCGATGTTGTCCATGAAGCGGTCGCCGATCGCCTCGCGGACAATCGAGGTCAGACCCGGATTGCACTGGATCAACCAGCGCCGCGGCGTGATGCCGTTGGTCTTGTTGTTGATGCGGTCGGGATAGAGCCGGTGAAGATCGGCGAACACCGTCTCCTTCATCAGTTCGGTATGCAGCGCCGAGACGCCGTTGATCGAATGCGAGCCGACGAATGCAAGATTGCCCATGCGCACGCGGCGGTCGCCATTTTCCTGGATCAGCGAAATGCGGCTGATCTGGTCGCCGGAGAACTGGTTGGTGGCGCGGGCCTCGAGCAGCACCTGCGCGTTGATGGCATAGACGATCTGCATGTGGCGCGGCAAAAGCCGTTCGAACAGCGGCACCGGCCAGCTTTCCAGCGCCTCCGGCAACAATGTGTGATTGGTGTAGCCGAAGGTGCGCTTGGTGATGTCCCAGGCGAGATCGAAGTCCATGCCGTGGACGTCCATCAGCAGCCGCATCAGTTCCGGCACCGCGATCGCGGGATGGGTGTCGTTGAGGTGGATCGCGGCCTTGTCGGGCAGCGACCGCAGGTCGCCATACTGGCTGAGATGGCGCTGAACGATGTCCTGCAGCGAGGCGGTCGAGAAGAAATATTCCTGCCGCAGCCTGAGTTCCTGGCCGGCCATGTGGGAGTCGGCGGGATAGAGCACGCGCGAGAGCGCATCGGCCTTGTTGCTTTCGGCGAGCGCGCCGATGTGGTCGCCGGCATTGAACTTGTCGAGCAGGATCGGATCGACCGGCATGCCCGACCAGAGCCGCAGCGTGTTGACGCGCTTGGCGCGCCAGCCGGCCACGGGCGTGTCGTAAGCGACCGCAAGCACATGCTCGGTCGGCTTCCAGACATGCCGCTCAAGACGCCCGTCTTTCGACGTGACCGATTCCACCGAGCCGCCGAAGCCGACATCGAACGAGCGTTCGCGGCGTTCGAATTCCCACGGATTGCCGTGGTCGAGCCAGGTCTCCGGCAGTTCGACCTGCCAGCCGTCGTGAATCTCCTGGCGGAACATGCCGTTGGCGTAGCGGATGCCATAGCCATGGGCGGGGATGTCGACGGTCGCCATGCTTTCCATGAAGCAGGCGGCAAGCCGGCCAAGACCGCCATTGCCAAGGGCCGCGTCGGGCTCAAGAGCCGCGATAAGATCGAGGTCGACGCCGAGCGAGGACAGCGCCTCGCGCATGTTCTCCATCAGGCCGAGATTGGAGAAGGCGTCGCGCATCAGGCGCCCGATCAGGAATTCGAGCGAGAGGTAGTAGACCCGCTTCTCCTGCTGGTCGTAGGCCTCTTTCGTGGCCTGCATCCAGTGGTCGACGACACGGTCGCGCACGACCTTGATCGAGGCGGTCAGCCAGTCGTGCGGGGTGGCGACGGTGGTGTCCTTGCCGACCCGGTATTTGAGCGACATCAGGACTTCTTCGGCGAGCGTCCTGGGGTCGGGATTATCTAGAGCGGGAGCTTCAATGGTCATGGCGGATGTCATATCGCCTCGCGTTCGGTTGGCCTTGATCATACCCGCTTTCACCGATCATCCCAGCCTATCCTAGTGCATTGCAGCATATATTCAATCGATTTAGGAGACAGATGGGCCAAGCAATCCTGTGGAAGTGCGAATGCTCACGCCACCAGCACCTCGGGAGGCGCCTTGGCGCCGGTCATGAAGGCGACGGCATCCGACATTGTATATTGCTTGGGATCGATGACGGCGAGGCGACGGCCGAGGCGATGGATATGGATCCGGTCCGCCACCTCGAAGACATGCGGCATGTTGTGCGAGATGAGCACGATGGGCAGGCCGCGTTTCTTGACGTCGAGGATCAGTTCGAGGACGCGGCGGCTTTCCTTGACACCGAGGGCTGCCGTCGGTTCGTCCATGATGACCACCTTCGAACCGAAGGCGGCGGCGCGCGCCACCGCCACACCCTGGCGCTGGCCGCCCGACAGCGTCTCCACCGCCTGGCCGATATTCTGGATGGTCATCAGGCCGAGTTCGGTGAGCTTGTCGCGGGCCCGCTTTTCCATCGTCGGACGGTCGAGCATCCGAAGCCATTGGCCGACGAAGCCGGGCTTGCGGATCTCGCGGCCCAGAAACATGTTGTCGGCGATGGACAAAGCCGGCGACAGCGCCAGGTTCTGGTAGACGGTTTCAATGCCCGCTTCGCGGGCTTCCATCGGCGACTTGAAGGCGACGGGTTTGCCGTCGAGCCGGATTTCGCCTTCGTCAGGCACCACTGCGCCTGATATCGCCTTGATGAGCGACGACTTGCCGGCGCCGTTGTCGCCGATGACCGCAAGGATTTCGCCGGGATAGAGGTCGAAATCAGCATTGTCGAGGGCGGTGACGCGGCCATAGCGCTTGACCAGGCCACGCGCGGTAAGGATCGGTTCCTGAGCCTGGGTCATGCCGAAATCTTCCTGATCCACTGGTCGATGCCGACCGCGACAATGATGAGGGCGCCGACCGACAATTGCGTCCATTGCGGGTCGGTCCCCCATAGCCGCAATCCCAAGGCGAACACGCCAACGATGAGCGCCCCGAAGATGGTGCCCAGGATGGAGCCGCGCCCGCCAAAGAGCGAGGTTCCGCCGATGACGACGGCAGTGATCGAATTGATGTTCTCGAACTGGCCGGCCTGTGGCGATACCGATCCGATACGTCCGATCAGCGCCCATCCGGCAATGGCGCAAATGAGACCCGTCAGCGTGTAGACGGCGAGCAGCATCCGGTCGACGCGAACGCCCGACAGTTCGGCGGCCTCCGGATCATCGCCGACCGCATAGACGTGCCGCCCCCAGGCGGTGTGATTGAGCACATACCAGGCGATCGCCGCCATGATCAGCATCAGAAGCACGCCATAGGTGAAGACGGCGCCGCCAACCTTGAACGAGCCGCCGAAGAATTGCAGCAAAGGCGCGGTTGCCTCAAGATCCTGGCTGCGGATGGTTTCGTTGCCCGAATAGATGAAATTGATCGCGGCGTAGATCGACCATGTGCCGAGCGTCACGATGAAGGGCGGCAGCTTTACCCGCGCTATCAAGAAGCCGTTTATCAGCCCGCAGATCGCGCCGACCAGCAGACCGACCGCGACGGCCACCGGCGCGGGAACGCCATAATGCATGGCGAACTGCCCCATGACGACCGAGCTCAGCACCATGATGGCGCCGACGGAAAGGTCGATGCCGGCAGTCAGCACCACCAATGTCTGAGCGATGCCGACCATACCCGTTATCGCCACCTGCTGAAGGATCAGGGTCAGCGTGAACGGGGAGAAAAACCGTCCGCCGACGACGATGGCGAACAGGATCACCGACAGAAGCAGGATGATCAGCGGCACCATCGCGGGGCTTTTGTGCAACCGGTGCTGGATACTTTCCAGCGCTGTTCGAGAGTGGGTATCGAACGAAGCAATATTCCTGTCGCTTGCGTCCAGGGTCTTTTCGAACTCCTGCGGCCCACTGCCTTTGGTCGTCTCGACGCTCAACACGGCCTCCCAGCCCAAGGGATGGAGCGGCTGAGCCGCCCCACCCTGTTATTCTTATTGTTGTTGCAATGATTGAGCCGGTTGGCGGCTCAAATCAACCCCAGCACTTTCCGAGGCCTGCCTTGGTGTCGATGGAATCGACACCGGCGGCCGGCTTGTCGGTGATGAGGGTGACGCCGGTGTTGTAGAAGTTCAGGCCCGGCGACGGTTCCGGCTTCTTGCCGGTGTCGGCGAAGGCCTTGATCGCCTCGATGCCGAGCGAAGCCATCAGCAGCGGATACTGCTGCGCCGTGGCACCGATAATGCCTTCGGCGACATTCTTGACGCCCGGGCAGCCGCCATCGATCGACACGATCAACACGTCCTTCTCCTTGCCGACGGCCTTCAGCGCCTGATAGGCGCCAGCGGCCGCGGGCTCGTTGATCGTATAGACGACGTTGATGTTGGGGTCTTTCTGCAGGCAGTTCTCCATGGCGGTATGGCCGCCATCCTCGTTGCCGCCCGACAGGTCGTGGCAGACATTGCGCGGGTCCGTCTCGTCGCCGATCTTCTTGGGATCCTTAACGTCGATGCCGAAGCCGGTCATGAAGCCCTGGTCGCGCTGGACGTCAACCGACGGCTGACTGGCGATCAGATCCATATAGGCGATGTGGGCATCCTTGGCCTTGTCGCCGAGGGTTGCCTTAGCCCACGCACCGATGAGTTCGCCAGCCTTGAAATTGTCGGTCGCGAACGTCGCGTCGGCGGCATCGGCCGGCTCAAGCTGGGTGTCCAGCGCGATCACCAGCAGCCCGGCGTCCCGCGCTTTCTTCACCGCCGGCACGATCGCCGCCGTGTCCGTGGCGGTGATCAGAATACCCTTGGCGCCATCGGCAATGCAGGATTCGATCGCCGCGACCTGGCCCTCATTGTCGCCCTCCGCCTTGCCTGCATAGGCCTTGAGGTCGACGCCGATTTCCTTGGCTTTTGCCGTCGCGCCTTCCTTCATCTTGACGAAGAACGGATTCGTGTCGGTCTTGGTGATCAGGCAGGCGCTGACACCGGCCGCGGAAGCGGACGAGGCGAAGGCCATCAGGCCCAGAGCGGCAGCCGCGAAAACGGTGGACTTCAACAGTTTTGTATTGGTCACGATTTTCCTCCCGGTGGAACATTCCGGATGCCGGCCAACCGGCACCCGCACGGCATCCAGGCGAACTCTCCCGGCGCGGATGCGTGGCTAAAAAAACACCAGACAAAGCTGGCTGTCAATAATTAAATCACTCTTATTTATTATTGACACACTTGCGTCACTAACCCATTCTGCCGCAAAAGCATTGAGGGGAAACGACGGGAGGATCAGGGTGGAAACCGCCACTGCGAGGCACGGTTCGCCCGAAGCGAATGAGAGCCTCATTCACCGCGGCACCAACCAGAGCGGCATGCGCGACCACAACGAGCGTCTGGTGCTGTCGCTGGTGCGCCAGCACGGCAGCCTGGCGAAGTCCGACATTGCCCGCATGACCGGACTTTCGGCGCAGACGGTTTCGGTCATCATGCGTGAACTCGAGGAAGAAGGCCTGCTGCTTCGCCAGGCGCCTTTGCGCGGCAAGATCGGCCAGCCGTCCATCCCGATGGCGCTCAATCCGGAAGGCGCCTTCTTCATCGGCCTCAAGATCGGCCGCCGTAGCGCCGAACTCGTGCTGATCGATTTTCTCGGCAACGTGCGCTCGATGCTGCAGCATTCCTATCGCTATCCGGCGCCGCGCGAGACGGTTGAATTCGTCACATCGGGCATGAAGAAGATGCGTGGCGAACTGACGCCGACGCAAGACAAGCGCATAGCGGGCCTCGGCATCGCCATGCCGTTCGAACTCTGGAACTGGGCCGATACGGCCGGCGCGCCGCGCGAGGTCATGGACGAATGGCGCCATCGCGACATCAGGGCCGACATCCAGGCGCAATGCGATTTTCCGGTCTACCTGCAGAATGACGCCACCTCGGCCTGCGGTGCCGAACTGGTTTTCGGCCAGACAGGTGCCGCGCGCGATTTCGTCTATTTCTATATTGGCGCTTTCGCCGGCGGCGGCATCGTGCTCAACGGCCGGCTGTTCGGCGGCCCGACCGGCAATGCCGGCGCGCTCGGCTCGATGCCAGTGCCTGGACCGGACGGAAAACCGGCACAACTTATCGACGTGGCTTCGATCGCCATGCTGGAAAAAGCGCTCGGCGCGAAGGGTGTCGACGGCTCCTATCTCTGGACCTCGCCGCAGGAATGGGGCGAGATCGGCGCCGAACTGGACGACTGGATCGCGAGCGCATCGCGAGCGCTCGCCTACGCAATCGTCGCCGCGTCCTCGGTCATAGATTTCGAGGCCGCCGTGATCGATGGTTGGATGCCGCTTGCCGTACGGCGCCGGTTGGTGGACGCGGTCATCGAGGCAATGGGAGCAATCGACGGCGAAGGCCTGAGGCTGCCGGCTGTCCGCGAGGGAAGCGTCGGCATCCACGCGCGGGCGCTCGGCGGCGCCAGCCTGCCGCTTTCCGAACGTTTCCTGATCGGCTCGACCACCATTTCCAGGAGTGCCTGAATGCTGATCGGGATACCGGCGCTGCTCGGTCCGGAGCTTCTGGCGACTTTGCGCGCCATGGGCCATGGCGACGAGATCGCCCTGGTCGATGGAAACTACCCGGCGCAGGAGCAGGCAAGGCGCCTGGTCAGGGCCGACGGCCATCCCCTCATTCCCGTGCTCGACGCCATACTGAGCGTCCTGCCGGTCGACGATGTCGTGCCCGAGGCGCTGTTTCGTGCCTCGGTGAAGGGTGATCCCTCGCTCGCCGACCCGGTCCATCATGAGATCGAGGCGATCTGCGCCAAACGCGCGCCGGGCCGCAAGGTGGTTGCGCTGGCCGGCCCCGACTTCTATGCACGGGTCAAATCGGCGCATGCCATCGTCGCGACGAGCGAACCCAGGCTTTACGCCAACATCATCATCCGCAAGGGCGTGATTCATCCGCCGGAGACCAGGAAGCCATGATCCTCTGCTGCGGCGAAGCCCTCATCGACATGCTGCCGCGCACCACCAGCGAGGGCGAGCCAGCCTTCGCGCCCTATGTCGGCGGCGCGGTCTTCAACAGCGCGATCGCGCTCGGGCGGCTGGGCGCGCCAGCGGGTTTCTTTTCGGGCCTGTCGTCGGACCTGTTCGGCGGCCAGTTCCGGGACGCATTGGGGGCAAGCAAGGTCAGTTCCACCTACGCCCACACCTCGGCGCGTCCGACGACGCTTGCCTTCGTGAGGCTGACCAACGGCCAGGCGACCTATACATTCTACGACGAAAACACCGCTGGCCGCATGCTCACCATCGAGGACCTGCCGCAGCTCGGTAAAGAAATAGAGGCGATGCTGTTCGGCGCCATCAGCCTCATCTCCGAGCCCGCCGGCAGCGCGTATGAGGAGTTCATGAGACGCGAGCATACGGGCCGTGTCATGATGCTGGACCCCAACATCCGGCCGAATTTCATTCCCGACAAGGCAAAGCACCTCAGGCGCATTCGCGCCATGATGGCGATGTCCGACATCGTGAAACTGTCCGACGAGGACCTCCACTGGTTCGACGAGGCCGGATCGCATGAGGATGTCGTGCGCAACTGGCTCGACCGCGGCCCCAAGTTGATCGTGGTCACCCATGGCAGCGAAGGCGCCGTCGGCTATACCAGGGATAAAACAGTCACCGTGATGCCGGAAAAGGTCAAAGTGGTCGATACGGTCGGCGCCGGCGACACGTTCAACGCCGGCATCCTGGCCTCCCTGCACGAGCAAGGGCTGCTGTCGAAGGCCGCGATCGCCACATTGTCCGAGGATGCCATCCGCCAAGCCCTGACGCTCGGTGCAAAGGCCGCGGCGGTGACAGTGTCGCGCGCCGGCGCCAATCCGCCCTGGCGCCACGAGATTGCCTGATCAACGCTCAACATAAGTTGAGCCAGCCGATCACTTTATGTTTCGCGGCGCCGGCGCTCAGGGTTATAAAGGCCGAAAAGTGCCTGCCGAAGCCCGGATTTCAGGCATCCGGCCGATATCGCCCCGGAAAAGCCGGTAACAGACCGCGCCTCGTCGCGATTGGCGGCTCCGGCCGCCCGGCTTTCTCGGCAGGCACAACTCTGATACCAGCGGGCCGTTATCTGGCTAAACCGCCTGGTTAAACCCGTTTGAGGCCGACATGCAGTTCATTGATCTTGGCGCGCAGCGCGAACGTATCCGCGACCGGTTGAGGGCCGCGATCGATCATGTCGTCGAGGATGGCCGCTACATCCTTGGCCCCCAGGTCGCCGAATTCGAGAAGAAACTCGCCGCCTATATCGGCACCAAGCATGTCGTGGCTTGCGCCAACGGCACCGACGCGCTGCTGTTGCCGCTGTTTGCCTCCGGCATCGGTCCGTGCGACGCGGTGTTCGTGCCAAGCTTCACGTTCGCCGCCACGGCGGAGGTCGTGGCGCTGGCGAAGGCCGAGCCGGTCTTCGTCGATGTCGACGCCAAGACCTACAACATCGACATCGCGAGCCTCGAGGCGGCGATCGCGATGGTCAAGAAGGAAGGCCGCCTGAAGCCCAAGGCGATCATCCCGGTCGACCTGTTCGGGCTCGCCGCCGACTATGACGCGATCATGGCCATCGCCAAGCGCGAAGGGCTGCTGGTGATCGAGGATGCGGCGCAGTCGATGGGCGGCTCGCTCGACGGCAAGATGTGCGGCGCCTTCGGCCATGTCGGCTCGACCAGCTTCTACCCCGCCAAGCCGCTCGGCTGCTATGGCGATGGCGGCGCGATGTTCACCAATGATGACGAGATGGCCGACAAGCTGCGCTCCTTCGCCTTCCACGGCAAGGGCGAGACCCAGTACGACAACATCCGCGTCGGCATCAACTCACGGCTCGACACGCTGCAGGCGGCGATCCTGATCGAAAAGCTCGCCATCCTCGAGGAGGAGATGGTTGCGCGGCAAGTGGTGGCGGATCGCTATGCCCAGGGGCTTGGCGATATCGTCACGGCGGCCCGCAATCTCGACGGCAGCCGCTCCGCCTGGGCGCAATACGCGATCGAGACGCCCAAGCGCGACGGCTTGAGGGCGCATCTGGGCGAAAAGGGCATTCCCTCGGTGATCTATTATGTGAAGCCGCTGCACGAGCAGGTCGCCTATCGCGACTATCCACGCACGCCGACAGGCCTTGCCGTGTCGGAAGACCTGCCAAAGCGCATCCTGTGCCTGCCGATGCACCCCTATCTCAGCGAGGCCGATCAGGATCGCATCATCGAGACGATCCGCAACTATATCGGCTCGAACTCGGCGCAGGCCGCGGCCGAATAGGCGCGAGAAGCCGGAAAGCCGGACGTCTCATTGGCATGGGAGACGCAGGCCGTCGACGCCTGCGCAGCTACCCCGATGTCGCCATGCGATCTGCGGTCCGGCCGTCCCTCTCCTGCCGGGTAAGGGAGCGGCACTGCACCAAGCAGATGCCTGCGGTGAGGACCAAGGTCCCCAGCACCCATGACAGCCAGATGCGATGGTCGACCGACAATTCGACAACGGCTATGATCAGGCGTAAGCGCCACGCCGCTCCCCTCGTGCGGCGCATGAGGTTAATGTGGCAAGAGTCCGCCGATCGTTAGAGACGGAGGGTCCAAGTGGGAGCAGACGGCAAAATGGACGTCCATTTGGACATCCCGACGACTGGCTACGCGGGTCGGCT
>NZ_JAFKIC010000264.1 GCF_017306585.1 Mesorhizobium sp. | reverse complement strand
CCGGCATAGTCCACCGCCTTGCCCTGGCGGCGCTCATTGGCGTAGGCGACCGCCTTCTGGGTGGCCGCTTCAGCCACCGCGACACCCTGCATGCCGACAGCGAGGCGGGCATTGTTCATCATGGTGAACATGCAGGCCAGGCCCTTGTTCTCCTCGCCGATCAGCCAGCCCATGGCGCCCGGCTTCGCACCCTGGAAACCGTCGCCATAGATCATGGTGCATGTCGGCGAGGCGTGAATGCCGAGCTTGTGCTCGAGGCCGGAGCAGAAGACGTCGTTGCGGGCGCCCAGCGAACCATCGTCGCGCACCAGGAATTTCGGCACCAGGAACAGCGAAATGCCGCGCGTGCCGGCAGGCGCGTCCGGCAGCCGCGCCAGCACCAGATGGATGATGTTGTCGGTAAAATCGTGCTCGCCATAGGTGATAAATATCTTCTGGCCGAAGATGCGGTAGCTGCCGTCGCCGGCCGGCTCGGCGCGACTGCGCAAGGCAGCAAGGTCCGAGCCCGCCTGCGGCTCGGTCAGGTTCATCGTGCCCATCCACTCGCCCGAGACAAGTTTCGCGAGGTACTTCGCCTTGAGGTCTTCCGAAGCATGCTTGTCCAGCGCTTCGACGGCACCCATGGTGAGCGTCGGGCCGATCCCAAAGGCCATGGCGGCGGAATTCCACATTTCGAGCGCGGCGACGCCGAGCATGGTCGGCAAAGCCTGGCCGCCATACTCTTCCGGCCCGGAGAGCGCGTTCCAGCCGCCATCGATCCAGCGGCGATAGAGGTCCTTCCAGCCGGGCGGCGTGGTGACGGCAGCGTCTTCCAGCACGGCGCCGTGTTCGTCACCAATCTTGTAAAGCGGCGCGACCTCCTCGGTGGCAAAACGGCCGGCCTCGCCCAGGACCGCATCGACCAGATCCTCGCCCAGATCGCCGAAGGTGCCGGCCTCGAGCGCCGGCTTCATGCCGGCGACGTGCTTCAGCGTAAAGGCGATATCCTCGACCGGCGCCCGATACATGTTTTCTCTCCTCCTCAACGGCGGCAAACCCTATCGGCAAGCACCGGCGCAAACCATCCGCCTTTGCATGGTCCATGCATCTTCTTTTTACGTAAACGTCAAATTTTGTCACGCGGATTTTGCAATCATGGTGGCGTGTATTAAGTTCAGCCGATGCCGGATCAAATCGACCGGCCACAGAAAAAGCCGACCGGAACGCTCCCATGCTTGCCAGACCTGACGCCTATCGCTGCATCGAATGCGGCCTGCCCTACCGGGCCGCGGGGTTCTCCCACTACCATGGCGACTTGGCCAACGGAGCAGCCTACTGGTCGGATCGCGGCATATTGTGCTCGCCGAAATGTTCGCTTGCCCATTACCGCAAGCGCGCCGCCGAGGGCACGCTGCAGCAGGAGCCGGCGCCGGATCCGTTTGACGTTCCGCCGTTCAGTCGGCGCTGACTTCGCCAACTCGCCGGGAAGAAATCCTTAACCATAGCAGTTCAGGATTCGCCCTTGGTCAACGGGGACTCCGTTGTTGAAGAGCATTGTGCGTTCTCTTCGCTGTAAAGCGCTTTTCGCCCTCGCGGCGGCGATAGTGCTGGGCACGGCGGCAAAGGCCTCGGACTTTTCCGAGCCGTGGAAGAATGCCGACCGCGCTTTGGTGGTCGACGCCTACGAGTACAATTCCATCGACTGGGCGCAGCTTGCGACCGACAAGCGTATCGTGGCCTTCATCAACAAGGCCTCCGACGGCATGCCGCCGCCCTATTTCTGCTCCGGCAACGACACCGAAGTGAAACTCTGCAAGGCACTTTGGAAACGCCACGCGGTAACGCGCGAACTGTTCCAGACGCGCAGGGTGGTTGCCAAGGCGCTCGGCATGAAATGGGGCGCCTACCATCTTGCCCGGCCCGGTAACCCGGTCGAGCAGGCCAATAATTTCCTCGATTTCGCCGATCCCGCGCCCGATGATCTGATCGCCCTCGACATCGAAGGCAACGACCCCTCGCAATGGATGTCGCTCGACGACGCGGAGGAGTTCGTGCGCCAGGTGCATCGGCGCATCGGCCGCTTCCCGGTGCTCTACACCAACGGCAAGACCGCCCAGTACATCGCCGACAACAGGTACAAGTACCGGCTCCTGTCACGACTGCCGCTCTGGTACGCGCGCTACAAGACCGACATCGACGTGCATTTCCCGATGGGCAACTGGCAGGGCTATGCGCTCTGGCAGTTTTCGGCGCAGGCCAATTGCGGCCGCTTCCGCTGCCCCTACAGGGTCGCCGGCACGCCTGATGATATCGACGTCAACGTCGCGCCCACCGATGCCGCGACATTGCGCCAGCAATGGCCGTTCGGCGGGTTGATCGACGTGCCGTCCGATTATCTTGCCAGCATTCCCGTGCCGCTGTCGCGGGAGGCCGCCCTGGCCGGCAAGGTCACCATCACCTATGCCGATGTGGCGACGCCGCCGACTTTCGAGGAAATGGTCGCGGTGCTGGGTTCGCGCTGGTCGAAATTCAGCGACGGGTTCCGCATGCCTGTCGTGAAGACCGTGCCGCGCCGGCCGGGCTTCGGCATCGTCCAGTATGTCGCCTGGAAACGGGGCGGTCAGCGCTCGCCCGCGCAGCTCGATGCGGCTTTTGCCGCGGCAGCCGACCCGGTCAGCACCGCGTCCACCGAACTCGATTCCGGTCAGCGATAGCCGACGGTCGGAACGTCAGCCCGTCTGTTCGCGCGCCACGGCCTGCCAGCCTATGTCGCGGCGGCAGAAACCGTCAGGCCAGTCGATGCGGTCGAGCGCGGCATAAGCCCGCTTCTGCGCCTCGCCGACGGTGGCGCCGGTCGCCGTGATATTCAGCACACGGCCGCCATTGGCGACCAGCGCGCCGCCATTCATGGCGGTGCCGGCATGGAATATCTGAACGCCCTCGCCCGCGGCATCCTCGACGCCGCGGATGACGGATCCTTTTTCGGGCGTTCCGGGATAGCCCCTCGCCGCCATCACCACGGTAAGTGCCGCCTCATCGCGCCAGCGCACCGAGGTATGCGCGAGTTGGCCGTCGGTCGCCGCATTGAGCAGCACCAGCAGGTCGTCCTTCAGCCGCATCATCAGCACCTGGCATTCCGGATCGCCGAAACGGGTGTTGTACTCGATCAGCTTCGGCCCCTTTTCAGTGATCATCAGCCCGGCGAACAGAATGCCGGCGAATGGCGCGCCGAGCTCGGCCATGCCGCGCATAGTCGGCTCGATGATTTCGCGCATGGTGCGCTCGATCATTTCAGGCGTCATCACAGGAGCCGGCGAATAGGCGCCCATGCCCCCGGTGTTGGGACCGACATCGCTATCGCCGACACGCTTGTGATCCTGCGCGGTGCCGAAAGGCAAAGCGGTGGTGCCGTCGCAGAGGCAGAAGAAGCTTGCCTCCTCGCCGGTCATGAATTCCTCGATCACCACTTCCGCCCCGGCGGCGCCGAAGGAGCCTTCGAAACAGGCTTCCAGCGCCGAACGCGCCTCATCGAGCGTCATAGCGACCGTGACGCCTTTGCCGGCGGCGAGGCCGTCGGCCTTGATGACGATCGGGGCGCCGGCCTTCTCGACATAGGCTTTCGCCGAGGCCAGATCGCTGAAACGGCCGTAGGCGGCTGTCGGGATGTCGTAGCGGGCGCAGAGGTCCTTGGTGAAGCCCTTCGAACCTTCCAGGCGCGCCGCAGCCTTGGATGGCCCGAAGACGCGGATGTTTTCGGCGCGCAGATCATCCGCAATGCCCGCGACCAGCGGTCCCTCCGGGCCGACGACGACGAGGTCGATTTTCTTGTCGCGGCAGAAGGCGGCGACGGCGGCATGGTCGGCAATGTCCAGCTTCACCAGTTCGGCCTCGCTGCCGATGCCCGGATTGCCGGGAGCCGCGTAGAGTTTTGTAAGCAGCGGCGACGCGGCAATCTTCCAGGCGAGCGCATGTTCGCGGCCGCCAGAGCCGAGAAGAAGAACGTTCATGGCCACCTCGTGATGCTGTCCCTTTGAGAGAACCCGCTATTGCTCTCTGGGCGACGGGTCAAGGCATCAGGGTGTTTTGACCGGAATTGCGCACGGGAACGTTATCCCAGCCGAAAGTCGGCGGCGCATGCCGCCGCCGACTTTCTGGCCTCTCGTTTCAACCGGGGTAAATCACCGGGAACCAGTCCTCGCGCAATTTCTGACCCGGCTGCATGCCATGGCCATGATAGGGCGGCGAGGTGCGGCCGGGGCGCTCGACATAGTGGGCATCGTCGCCCACCCAGCGCAGCGACAATGCCCGGCGACGGGCCGCGGTCAGGTTGCCGCGCGCGCCATGCGCGGTGCGGAAGTCGAACAGGATGGCGTCACCCGGCTCCATCTCCCATTCCAGCACCTTCAGCGACGGGTCCTTGTCGGGATCGGGCACCGGCAGATAGTCGCCTTCGCCTGCGTAGAAATTGCTGTCGTCGAGCCAGCGCACGGGCAGGATCATCTTGTCCCATTTGTGCGAGCCGGCGATCAGGCGCAGCGTCGCCTCCTTCACGGGGTCGATGGGAATCCAGAAGCTGACCGTCTGCTGGCCGTCGACGAAGTAATAGGGGATGTCCTGGTGCCAGGGCGTCGGCTTCTGCGTACCGGGTTCCTTGACCAGCACGTGGTCGTGGAAGAACTGCGCCGTGCGCGACCGCATCACCGCCGCCGCCAGCTCGGCGGCCGGCGATTCGCGCACCACCTGCACGAATTCGGGGATGCGTTCCCAGTTGCAGTAATCGTCGAAAAAGCTGCCCCGGCCATTGGCTATGTCGGACGCGGTTGCACTGCGGTTCTGCATGTTGCGCTCGATGCCGGCGGCGATGGTGTCGACCCACCCCTTGAAAGCGCCACGGATGCAGACGGCGCCGTCGCGCTGGTAGTCGGCGATCGTCTGGGCGTCGATGATGTCGGTGTCGGTTGCGCTGACGGCAGCTTGGGAAGCCATGATGTCCTCCTTTCAGGATCAGGCGGACTATCGCAGCGGCACTTCATTCAGTAAAATAATAACTTCTCATCTGACAGATAGTTTTTGACTATGAGCCTCACGCTTACCCAATTGCGTTATCTGGTCGCCGTGGCCCGGCACGGCAGCGTCACCGGCGCGGCCAGGGCGCTGAACATCTCGCAGCCTTCGGTTTCGGTAGCGATCGACGCCATCGAAAAGGATTTCGGCCAGAAGCTTTTCGTTCGCCAGCGCGGCAGCGGCGTTTCCCCTACCTCCTTTGGCCGTGCCGTGATCGCGAAGGCAAGACAGGTCCTCGCCGAAGTGGAAGAACTGGCCGACCTCGGGTCAGCCAAGTCGGCGGTCAGCGGCGAACTGGTGCTCGGCTGTTTCGAGGACTTGGCGCCCTATTTCGCACCGGGCCTGATCCGCGCCTTTTCCGAACGCCATCCAGACGTCTCCGTCGTGGTGCGCGATGAGACTTTCGAGACGGTCGGACGGCGCCTGGCCGACGCGGCCATTGATCTCGGCCTCAGCTACGATCTCGGCCTGCCCTCGCATTTCGCCCGTATCCTGCTGCACAAACTCAAGCCGCACGCACTGCTGCCGGCAGGCCATGCATTGGCGGACCGAACCGAGGTCAGCCTCGCGGAACTCGCCGCCTACCCGCTGATCACGACCGACCAGCCGCAAAGCTGGCAGCATATGCTCGACCTGTTCCGCGGCCGCGGCCTCTCGCCTGTGGCGGACCGGGCGACGAGTTCGTTCGAACTCCAGCGCAGCATGGTGGCGAACGGGTTCGGCGTCGCGGTCAGCTACACCCGTCCGCATGGCGATCGCAGTTATGACGGCCTGCCCCTGGTCTGCAAACCGCTGTCTGATCCCCTCCCGATGCAGCGGATCATCCTCACCTACGACACGCATCAGCGGGTGACGAATGCGGCGCTGGCATTTGTCGACGTGGCGAAGGCTTGGTTCGCCACGCGCGACATCTTCGCATCGTGAAATGGCTGTGCCAAAGGTCCCCTGACCCTTATCGGCCACGGAGCCCAACATGACCATTCTGATCAAGCGAGCGGATGCCGCTTTGGCCAATACTGTCGAGGATCGGGACTTCAGCTTCGTCGTCGAAGCGTTCCATGAGCCGACATTCGGCCAACCGGTGGCGCAGTGGCCCTCCACTGTCGTTCCGGCCTACCGAAAGGACTATCGTGCCACTAACCCTGAAAGCGAGAACGAGAGCGAGGCGCTGTTCCTGGCCCTGGATGATCAAGTGCCCATCGGACGAGCCATGATCAGCCGCAACTGGAACAATTACGGGCTGATCGACGATATCGCCGTTGACGCAGCCTATCGCGGCGCGGGTGTCGGGCGCCTGCTGATGGACGCCTGTGTCAAATGGAGCCGCACCGAAGGTCTCACCGGGATCACGCTCGAAACTCAGAACAATAACATTGCCGCATGCCGCTTCTACGAGCGCTATGGCTTCGAACTCGGCGGCATCGACCGCCTGCTCTATCGGGGTCTTGATCCGCGAGGCCAGGAGATAGCGCTGTTCTGGTACCTGCGGTTCCAAGGACGCATGCCTGACACCGCGGACGAGCGGCCTTGACGCCCGACCGCGCTGCTGCCACTCCATGGGCATGGAAACAATCCAGTCGAAGGCGGCCCAGGGCCGTGTCGCCGATGCGCCCAACGGCCATTGGGTCTATCGCGTCCTGCCGCGCTGGATATGGCCCTATGCGCAGCTCGCGCGCTGGGACCGGCCGATAGGCTGGCAATTGCTGCTGTGGCCGTGCTGGTGGTCGGCGGCACTTGCCGCGAGCGCCTATCCGCGCCCGGGCGACCCGCTGCTGTCGCTCTTGCCGGCGCCGCTCTATCTGGTGCTGTTCCTGATCGGCGCCATCGCCATGCGCGGCGCGGGCTGCACCTACAACGACATCGTCGATGAGAACATCGACAACCAGGTCGAACGCACCCGCTCGCGGCCGCTGCCTTCCGGCCAGACCACGCGGCGGCGGGCGTGGCTGTTTCTCGTCCTGCAGGCGCTCGTGGGGTTGGCGGCACTCCTGCAGTTCAACAGCTTCGCCGTCCTGCTCGGCATCTGCTCGCTGGTGATCGTCGCCGTCTATCCATTCATGAAGCGTATCACCAACTGGCCACAGCTGTTTCTCGGCCTTGCCTTTTCCTGGGGCGCGCTGATGGGCTGGGCGGTCGAGTTCGGCGACATCGATGGACCGGCCGTCATGCTCTATATCGGCTCGATCCTTTGGGTGATCGGCTACGACACGATCTATGCGCACCAGGACAAGGAAGACGACGCCATCGTCGGCGTGCGTTCGACGGCGCGGCTGTTCGGCGACAACACCAAGGCGTGGCTGGCCGGGCTCTATGGCGGCACGCTGATCTGCTTCGCCATCGCCTTCGCGGCGGCGCAGGCTCCGGTGGTGGCGCTGGCCGGGCTGATTGCCGCCGGCGCCCACATGGCCAGGCAGATCGCCGTCCTCGACATCAACAATCCCGACCAATGCCTGCGGCTGTTCCGGTCGAACAACCAGGTCGGCTGGCTGATCTTCCTCGGCCTGATCGGCGGCGCGCTGTGGGTGGCGCTGAAGCCGCTGGTGTAGTCTCGTTTTTCCTTCTCCCCTTGTGGGAGAAGGTGGATTGGCGCGCAGCGCCAAGACGGATGAGGGGTGTTCCAGCGGAGTGAGGCGTTAAAGCAATTCCAGGAAAAGTGTGAAACGGTTTTCCGTCCGGAATTGCGTAAAACAAAGAGTCTAGCGTTCCCTGGAACACCCCTCATCCGACCTCGCTTCGCGAGGCCACCTTCTCCCACAAGGGGAGAAGGAAAAGCGCTCTGCCTACTCCCTTGAAATGATCTCCTGGCCGTCGATGACCAGCCTCAGGCCAAGGTCGCCGGTTCTGCGGCGGGCGAGGAAGCGCGGACGGCGCATGTTCGAGATGCGGCCCTTGCGGCGATCCTGCGGCGGCAGCGTCTTGATGGCCGCGCCGAGCGATTCCTCCAGCGTGCGCGCGACGCCATCCGCTTCGATCAGCAGCATCGGCAGGCGGTAAGCGTCGGCCCAGGCGCGCCAGTCGGCGGCGACATCCTCAAGGTCGTCGGCCACCAGCAGCGGCACCGACAGCATCGGGTCGTTGTGGAGAAGTTCCAGGGTCACCGTGACGTTACCCTCCGGATCTTCCATGGCGCGGGCGGCAACGCCGCGAAACGCATTGGCGGGCAGAGCGATGATCGCCGGCACGCCGCTCATCTCCAGCATGCGCCGGATCACGGCGCCGCGCTGGTCGATTGTGAAGGTCACATCGCCATAGTCGTCGCGCGTGGCGTAGCTAACCACCTGCGGCAGGCGGAATGGGTCGAGGCGCATGTTGCGTCCCGCCCAGACTGGCTTCAGTCCAGTGTTCATAGAGTGCCTTCCTGTCTGTCTCCTGAGAGCCGGTGTCCGGTTCTCTCCGGGCCAGTTTTCCCGGCCTCGTTATGGGCAAACAGTAGCGCGGGCTCCTTACCGCCCCGCTTAAGAAAGTCGGTTAAATTTTGCTGATCTCAGGGATGGTTATCGGAATGCCACCAGGCACAAGATCTTGAAAGGATCAGATAACCTTACCGGGATTCATGATGCCGGCCGGATCGAAGGCGGCTTTCACCCGGCGCATCAGATCGATGGCCATCGGCGGCGCGGTGGCGATCAGTTCGTCGCGCTTCAGCTGGCCGATTCCGTGCTCGGCCGAGATCGATCCATGGAAGGACCGCACGACATCGTGCACCGCCTTGTTCATGGGATGATAGAGGGCGAGAAACGCCTCATCGTCGCCATCGACGGGCCGTGAAATGTTGTAGTGGAGATTGCCGTCGCCCATATGGCCGAAGCAGACCACACGGGCACCGGCGCTGACTGACGCCACCACGCCGGCCGCCTCTTCAATGAAACGCGGGATCGATGCGATCGGCACCGAAATGTCGTGCTTGATCGAGGCGCCCTCCGGCTTCTGGCATTCGGGCAGCGTCTCGCGGAAATTCCAGAAAGCGTCGCCCTGGGCAAGGCTCGCCGCGATCACCGCATCCCTGACGATGCCTTGCTCGAGACCGTCCGCCAGCACCTCCTCGATCAGCGCCCGGCCGTCGGCTTCCGAGCGGCCGGAGGAAACCTGCATCAGGACGTACCAGGGCCAGTCATCGGCCAGTGGCCGCACGACACCTTGCCCATGCCTGAGCGTGAAATCGTAAGGCCGCTTGCCGATCAGTTCGAAGGCGGTGAGCGAAGCGCCGGCGCGGTCCATGGCCAGGCTGAACAGGGAAAGGGCCGCCTCGGGCGAGGACAGACCGACGAAGGCGACCTCGCGTCCCTTCGGCTTGGGGAACAGTTTCAGCACGGCGGCGGTGATGATGCCGAGCGTGCCTTCGGCGCCGACGAAGAGATTCTTCAAATCGTAGCCGGTGTTGTCCTTCTTCAGCTTGCGCAGATCGTCGAAGACCTCGCCCGTCGGCAGCACCACCTCGACGCCGAGGCAGAGTTCGCGCGCATTGCCATAGGCCAGCACGCCGGTGCCGCCGGCGTTGGAAGAAAGGTTGCCGCCGATCTGGCAGGACCCTTGCGCGGCGAGCGACAGCGGAAACAGCCGGCCGGCGGCGTCGGCTGCCTCCTGCAGCGTCTGCAGGATGACGCCGGCCTCGACGGTTACCGTGTTCGACAGGACGTCGATTTCACGGATGCGGTTCAGCCGCGACAGCGACAGGACGATCTCGCGGCCGGATCCGTCCGGTACCTGGGCTCCGACCAGTCCGGTGTTTCCGCTTTGCGGGACGACCGGCGTTCCGGTCTCCGTCGCCAGCCGCATGATGCGGCTGACCTCGTCGACGCTGCCCGGCCGCAGCACCAGCGACGTGGCGCCATGCCAGAGCCCACGCCGCTCCATGAGATAGGGCGCGATGTCCTGCTCATCGCGCAATGCGTATTTTTCGCCGACGATCGCCGCGAACTGGTCGATGAGGGCGGGATCGAGTGTGCGGACGGTATCGGTCATGTCGGGAAAACTATGTTGGCGGAAGCAGGTTGTCACGTGGAGCGGCGGCACGCGAGAGCCGGTCGTTGATGGCTTCGCCAAGTCCCTCATGGGGAATTGGCTCGACCGCGATGGTGCGCGCGCCGCTGCGGTCGAGTTGCTGCATGTAGGCGAAAAGATTGCTCGCCGCTTCGCGCAGGTCGCCGGTTTCGGAGAGGTTGAGGAAAGCGGCGGCGTGTTGCCAGCCTTGCGCACGCTCGCGACCAAAGGCAAGCAATGCTTCGTCCCTGCCGACCGTGCCGGCGTCGAGCCGCACCGCCGCCCCCGGCGCATAGTGCGAGGCGAGCATCCCCGGCGCCTCCACGCCGGCGGTCCCGCCGCGCAACAACGCCATGCCGATGAGCGCCTCGATCTCCCCGGCCGCGACGCCACCCGGCCGAAGCAGCCGCAAGCTGTTGCCTTCGACCTTGACGATGGTCGATTCCAGCCCGACCGGCGTGGCGCCGCCATCGACCACCAGCCTGATGCGCGCGCCGAGATCCGCAGCCACCGCCTGTGCGGTCGTGGCACTGATCCTGCCCGATGAATTGGCGCTCGGCGCGGCGAGCGGCCGGCCGAGTCTGGCGATGAGGTCGCCGCCGAAACCCCGAGGCATGCGCAGCGCAATCGTGTCGAGCCCGGCCGTGACCAGCGGATGGATGCCGTTGCCGGGCCGCTGCGGCAGCACCAGGGTCAGCGGACCGGGCCAGAAGGCGTGCGCCAGCTTCCTCGACAGCGGATCGAAGACGGCGATGCGCTCGGCCATCGCCATGTCGGCGACATGAGCGATCAGCGGATTGAAGCGCGGCCGGCCCTTGGCCTCGAAGATGCGCGCCACGCCAATGCCGTTGGTGGCGTCACCGGCAAGGCCATAGACCGTCTCCGTCGGAATGGCCACGACGTCGCCGCCGCCAAGCAGCGCCAATGCCGGTTCCATTGCCTCGCCGACGGCAAGAATCTCAGCCACTCTCGTCACCTCTCGGATGCCGGTGCGTAATACGATGACGGCTGTTGGGCAAGCCGGCTTCCGGCCAGAAAGCGTCTTGGCGATTTATCAATGCCTAAAATGCTAGGTTTGCGCGAAAGCCGGTATCAATTCCGGCGCGCTATCATCGCGGTCTCGGGGCAAAGGGGAGCGATACAGGTGTTTTTGCGTATTGTGCTGGGGATCACCCTGGCGACATTGACTTGCGAGGCCCAGGCCTCGTCACTGGTTTTCCCCGGCGCGCCGGCCTCGACGCCGTCCATCCTGGCGCTGAAGGCGATCGATACCGGGACGAGCGATGTGGTCTCCGTCGTGGCGCTCGGTGAGCCCGACGTTACCTATGAGAAAGTCTCGGCGATCCCGGGCGAAACCGAAACACGGCACGGTCTGGTTGCAGGCCCGGTGGTCATTCGCGGCGGCGTCGTCGGCAGCGCCTTCTCGGTGCCGGCACAGGGCAAGGCACCCGCCGCCACGACAACGCCCGCTCCTACCCCTGCCAAGGCCACCGCTTCGGCCACGCCGCCATCTGGCGCGCAGAAGAAGCCCGCGACATCGTCGGCCGCGCCGATGCCTGCTTCCGGGGTCGGCAAGGTCAAGTAGAGGCGAGCCTCGTGGCTTGCTGAGCCAGCGACGGCTTGACGGCGCTCCGGCACCCGGCGCACCATCGCCGCGCGAGTTCGACTTGGCATCGCAGGCCGGTGACGCCGCCCGAATTTGGCCAAGCGGCTCTGGCAGATGGAATTCGTCGTTCAACGGGGGTTTGATCATGAAAGCATCCAGAACCGTCACGCTGGCCGGACTTCTGCTGGCGTCGCTGCTTGGCGCCAGTGCGGCCCATGCCGACAGCATGCTGGGATCCTATGTCGCGCGCATCTCCGAGCGGGATCATCAGGCGAGCGACGGCTATGCGCTGGACAGCGCGGCGCAGATGGTGCGGCAGGACCGGGCCAACTGGCACAAGTTCCATCGCCGCGACAGCGACGACGAGGGCGATTCCTGGTTCACGACCAATGACGAGCGCGCCGACCTGCAGCGCATGCTGGAGCGGCCCGGCGCGATGAGCGCCTCGACCAAACGCGCCATCGTCAACGGCGAGCCGCTGATCCGGGTCGATGTCTACGAGAACAGCGTGCGCGTCAGCATCCTCGAGAACTGATCGGGCCGGTATCAGGAAAGAGAAAGGGCGGCGTTGATGCGCCGCCCTTTCCTTTCGACAGGACCGGATTGAAATCTCAGGCTGCTTCTTCCTTGTCGTCTTCTTCGGACTCGCCGTCCTCGGATTCTTCTTCGTCCTCGGCGTCGTCGCCTTCAGCCTTCACGGCGTGATCGGCGTCGTCTTCGTCCTCGTCCTCATCTTCTTCGTCTTCATCGTCCTCGGAATGCGCCGCGGCTTCGGCGTCGTCCTCGTCGGATTCCTCGCCGTCCTCGTGGTCGCCATGTTCTTCGTCGCCGTCCTCGTCTTCGGAATGATCGGCGGCCTCGACCGCCGCGGCGGCGGCGTGGTCGGTTTCGGAAGCGGATTCAAGCGTCTCGGCGTGGCCCGAGGTTTCTTCAGTCACTTCGATTTCGTGATCGGAATTCATGGAAGCCTCCGTTGGTTTGGGGAACATGTCCTTTTTGCCACGGAGAGATCATCGCCATATGACTGTAAGCCGGCTCGAACGGCCGGCCTTAAGAATTTTTTTACCGGGCTGAGCCCCGGTTTTTCCAAGCCAGATCGTAGCTCGAAAAGAGGGTCAGCCGGCGATCCTGGAAAAGTCCGCCACCTGGTCGGTCGCCGTGCGGATGCGGGCGAGCAGCGCAAGACGATTGGCGCGCACCTCGTGGTTCTCATCATTCACGAGAACGCGTTCAAAGAATGAATCAACCGGCTCGCGCAGAACGCTAAGCGCCAGCATGGCGCCGGAAAAATCTTCCTTTTGAATCGCTTCGCCGGCTTCCTTCTCAGCCTGATTCACCGCCGCGAACAGCGATTTCTCGGCCTCTTCGCGAAGCAACACCGGCTCAACAGTTGGGGCGACCAGCGTTTTCTTCTTCTCCTCGGCGGCCAGGATGTTGGCCGCGCGCTTGGTGCCGGCGAGCAGATTCCTGCCATCCTCGGTGTCGAGGAAGGAGCTGAGTGCCTCGACGCGCCGCACGATCTGCAGGAGGTCATCCGATTGCGGCGTGATGACCGCGTCGATGAGATCATGACGGGCGCCCTGATCGCGGAGGTAGACTTTGAGGCGATCGTGGAAGAAGGCGAGGAGGTCTCTATCCACGGACTTTCCGTCCCCAAGATGGCCACGTGCACGCGCATGATCAGCGCCCGACTTGGCCTGCTCCCTGGCGTGCATGTCATCGATCTGGTCTTCAATGATCTTTCGTTGTTCGGCAATGACAGGAAGAAGGGGCAGCAGCGTTCCATTCTCCAGCATCAGTCTAACAACGCCCAGCGCTGCTCGACGCAATGCATAGGGGTCCTTCGATCCCGTAGGCTTCTCATCAATCGCCCAGAACCCGATCAACGTGTCCAGCTTGTCTGCCAAAGCCACAGCGACCGAAACCGGATCAGTCGGCACATAGTCGGACGGGCCTTGCGGCTTGTAGTGCTCTTCGATGGCAACCGCGACGGACGGCTGCTCGCCCTGCAGCAGCGCGTATTTGCGGCCCATGGCGCCCTGGAGCTCGGGGAACTCACCGACCACTTCAGTGGTGAGATCGGCCTTGGCGAGAACTGCGGCGCGGTTTGCCAACGCTGTGTCGGAACCGACGATCGGCGCCAGTTCCTCGGCCAGCCGCTTGATCCGCTCCACCCGCTCGCCCTGCGTGCCGAGCTTGGCGTGGAAGGTCACGTTAAGGTGGTCGAGACGGGCCATGCGCTGGTCGAGCGGCTTCTTCAGGTCGAGCCCGAATTTCTGCGCCGATGCCTCGAGCTGGTCGAGGTCCGGCAGATCGCCCTGGTCGGTTTTCCAGAAATAGAGCGCGTCGGAAAGGCGCGCGCGCACCACCTTGCCGTTGCCGTGCGCGATCTCCCTGCCGCCATCCCTGGCCTCGATGTTGGCGGTCAGCAGGAAGTGGTTGGAAAGCGTCTCGCTCTCGCCTTGCGGGCGCGAGACAAAGCACTTCTGGTTGGCGCGGATGGTCAGCCGGATCACTTCGGGCGGAATGGCGAGAAAGTCCTGCTCGAACTCGCCCATCAGCACGACAGGCCACTCGACCAGCCCCGACACTTCTTCCAGCAGGCCTTCGTCCTCGACCAGGTCGAGCCCGTTGGCGAAAGCGAGGTTGCGGGCGTCGGCCAGAATGATCTCCTTGCGGCGGTCGGCGTCGAGCACGACCTTCGCGGCTTCCAGCTTCCCCACATAATCGTCGAAGCGGCGCACGGTGATTTCGCCAGGCGCCAGGAAACGATGGCCGTAGGTGACATTGCCGGAGCGGATGCCGTCGATCTCGAAATCGACCACCACCGGCTCCTCGGTCTCCGGACCGAAGGTGCACAGGATCGATTGCAGCGGCCGCACCCAGCGCAGCGAGCCCGGCCTGGCGGAAGCCGGACCCCAACGCATCGACTTCGGCCAGGGGAAATTGCGGATGATATCAGGCACCAGCCCGGCGATGATCTCCTCCGCTGCCCTGCCCGGCTTCGAAATATGGGCGACGTAAAAATCGCCCTTCTTCGGGTCGGAATGGACATGCGCCTCGGCGATCGACGCCAGCCCGGCCTTGCGCAGGAAGCCCTGAACGGCCTGCTCAGGCGCCGATGTCGACGGCCCTTTGATCTCCTCGCGAATATCCTTCGAGCGCGCGGTGAGGCCACGGATATCGAGCGTGAGGCGCCGCGGGGTCCAGTACTCGCGCGCCGCTTCATAGGTCAGGCCAGCCTCGACCAGACCATCGGTCAGCATCTTCCGGAGATCGCCCGCCGCCTTGCGCTGCATGCGGGCGGGGATTTCTTCCGAGCGAAGTTCTAGAAGCAGGTCAGGCATGGTCGGGGCTCACGCGGCAAAATGGTCCGCGCGGGGCATAGCAACTCGGCTGGCCGCTGTCACCCTTCTACCCCGCATTCCGCAA
>NZ_JAFKIC010000263.1 GCF_017306585.1 Mesorhizobium sp. | reverse complement strand
ATCGACCGACCCTATGCCTATCACTGGCGGCTCGCCGCGCGGCGCAACGAGGGAGCCGATACCGCGCCGCTGATGCCCAAGGCGGTGGCAAGGACCTTTACCAAAACGGCGCCAATCCTGCCGCCGCTGTTCCAGCCCGGCGGCCTGATCTATGAGCTGAACGTCCGCTCCTTCACGAAACTCCATCCGGATGTGCCCGAAGCGCAGCGCGGCACCATCGCCGCGCTTGCCCATCCGGCCATTATCGAGCATCTGAGGAAAATCGGCGTCTCCGCTGTCGAATTGATGCCGGTCACCGCCTCGATCGACGAGCGGCATTTGCCGCCGCTCGGCCTCAGCAACGCCTGGGGCTACAATCCTGTCACCTTCATGGCGCTCGACCCTCGCCTGGCGCCGGGCGGGCTCGCCGAATTGCGCGCCACCGTCGCGACGCTCCGCGAGGCCGGGATCGGCACCATCCTCGACCTCGTCTTCAACCACACGGGCGAAAGCGACCGGCTGGGGCCGACATTGTCGCTGCGCGGCCTCGACGCACAAGCTTATTACCGGCACCAGCCGGACGGCCGGCTGGCCAACGATACCGGCACCGGCAACACGGTCGCCTGCGACCATCCTGTCGTGCGCGAAATGGTGCTCGACACGCTTCGCCATTTCGTGCGCCAGGCCGGCGTGGACGGCTTCCGCTTCGATCTGGCTCCGGTGCTAGGTCGCGTCGATGGTATGTTCGATCCGGCCGCGCCACTCCTCCAGGCGATCGTCGCGGATCCGGTCCTTGCCGACCGCGTGATGATCGCCGAGCCTTGGGACATCGGTCCAGGGGGCTACCAACTCGGCAATTTCCACCCGCCGATCCTCGAATGGAATGACCGCTACCGGGACGATGTCAGGCGCTTCTGGCGGGGCGATGGCGGCATGGTCGGTTCGCTGGCGACACGGCTTGCCGGCTCGTCCGATGTCTTCGGCAAGGCCGGCGCGCCGATCAGCCGCTCGGTTGACTTCATCGCCGCGCATGACGGCATGACGCTGGCCGACATCGTGGCCTACGAACGAAAACACAATGACGCCAATGGCGAGCAGAACCGTGACGGCCACAACGCCAACCTGTCGTGGAACAATGGCGTCGAGGGCGAGACCGGGAATGCGGGGATACTCAAGGCGCGCCTCGCTGACCAGCGCGCGCTGCTTGCTACGCTCTTTGCCTCGCGCGGTTCGATCATGCTGACCGCTGGCGATGAGTTCGGCCGCACGCAAACGGGCAACAACAACGCCTACGCGCAGGACAACGCCATAACCTGGCTCGACTGGGTCGGCCGCGACGAGGCGTTGGAGCAGTATACGGCGGCATTGTCGGCGCTCCGCCGTGCCTTTCCGGCTTTGGCCGACACGCGCCTGCTGACCGGTCGAGATCCAGAAGGATCTGATATTCCCGACGTCGCCTGGCTCACCGAAACCGGCGCACCGCTTGAAGAAAGCGACTGGAACGATCCTGCCCGGCATCGCCTCGTCATGCTGCTCGGCGATGCCGGGGGCGATCGCCTTGCCGTCCTGATCAATGGCGACCGCCGCCAATGCGTCTTCACCTTACCGGCGCGCGAGGGGTTCAAGTGGCATCCGGCCATCGAAATCGAAGCGGTCGATCTGGCGCGGCCATTGCCCGGTCGCGGCGTTAATTTCATGATCGAGCGCAGGGCCGCCAAAGTCCGCGCGAAGAAGGGTTCGTGATGGCCGACCACAATGCCGGACAAGGGGGCGAATGGTGGCGCGGCTGCGTCATCTACCAGGTCTATCCGCGTTCATTCCAGGATACGACTGGCGACGGCAGCGGCGATCTCAAGGGGGTCACCACACGGCTTGCCCACATCGCCTCGCTCGGTGTCGATGCCGTCTGGCTGTCGCCTTTTTTCAAGTCGCCCATGGCCGACATGGGTTACGACGTGTCGGACTACCGCGACGTCGATCCGATGTTCGGTTCGTTGGAGGACTTCGACGCCCTGATTGCCGAGGCGCATCGTCTGGGCCTGAAGATCATCATCGACCAGGTGCTGTCGCATTCCTCCGACAGGCACGAATGGTTCGCTCAAAGCCGCGCCAGCCGCGACAATCAAAAGGCCGACTGGTATGTCTGGGCCGATGCCAGGCCCGATGGCAACGCGCCCAACAATTGGCTGTCGGTCTTTGGCGGTCCTGCCTGGGAGTGGGATTCTACCCGGCGGCAATATTACATGCACAATTTCCTCGCTTCGCAGCCGGACCTGAATTTCCACAGCCAGGAGGTTCAGGACGCTCTGCTCGACACGGTGCGGTTCTGGCTCGAACGCGGCGTCGACGGCTTCAGGCTCGACACGGTCAACTACTATGTCCACGACCGCTGGCTGCGCAGCAATCCGCCCTTGGCGTCGAGCGTTGCCGGCACCAATGGCGAGACCAATACCTATCTTTTCCAGGAGCATCTGTTCGACAAGACACAGCCGGAAAACCTGGCCTTCCTCAGACGTTTCCGGGCCTTGCTGGACGAATATCCGGACCGCGCCGCGGTGGGCGAGATCGGCGATGAAGGCCGCTCCCTGCAGACACTCGCCGCCTACACCTCCGGCGGCGACAAGCTGCAGATGTGCTACACATTCGACCTGCTCGGCCCGCAATTCTCGGCAGCCCATGTGCGCGGCTGCGTCGAAGCGTTCGAACAGGCGGTCGCCGACGGCTGGGTCTGCTGGGCGTTCTCCAACCATGATGTGGTGCGCCATGTCAGCCGCTGGACGCGGCCCGGCGGCGATCCCGACGCGGTGGCGAAATTCTCGGTCGCGTTGCTTGCCTGCCTGCGCGGCTCGATCTGTCTCTATCAGGGCGAGGAACTCGGCCTCGAGGAAGCCGAGCTTGCCTATGAGGATCTGCGCGACCCCGTCGGCATCCGCTTCTGGCCAGGCGTAAAGGGCAGGGATGGCTGTCGCACGCCGATGGCCTGGGAGGCAGGAGCCGACAATGCGGGCTTCTCCACCGCGAGGCCCTGGCTACCTGTGCCGGCAAGTCATCGCGCCCGTGCGGTCGATGCCCAGAACGACAACGAACAATCGGTGCTATCCGCCTATCGCTCGGCGCTCGCCTTGCGCAAAGGGCATCCGGCACTGGTCAGCGGTTCGATCCGCTTTCTCGACGCCGAGGGCGACATGCTTGCCTTCATCCGCGAAGGCGGTGGAGAGAGACTGCTCTGCGTGTTCAATTTCGCTGGCGAACCCGCGAACTGGCCGTTGCCACCGGATATCGGAGCTGTGGTAGCAGTGTTGAGTGGCGCCTCGCTCGCTGGGCAAGGCGCGCTTTCGTTGCCGGCATTCGGATGTTTCGTTGGTCAACTGGGCTGATGACCGCTTATCCCTGCGGTCGAGCGATCCGCCTTGCCGCGCAATGCCTTATTGAACGAGCACTGAGCGTCCGCAGGTCGCTCCGGTTACCCGCACATCGGCCGATCCCACGCTGACGCCAAGCGTTGAGAGCAGGTTGTAAAGCAGGTTGTCGACCGGCGCGGTAATGCCATTCAGCACCGCGACGACCGCAGGCGTAACCGAATTGAGAAGTGTACTCAAATCAAGCCCGAGACCCAGCACATTGACCGTGAGCGAAAGGCTGGTGAGCAGCGACGATGTAAGCGATTGTGTTATGTTTCGGGTGGAAACGGTCTTTGTCACCTTGTTGGCGATGTCCGTCGCGTTGAAGGTCAGCGTCTGAGGTGAGTTATTCGTGATGTTGGTCGCCGCTGAACCGTTTACCGAGAGTACTGGAAGGAGCAGAAGCTGGATTGCCGCGATCTGGGCGTTGGAGAACGTCTGCGGATTGCTGAAGTTTGCGAAAGCGGTGGGATTGCCGTCGGTGTTGCTGGCAGCAAGGTGGAGCGCTGCGATGCCCGGTTGCGCGGCGATTGAAACCTGGATGCTGGAAGGTCCGCTCGGACAGGTAATGCCGGTCAAGGTCGCCTGGGCGTAGGCGACTTCCACACTGAGCGGCAGACTGACGGACACCAGGCTGCCGCCGCCGGAGAGGCCGGAATTGCCGATAGTGACGCTTGCCGCGAGCTTGATGCGGGTCTGGGCGGTGCGCACGGTCGTGCCGACCTGGTCGATCGCCAGCCATGGCGAGGACTGCATCGGTTGGCCGATGGCGATGGCGAGCGTCGTATTGGTAAGCCCCGGGATGGTCGCTCCAAGGTTGAGTGCAACCTGGTTGGTACCGTTCGCCAGCACCGCGCCTGCGGTCAGCATTCCGATAGCACTCGCGGTGACACCGAGGCCAGGCGGCTTTTGCCCGATTCCCAGACTGCCGACACCGCCGAGGTCGACAAGCGTATTGAGCGGGATCTTGACCGTGCTGGTGGCCTTTGCCGCAATGGCTTGCAGGGCGAGGGCGCTGGTGCCGTCCAGCCCGGGAACATTGGCCATGGCCGTAGCGATCTGGCCGATGGTTGCTTTGGAAGCCAGCACGTCCGAATAAGTGCCGGCGGTCAAATTCAACTGAGTGGCCAGGGCACTCATGAAGGAGAGCACGTCGATATCGGCGGAGACCAGCGCGTTGTAGTCCATGACGCTAAGCGAGATGTTGCCGCCGATCAGTCCGCTGAGAAGGGAGTTGATGATGCCCCCATTGAGGCTGAGCAGTCTCGAACCAACCGAAAACGTCGCCATGGGTGTCATGCTGGCGGTCGCCTGGGTGCCGATGACGGGAGTGGGGATCAGCGAACTTGCGAAATAGCGGTTGGGGATCTTCGCCAAGGTGACCCGGACGGCGTTGTAGGGCGTTACGCCGGCCTGGAAGCGCTGGCCGACATTGGTGGTCGAGGCGAGGTACTGCCCGGGCGTAACGGTGACCACCGTTTTCCCGACGGCCGGCGCAATGGTTTGACCCGCGGCCTGGACGACGACGCCCGGCATGCCGTTGTCGGTGAGCGTGGTGACAACAGCCGTGTTGACGTTGTTGATGTTCGAGGCGGCGGTGATGGCCGCCAGGTCGACCATCGCCTGGGCTTCCCGGCGCTCGGTGTAGATGGAAGCCTCGTCTATGGCCACCGCGGCCAGCGCCAGTGCAACTGGCGCACTCAATGCGGTCATGACGGCGAAGTTCGCCCTCCTGTCCCCCACCATGGACCGGGCAAGCCGGCCAATGCCTTTGGCATGCCGCGGCAGCATCAGATGCCCCCGACCCTGATTGTCGACTGACGTGAGATCGTGGTTCCCGGCATGGCTATGCCCGGGAAGAGACTCCAGATCGGCAGGTTGCGCGCATCGTACTGGATGGACACCACGAACTGACTTCCGTCGGCCGCGCTGTCATTGGCCGTGTAGGTCAGCTTGGTGGCGTCGACGAAGGGATAGCCAGCGGCGTTGTTGGCGAGGTAGCTGGCCACGAGCGTCTGACGCTCGGTCTGGTTCACCCCGGCGATTGCTGTCCGGGCGGCGTCGGCGGCGATCTGCTGGATCGAGTTGGCGGCCCCGAAATATATGCCGTACGCAACCATTCCGAGCAGGAGAAGCAGGAACAGCGGCGACAACAGGGCGAACTCGACCGCCGAAGTTCCCGAAATATCTGTTCGGAACGCGTGCTTTCTGAGCTTGGAAATGAGGTTCTGAACCATGCGCCGGGCATGCAAAAGTTGGCATGTAGAAACCGAAAACTCCGGGTACAACCTGAGAGTGTGTATGATTGAAAGAGCGGTTCTAATTTAGCTGTTGCTTCTCCGGTTGCGAGGATTGACTTAGGGTCACTCAGTACTCGGTTGAAAAGAGCTTACCTCCTGTCTAGTCTCCTGCCACCAGCTGCCGGAGGGAACCGGCGGCACGCTCAAAAGGAGCCAGGCATCGGCTTCGGGGCGTCAACACGAAAGGCGCGCCGATGGCAGCGCCGACAGGGAGAACTTCATGCTGAAAAACATGCTGAAGGCGACGGTGTTCGCGACGACCATGACCTTGGCTGCCGGCACGTTCCTGGCACCAGCCTTTGCCGAGAGCGTCTATAACAGGGGCACGGCCGCGGAATCGGAGTCGGTGGACCCGCACAAGACCTCGACCGTCTATGAGGCCAACGTGCTGCGCGACCTGTTCCAGGGACTGGTCATGCAGGACGAGAAGGCGAATCTCATTCCGGGCGCCGCCGAAAGCTGGACGGTATCGGATGACGGCACGGTCTATACCTTCAAGCTGCGCAAGGACGGCGTGTGGTCCGACGGCAGCCCGGTGACGGCGGACGATTTCGTCTACGCCTTCCATCGGCTCGAAGACCCGGCCACTGGCGCCGAGTATGCCTCGATGCTGTATCCTGTGAAGGGCGCGGAGGACGTCAACACCAAGAAGGGCAAGCCCGAGGACATGGGCGTCAAGGCGATTGACGCGAACACCCTTGAAGTGACGCTGAAGGCGCCGACGCCCTATTTCCTGGAGATGCTCACCCACCAGGCGACCTACCCGGTCAGCAAGGCCTCAATCGAGAAGCTTGGCGCCGACTGGATCAAGCCGGGCAAGCTGGTTTCGAACGGCGCCTATACGCTGGTCGAATGGGTTCCCAACGACCATATGAAACTGGTCAAGAACCCGAAATTCTGGGATGCCGCGACCGTCAAGTTCGACGTCGTCAACTACATCCCGACCGAAGACCGCTCATCGGCGATGAAGCGCTTCGAGGCCGGCGAACTCGACAGCTACGACGACCTGCCCACCGAACAGCTCGCTGATCTGAAGACCAAGTTCGGCGACCAGATCCATGTCGGCCCGTATCTCGGTACCTATTACTACGCGATCAAGACCGACAAGGCGCCATGGGACAATGTCGAGCTCCGCAACGCCATTTCGATGGCGATCGACCGTGATTTCATCGCCGAAAAAGTGTGGCAGAATTCGATGCTGCCCGGCTATTCGATGGTGCCTCCGGGCATCGAGGGCTACACACCGGCAATGGCCAAATTCGCCGATATGCCGCAGATCGATCGCGAGGACGCCGCCAAGAAGGTTCTGGAGAAACTCGGCTATACGCCCGAGCATCCGCTGAAGATGGAAATCCGTTACAACACCTCGGAAAACCACAAGAACATGGCAGTGGCGATCCAGGAACAGCTGAAGCCGCTCGGCGTCGAGGTGACCCTGCTCAACACCGACACCAAGACGCATTACGGCTTCCTTGAGCAGAAGGGTAATTATGACGTGGCGCGCGCCGCCTGGATCGCCGACTACAAGGATCCGGAAACCTTCCTCGGCATCTCTCGCAAGGCCAGCGGCAACAACTACTCGAACTACAACAGCCCGGCATATGAGGCTGCGATGGACAAGGCGGCGGCAGCCGGCGGCAAGCCCGAGGAGCGCATGAAGGACCTTGCCGAGGCCGAACGCATCCTGGTCGACGATGTCGGCCAGATCCCGCTTCTCTACTACAGCTATCACGACATCGTGTCCTCGAAGCTGCATGGCTTTGTCGACAATGTGATGGACGTTCACCCGTCCCGCTTCGTCAGCAAGGACTGATCCCTGGCCAAGCCGCCGTGCCTTTCGAGGTGCGGCGGCGTTGGTTGCCGTCGCATCGGCCCGGGAAGCGGAATCGATTTTCGGAAAATCCGGTGCGAAGATTTGCAGGCTGGAGCATGTCGGTCCAATCGGACTCGAGGGCTCCGGATCAAGCGGGGCACCGATGCTGCGATATGTATTCCGGCGGCTTTTGACCGCCATCCCGACGCTGTTCGTCATCGTGACGATGGCGTTCTTCCTGATGCGCGTAGCGCCAGGCGGCCCATTCAACCAGGAGCGTGGCCTCAGCCCGGAAATCAAGGCCAACCTTGAAGCCCAGTTTGGCCTCAACGATCCGCTCTGGCTGCAATATGTCCACTATCTCGGCAATCTCCTGCGCGGCAATTTCGGGCCGAGCTACAACATGCCGGACTTCACCGTCACCGAACTTTTCGCCAAGGGCCTTCCTATTTCGGTCCAGCTCGGCGCCTCGGCGCTGATCCTGGCATTGCTGCTCGGCAGCGTGCTCGGCACCATTGCCGCGCTCAACCAGAACAGGCTTGGCGACTATACGGTGATTGCGCTGGCGACCGCCGGCAGCACCATTCCGACTTTCGTTATCGCCCCGGTGATCCAGCTTCTGTTCGGGCTGACCTGGAAGCTGCTGCCGATCGGCGGCTGGGGCGATGGTGCCTTCATCAACAAGGTCGGCCCGGTGCTGACGCTTGCCCTGCCGCAGATCGCCATTGTCGCCCGCCTGATGCGCGGCTCGATGATCGAATCCCTGCGCTCCCATCATATCCGCACGGCGCGTGCACTCGGCCTCTCCGACTGGTCGGTTGTGGTCAAGCATGCCCTGCGCGGCGCCGTCCTTCCGATTGTTTCGTTTACCGGGCCGGCAGCGGCGGCGCTGCTGACCGGTTCGGTCATCGTCGAGACGATCTTCTCCATTCCCGGCGTCGGTCGCTATTTCGTCGATGCGGCTCTCAACCGCGACTACACGCTGGTGATGGGAACCGTGGTGGTGATCGCCATCTTCACCATCGTCTTCAACCTGATCGTCGACGTCATGTACGCGGTCGTCGACCCCAGAGTTCGCTATGATTGAGGGTGCGCTATGACTGACATCGCAGCCACGGCTCCCGTCATTGTCGGCCGCTCGCTCTGGGGCGACGCCTGGGCGCGCCTGAAGGCCAACCGCGCCGCCATGATCAGCCTCTATTACCTGGCTTTCATCGCCGTCATCAGCGTGTTCGGGCCCTGGTTCGTGCCGCATCAATACACGACCATCTATGGCGACTATGTGCGCACGCCGCCGAGCCTCTCGGCCTATCCCAAGCCCGATATGATCGAGACCGCCCTCAACGACGCGATCAAGCGCATGCGGGTCGAAATCAAGGAATGGAAGCAGGATGGCTCGCGTGTCACGGTCACGGTCACTTCGACCAAGCCGATCGATGATCGCAACATCCGCTACCTCGACCGTTCCGACGCCTTCGACGACACCAGGATCGAGAGCAAATCGCCCGACGGCCTCGAAGTGACGATGAGCACGTCGGTCAAGCAGCAGTATTTCCTGTTCGGCACCGACAACACCGGCCGCGATCTCCTCTCGAGAACGCTGATGGCCGGGCGCATATCGCTGGCGATCGGGCTGCTTGCCGGCGTGGTGGCGGTGGTTATCGGCGTGATCTACGGGGCCGCGGCCGGCTTTGCCGGCGGCAAGGTCGACGAGGTGATGATGCGCATCGTCGACGTGCTCTATTCCTTGCCCTTCATCTTCTTCGTCATCATGCTGGTGGTGTTCTTCGGCCGCAACTTCGTGCTTATGTTCCTGGCGGTCGGCGCCGTTCTATGGCTCGACATGGCCCGCATCGTGCGCGGCCAGGCGCTATCGATCCGCCGGCAGGAATATGTCCAGGCGGCGGAGGCCATGGGAGTCGGCCAGCGCGGCATCCTGCTGCGCCATGTCATCCCCAACCTGCTCGGTCCCGTGGTGATCTACATGACGCTGCTGGTGCCGCAGGTCATCATCCTGGAGAGCTTCCTGTCGTTCCTCGGCCTCGGCGTGCAGGAGCCGATGACCAGCTGGGGCGTGCTGATCTCCGTCGGAGCCAAGAATATCGGCACCGCCAACTGGCTGCTCCTGTTTCCTGCCTTCTTCCTCGTCTCGACGCTGTTTGCCCTGAACTTCGTCGGCGACGGCCTGCGCGACGCGCTCGATCCGAAGGACCGCTGAGATGGCTGCTCCCGAAACGATCCTCGACGTCAAGGACCTGCGTGTCCGCTTCCGCACGCTCGACGGCTCCGTCGAGGCGGTGAAGGGCATCAACATCCATGTCAATGCGGGTGAAACCGTTGCCGTGGTCGGCGAGTCCGGATCCGGCAAGAGCCAGACGATGATGGCGGCGATGAGCCTGCTGGCCAGCAACGGCGAGGCATCGGGCCATGTCGACTATCGCGGCCGCAACCTTCTGACGATGAGCAAATCCGAGCTGAACAAGGTCCGCGGCCGCAAGATCAGCATGATCTTCCAGGAGCCGATGACCTCGCTCGACCCGCTCTATTCGATCGGCAACCAGCTCATCGAGCCGATCCGCAGGCATCGCGGCCTCAATGCCGCCGAAGCACGCGAGGAAGCGCTCAAGCTGCTGCGGCTGGTTCATATTCCCGATCCGGAACGGCGGATGAAATCCTACCCGCATGAAATGTCGGGCGGCCAGCGCCAGCGCGTTATGATCGCCATGGCGCTCGCCAACGATCCTGACATACTGATCGCCGACGAGCCGACGACGGCGCTCGATGTAACCATCCAGGCGCAGATCCTGATGCTGCTTGCCGAATTGCAGCGCAAGCTCGGCATGGCGATCGTCTTCATCACTCACGACCTCGGCATCGTCCGTCGCTTCGCCGACCGGGTCTATGTCATGCGTCAGGGCGAGGTTGTCGAGGAAGGTCAGGCGGAAGCGATCTTCGCCAACCCCCAGCACGCCTATACCAGGATGCTGCTGGCGGCCGAACCGACGGGCACCAAGGCGCCGCCGCCCGCCAACGCGCCCGTGGTGCTCGAGGGCAAGGATGTCGAAGTCACGTTCAAGATCGGTGGTGGTTTTCTGGCGGGCGAAGCGCTGATGCTGCGGGCCGTCGACCACATCTCGATCAGGCTCCAGCGCAACCAGACCATCGGCATTGTCGGCGAATCCGGCTCCGGCAAGTCGACGCTCGGTCGCGCCCTGCTGCGGCTGCTGCCGAGTGACGGGCTCATCCGTTTCGGCGACCGCGACATTTCCACTGCCGACCGGCAGACGATGCGACCGCTGCGGCGCCAGATGCAGCTTGTCTTCCAGGACCCGTTCGGCTCGCTGTCGCCACGCATGACGGTTGGCCAGGTCATCACCGAGGGGCTTCTGGTTCACGAACCTAACCTCTCCGGCAAGCAGCGCGACCAGCGCGCGGTCCAGGCCCTACGCGAAGTCGGCCTCGACCCGAACGCGCGCAACCGCTATCCGCATGAATTCTCGGGCGGCCAGCGGCAGCGCATCGCCATTGCGCGGGCCATGATCCTGAAACCCAAAATGGTGGTGCTGGACGAGCCGACCTCGGCGCTCGATCGCTCGGTGCAGAAACAGATCGTCGAGCTTTTGCGCAAGCTGCAGGCCGACCACGAACTGTCCTATCTCTTCATCAGCCACGACCTTGCCGTCGTGCGCGCCATGGCCGACTACATCATCGTCATGAAGCAGGGCAAGATCGTCGAGGAGGGCCCGACCGAGGCGATCTTCAGCAATCCGCAGGCGCCCTACACGCAGACGCTGATGAACGCGGCGATCGATGTCACCCGTTTCCGTTTGAGTGCCTGAGGCTACCCCGTTCGCCTTCGGCGGGCAGCTAAGGCTCGGAAAGGCTTTTCTGAAGGGCGTCGAACGCGGCCTTGTATTCCTTCTTGACGGCCTCGGCCCCGCCGAGGGTCGCCGTCTTCTGCTCCAGCCGGGACCAAAGCCCGGTCTTCTCCAGCTCCGCCGCGGAATAGTAGCGGCTATAGGCCTGCCAGACTTTTCCGGTCTTCATGGCACCGCCGGCACTATCGTCGACATAGTCCTTCAACAGGCTGATCGGCGGATCGGCCAGCGCCAGTTCGAAAGGTTGTCGTCCGACATTGTTGGCCGGGTCACCGCTCTCGAACCATTGCCTGAACAACTGCCGGTCGATCAGCAACTGGCTGGCCGTGAGCGACGGCCTGAGGCGCACCAACAGGCTGTAGGGATCGTCGCCATGGCTTAGATAAAGGTCTTCGCTGAGGAAATGCGGCGTTGCGTGCGAGATTTTCCTGGATTTCGGATTCTCATAGACCACCTCCCTGGCCACGGGAATGTTCACGGTCCGCAGCATGGCGGTGAGAAAGGCTGTCGTTCCCCAGCAACCCTCGGTAATATGATGAAGCGGCTGGTTGCGTCCGGCGGCGACGGTACCTGAAATGATGCGCGACATTGGCGGCTGGCCGTAATACTGCTATTGCTGCTCCAGGTTCGCATTCGATGTGTTGCCGGTGAAATGCACGAGCCGCGCTGTGCACCAGTGAAGCAGCTTTTCGATCGTCGCCCGGCGGGTTGGCCCGATGAGCGCTTGCGTGCGCAGGAAATGATACGCGACATCCGGGGGCGCCGCGATGCCCGACCAGTTCACCCGGTAGAAGCCTGTGCCACGGTCGAACAGCAGCATTTCCGTCGGTGAGAAGAGGGCTGTGAAGCTCGCATCATTGTCGTGCTCGATCGACCAGGGTACGCGCCGGCCGATTTCAACGACAAGACTTTGCGCGACAAGCGCCAGGAACAGATGCCGCGCATCGTCCGCGCTCAAGAGAGTCGAGTTTGCCGGCGGGGCGCTCTGATTGGGAGGAGGATCGGTCAGGTTGAGCGGCTGTCCCGCCCATAGCAGATCGAAGAACTGTTTCAGTTCCTGCTTCCAGGCGGCGGGCCATTGCGCGTAGGCGAGCTGATTGGCTGCGGCGGCCGCAAACCAAGTGATAGCGTTTGCAATACGGGGGCGCCGGTTCAATTCGCGTGCGAGGTCAGGTGGCGGCCCGGCCTCGGCGCAGGCGAACCTGGTCGACGCACAGACGGCGCCTAGCCCGAGGACGGCGAGAAAAGTCCGGCGCGTCGGCGTCGGGCTGCAAAAACCGCATCTCCAATGCATCTGGACCTCATGCTCGAACGGCCGCAACGGGAATGCACTGAAGCGGGCATGCGTGCCGGCGAAGGATGCCATGATACGGCTTTCGAGTTGGCGTCGCCTCTCCCAAATGGGAGGCGGGCGCCGCAACAATCTTATCCAACGGCGCGACAAGCATTCGAGCTTGGCGAACCGGCGAGGGCAGGGACTATCGGCTCACCCTGCCGTCTTCGGGCATTTGCGCGCCCGTGGGGCCTAGGATCCCCGCTACGAGCCGATTTTGCGGGGGGCTTCGCGCATCATCCGCTCGGCCTCGTCGCGGCTGATGCCGAACTTGCGTGCATAATAATCGGCCTCCGGTTTGCCGCGCAAGCTGGCCGCGACTGTCAGCGCTGTCACAAAATCGACCGGACAATCCTTGTCGCCACAGAGATCCTGGAAAACTTCTCGAACCGTCAGTTCGACCGACTTGTCCGGATTGGCGCGAGCCAGATCAGACACGACGCTCAGTATTGTTTCGAAATCGTAGGAACGTGCGGGTCAGAAGCTCTTGACATCGTGCTCTCCCTGTTTGGGCGAAAGCACCGATGGTCGCTCCCAAGCGTCTGCTGGCCAGTGGCAGTTGCAGACGACGCAGTTAATATACGCTCGTATCGGTGAGTGACGAGTCATTTATCTTTCCGCGCCAAGGGAACTCTAACCGGCGTTGGGAGTTCGGGAGGCACTTTCGCCTTCGAGGTGGGTATCGCCAACGATGCACGCAACTCCAGCCCTTTGCTTGGATCGTGCCTTTTATGCTTTTCCTCGATGGCGTAGGAAGCCCACCTGCAGCACATGCCGATGATCGATGTCGCCGCGCCGGCATAAAGGCAAAGGGCGAGCACAAGGTCTTGCTTTGCACTTTCCCAACTGACGGCCGCCAGAAGAAGGACACTGACGGTCGAAACGATGTAGCCAAAGCCTTTCAAAGTGCGGGGCGTCACGGCCAATGCTCAGCTCCTCGGTAATATCCGGAACAATAGTCCGCAAATCCAGTTTTCCGAGGGCACCATCTCGAAACGGAAAAGCTGAAATGCCAAGCCTGCTTACTCTTCCTGCAACGTCTAAAGACCTGTTCAGGGTTGTGGTCGAGACACCGCGCGGAGCGGCCGTAAAGCTTGCCTATGAGCCGAAGACGCAGGTGTTCGAGTATTCCAGGCCGCTGCCGATCGGTAACACCTACCCCTACGACTGGGGTTTTATCCCTTCGACGCTTGGCGACGATGGCGATCCGCTCGACGGCATGATCATCCATCAGGCCGCCACCGCTCCTGGGGTCGTCGTGAAATGTCACCTGCTGGGCGCGGTGCGGATTGTCCAGAAGGACAAGGGCGGACCGGAATTCAGGAATGATCGCTATATTTTTTCGCCGCATAAGGAGGATTCTCCTGATGAGCCGGTTGCGAGGAGCGTTCCCAAGGAGTTACGCGCAGAACTCGAACAATTCTTCCTGTCCTCGGTGCTGGGGACTGAGAAGAAAGTGAAGCTCAAGGGTTGGAAGACCGCGCAAGCCGCAGCCGCTCGCCTGAAAAAGGGCGTCAAGGCATTCCGAAAGAGGGCCAGGGCCTCATAGTTTCGGCGTGACCCGTGCCGCCCCTAACTCTCGTCCTTCGACTTTCGGGCCTCTTCTTTCCCTTTCTCCTTGCCGTGTTCTTTTACGAGGTCTTTGGCCTGTTGCGGGGAGACATCGGTCTGTTCCGCAATGCGAACGGCCTCTTTGTCGGAGATGCGGTGATCTTTTGAGGGTGTCGTCGCCATCTGAAATATCCTTCCTGAAGGCACCAAGGGCGGCGTTGACGGGCTGCTGAGCAGGGGCACGCCGTCCTCTGTGCTTCTAGAGCCAGTTGCTCAATGAGAACCGTGATGGCTTGCACGGGTCCTGGCGGCCTTCTTCGCGGAGGCCGAGCGGGCAGCGGCTGAACGGTTCGCGGAGGCCGTGCCCCCTTTCTCGCCGCCCTTGTGGGCAGCTGGGTGACCGGTATGCTTTCCGCGTCCCGATCCGCCTTCCTTCTTGCCACCGCCATCATCCTTGTTGACGGTCGCCCAGGCTCTGCGCTCTGCTTCCTTTTCCGAGACGCCACGCTTCTCATAGCCTTCGGCAATATGGTCTGCCTTGCGTTCTTGCTTGTCGGTATATTTCGATTTGTCGCCGCGGGGCATGCGAACCTCCTGTGGTTGGGATAAGTTCCTAACCAGCAGATGAGCAAACCGTTCCAAGCATCGGCTGGATTGCTCTGGGAGGCCAGAATGCGGCTACATGATCCACTGTACAGCCAGGCCCACAACGGAAAGCGCCATCGCGATCGTTGATAGCCAACCAAGGGTTCGCAACCATCCCGTCACGGTGAACTCGCCCATGATGTCGCCGCGTGCCGCGATCAGCATCATCACAACCATGACCGGCACCGCGCAGATCCCGTTGATGACCGCGCTCCAGTA
>NZ_JAFKIC010000262.1 GCF_017306585.1 Mesorhizobium sp. | reverse complement strand
GCTCAACGGTTGCAGCAGGCGGGAAAACACAAAATGCTTATCCGCGTCGCTCTCGCCAGAAAGCTTCTCGTCATCCTCAACGCAAAAGCACGCGACGCGAGAACCGAGTTCGCGAATGCAACTTGACACCCCAGATAGTCGCTCTCCCCCGCCGATGGCAGGGGCGAGGAACCAGATTCTGCGACGCCTCACATCGCCGTAAAACCATTGTCCACGAACAGATGCGCGCCGTTGACGAAGCTGGACTCGTCGCTGGCCAGATAGAGCGCGGCCTTGGCCACCTCCTCCGGCTCGCCGATGCGGCCCTGCTGGGCGGCAAGTGCGGCATCGGAGACATCGACGCCGAGCCTGCCCAGATCGGCGACCTCGCGCAGGCCGTGCGGCGTCCTGATGAAGCCGGGGCAGACGGCGTTGCAGCGGATGTTGCGGTCACGGAACTCGACGGCGATGGCGCGCGCGAACATATGGCAGGCGCCCTTGGTGGTGTCGTAGAGAACTTCGTTCGGTGTTGCCGCCACCGCCGAGATCGACGAGGTGCAGACGATCGAACCGCCGCCGGCGGCTATCATGCCCGGCAGCACCGCGCGCGTCATCAGGAACATCGAGCGGACATTGACGGCATGCAGCCAGTCCCATTCCTGCAGGGTCGTCTCCAGGAAGGGCTTTATGACGATCGTGCCGGCATGGTTGAACAGCACGGTGACCGGGCCGAGTTTTTCGGTCGCGGCCTTCGCCGCCGCCTCGACCTGGGCCTCGTCGGAGACGTCGGCGACGAAATGCTCGGCGACGTGTCCGCGCGCGCGGATCGCGGCCGCGGTGGCGGCAGCTGCGTCGCCGTTGCGGTCGATGATTGCCACTTTCGCGCCCTCGGCCGCGAACAGTTCCGAGGCCGCGCCGCCCATCCCCGTTGCACCACCCGAGATGATGGCGACCTTGCCGGCCAGTCTTGTCCCCATTGTCGTTCCCCTATCCGATGGTTTGATGTCGATTTCTCAGGGTGATGCTATCGCGACCGCGCCGAACGGCCAATCCTTCTCGTAGGGGCAGGGGGGACAGGCCGTAGGGCCATTCTGAACGCTGCCGGCTCCATGGCCTGGCCAATCGCCCGGTAGAGGTTCTCAGCAATCCGAAACCAATCCACCGCGGATGATGAGAAAATTTTTCTGCCAATAGGCGAAAAATAGCAATCGACAAAGTCTACAAGTTTTATAGATTAACCGGTGAGACGGAGGTCGATATGTCCTACATCCAGAACGCTCAGACTGACAGCAGCGGCCAGAGGCTGGCCAATGCCCGGACCTTTCGCCCGGCCTATGCCGGTTCTTTCGCCTATCTGGTTTTCGCCCTTGCGTTCGTGTTCACCGGGGCCGTCGTCCTGGGGCTGATCCCCTGATCGCTTGACCGCTCGGGACTAGCGGCCCGCCACTTTCATGCATTCGCAGTTTGATGAACCGGAATACCGGCGCGTTTTCGCGCGGCCGGTGATCACCGCATCCGTGAGTCCAGAAATGGAGGAGATGGCAATGCCGATCGCGTTCACGCATGTCCCTGGAAAGACCCATCCGGCTTCTGCCGTCGTTCCCTTCTTCTATGACTTCGCAGAGACGGCGACCAAGCTCGGGCTGATCGAGGATGGCGGTTTTCAGAAGATCGTCGTTGACGATTCAGCCGGGCTTTTGACCAACATGGATCTTGCCGCCCAGGTGCTCAACCGCACCGCTTCGCTGGAAGTCGTACTGACTCACTGGGCAGGCGTGATCGAGCCAACGGTGGCGGCCCGCCAGCTGGCATCGATCGACCGGGAGAGCGGCGGGCGGCTCTCGCTTCGCATGATCAGCGAACCGCTGAACGACGACGATGCCGAGACGCGGCCTGTCGGGCATGGCGTGATCTGGCAGCGCATCGACGAATATCTGGTGCTCCTGAAGCGACTGTGGTCGAACGACCGGCCCTTCGACCATGAAGGCGCGTTCTACAGCATCAAGGGCGGCTATATCGAGCGCAAGGGTCCGCATGGCGCCGATCTCGTCATCCGCATGGGCGGACAGTCCGGAACGGCGCTGAAGGTGGCCGGAAGGCACGCCGATGTCTTCGAACTGGCACCGGGCTCTATCGACGAGGTCAGGCAACTGATGGAGCGGGCGCGCGGCGCAGCCGCCGAACATGGCCGCGCCGGCAAGCTGCGCTTCGCGCTGCCGGTTCGTATCCATCAAGGCGGCTCGGTTGCCGACCACAGGGCTGTCGACCTGTCCGGGCCGCCGGCCCAGGTGGCCCTGTCGCTGCTCGCCTATGCCGGGCTCGGGATCGATGAATTCATGATCGTCGGCGTCGACACGCCGCGTGAAATCGCGACCGCGGGGCGCGAAACGCTCGCCATATTGCGCAACTCGCTGACGCGCCGCGAGGGCGACGTTTTCCAGCCGGGAGCCTTTGCGCCGCGCCTAGGGCCGGAGACACGCGCCCCGGGCTGAAGTCGCTTCAGTTCGCAGGGTTCAAGGTCTGTCGCCGAGCCGCGACAGGCCCTCGATAACGGCGCTCGAGTCGGCCAGGACGCCGAAGACGCCATCCTCAACCGTCACCATGTGCAAAGCGGCCTCGTGTGCGTATCTGTCGCCGCTGGCGCAGGCGTCCGAGATGGTCAGGCACTGAAAATTGCGGTCGCAGGCTTCGCGCAGCGTGGTGTGGACGCAGACATCGGTCGTGCAGCCCGAAAACATCAGGTGGGTGATGCCCCGCGCGCGCAGCACCTGCTCGAAATCCGTATAGGTGAAGGCGCTGTTGCAGGTTTTGTCGACGATGATGTCGGTCGGCGCCACATCGATCTCCGGAACAATCTGGAAGCCTGCCCCCGAACGCAGCAGGACATCGGTGCCGTCGAGGCCGGCGCGCTTGCGGCGCCACGTCTCGTAAGGCGTCATGTCGGCCATGTCGGCGCGGTAGCCCTGCCTTGTGTGAATGATGGTGACGCCGGCCTTGCGGGCGGCGGATATCAGCCGGTTGACGGTGGGAAGGATCGCCCGCAGCGGCGAGGGATCATATCCCTTCCTGGCGAAATAGCCTGATGTCGACAGGAAATCCTGTTGCAGGTCGATGACGACCAGCGCCGTGTTCTGCGCCACCAGCCTGCCGTCATAGGGGTAGTCGAAAGGTGTTGCCTTGATCATCGGTGGTTCCCTGTTTCGACAGACCATAATCGTTCAATGCGCCGACACCAGATGCTGGGCGTCATGCAGGCGCCGATAGACGCCGTCGGCATGGATCAGTTCCTGGTGCGAGCCTTGCTCGACGATGCCGGACTCCGAGACGACGACGATGCGGTCAGCACCACGGATCGTCGCCAGCCGGTGCGCGATGACCAGCGTGGTACGGCCTTGCGCCAGTTCGGCCAGCGCCTTCTGGATTTCACGCTCGGTCTGCGTGTCCAACGCAGAGGTTGCCTCGTCGAGGATCAGGATCGGCGGATTTTTCAGGAACATGCGGGCGATCGCCAGCCGCTGCTTCTGGCCGCCCGACAGCTTAACACCGCGCTCGCCGATGATGGTGTCGTAGCCGGCCGGCAGGGCTGAGATCATGCCGTCGAGCTGCGCCCGCCGCGCGGCATCGGCGATCGCCTCGTCCGAGGCGCCGAGCCGGCCATAGGCGATGTTCTCGCGAATCGAGCCGCCGAACAGAAACACGTCCTGCTGGACGATGCCGATCTGGCTACGCAGCGAGGCCAGCGTCATGTCCCTTATATCGGTGCCGTCGATGCTGATCCGGCCGGCGCCGACCTCGTAGAAACGCGGCAGCAGCGAGCAGATGGTGGTCTTGCCGGCGCCGGACGGGCCGACGAAGGCGATCGTCTCGCCGGCATGGATCTTCAGGTCGACGTTCTTCAACACCGGCTTGCCGTCGCCATAGCCGAAGCAGACATTGCGGTATTCGATGTCGCCCTTGAGGCCGCTGACGGTCACGGCGCCCGGGCGGTCGGCAATGTCCGGCTCGGTGTCGAGCAGTTCGGTGTAGCGGCGGAAGCCGGCTATGCCCTTGGGATAGGTCTCGATCACCGAATTGATCTTCTCGATGGGCCGCACGAACACACCGACAAGGAGCAGGAAGCCGACGAAGCCGCCATTGCTGAGGCTCCCCGATATAACGAGATAGCTACCGGCGATCATGACCACGAGCTGGATCAGCCGGATGCCCATGTAGTTCAGCGAGTTCGAGGCCGACATGATGCGGTAGGCGTCGAGCTTGGTCTGGCGGTAGCGCTGGTTGTCATGCGCGAACAGCTTGCGTTCATGCTCTTCATTGGCGAAGGCCTGGACGACGCGCATGCCGCCGACATTCTCCTCGATGCGGACATTGAAATCGCCGACGCGACTGTAGAGCGCCTGCCAGTTGCGCTCCATGCGGTCGCCATAGCGCATCGTCACCCAGGCAATCACAGGAACGATCACCGCGGTGATCAGCGCCAGATGCATGTTGACGGCGAACATCAGCACGAAGGCGCCGGCGAAGGTCATGATGGCGATGAACAGGTCCTCGGGGCCGTGATGGGCGATCTCGCCGATCTCCTCGAGATCCTTGGTGACGCGGCCGACCAGGTGGCCGGTCTTGTGGTTATCGTAGAAGCGGAAGGAGAGTTTCTGCAGATGGTCGAAACTCTTGCGACGCATCTCGGTCTCGATGTTGATGCCAAGCATGTGTCCCCAATAGGTGACGACTGCCATCAGCGCGGTGTTGAGCAGGTAGATCAGCAGAAGCCCAACCGAGGCGATGATGATCAGCGTCCAGTCCTGTTGCGGCAGAAGCTGGTCGACGAAGCTGCGCACCGCCATCGGAAAGCCCAGTTCGAGCAGGCCGGCGAGCACCGCGCAGGAGAAATCTAGGATGAACAGCCCCTTCCAGGGTGCGTAATAGGCCATGAAACGTCTGATCATCGAGTTGAACCGCATGCTGTCTTGATCGGTGAGCGAATTGGCAAGGCACAGCCCGTCCTCGCGCCGTCCTTACGTCCGGAGCCTACGAGCGGCAATATGCCAGAGTCCGGTTTCAGTCCCAGCTTTGCGTGGGATCTACAGGGCCCACACGCCTGTTACGATATCTTTGTTGACTCAAAACCTCATCTTCAATGTTGACTAGTAAGGTCAGGTTTCATAGTCAACCGGCATTGGCCCGCCAATGCCACAAGACAGTCGGCGCTCGGGCCGAACGGAGAGTAGCCATGACCGTGGCTGAGGCTGACGCCGACACCCAGACCGCCTTTCAGATCGATGCGGTGCGCTTTGCCGTTGGTGAGCGGACGCTGCTCGGTCCGGTTTCCCTCGAATTGCAGCGTTCGCGCGTCTACGGGCTTATCGGCCACAATGGTTCGGGCAAGTCGACGCTGATCAAGCTGCTGGCCCGCCAGCAGCCGGCAAGCTCAGGCGCCATCACTTTTGCCAGAAGACCTCTGCCGCAATGGGGTGCGCGCGAACTCGCTCGCGCGCTCGCCTATCTGCCGCAGACCACGCCGGCGGCGACCGGCCTCACCGTGCGTGAGCTGGCGACGCTCGGCCGCTATCCCTGGCACGGCGCGCTCGGGCGCTTCGGCGCCGAGGACAAACGGCATGTCGAGGAGGCGCTCTTGCTGACCGATATGGAAGCCTTCGCCGACCGGCTGGTGGACGAATTGTCGGGCGGAGAGCGGCAGCGCGCCTGGCTCGCCATGCTGGTGGCGCAGCATGCCGGCGTCATGCTGCTCGACGAGCCGATCTCGGCGCTTGATATCGCACATCAGGTCGAAGTGCTGGGGCTGGTCAAGGAACTCAGCCGCAAGCGCGATCTCTGCGTCGTCGTGGTGCTGCACGACCCCAATATGGCTGCGCGATATTGCGATGAACTGATCGCCCTGAAGGATGGCAGCCTGCTGACGCGCGGCACTCCCGACGAAATCATGCGCGCCGATGTGCTCAAAACTATCTTCGGCGTGGAGATGGGTGTGTTCGCGCACCCCGTCACTGGTCAACCCGTTGGCTATGTGCAGTGATAACCAGATACGCGGCTGGCAGCAGGAATATCCGGCCGCGGTGATAACAAGGAAGACGCTCTTGTCGAGAAATGGTTTGTTGGCGGCATTGGTCGCATCGGTGTTCCTTTCGGCTGGCAGCGCCATGGCGCAGGAGCAACCGGCAGGTGCCGAGCCGGCTGCCGGGGCTCCCGCGGTGTCCGCGCCGGCGCAGCCCGCTCCTGCAGTGCCGGCGCCGACCGTCGAGGCACCTGTCGTCCCGACACCCGCCAGTCCAGCAGTGACGGCGCCCGCCATGCCGGAACCTGCGACACCGGCCGCAACAGAGCCTGCCACGATGGCGCCTGCACAGCCCGCCGGCCCGTCGACGGCCGCGCCCTCGGGGCCGGCGGAGCTGACCCTGCCGCACGATCTGTCGCCATGGGGCATGTTCATGGCGGCCGACATCATCGTGAAGGCGGTGATGATCGGCCTTGCCTTCGCGTCGCTCGTCACCTGGACGATATGGCTGGCCAAATCGCTGGAGATTTTCGGCGGCAAGCTGCGCATCGGCCGGGCGGTTCGCGCCATTGGCGATGCCGCCACGCTGAAGCAGGCCAGCCGTGCTCTCGACCGCAGCGGAGGGCCGGGGGCGCTGCTGGTGCGCGCGGCGGAGGAAGAAGCCGCGCTTTCGGCAGGCGCGCTCGACCATGCCGGCGGCGACGGGCTGAAGGAAAGGGTTTCCTCGCGCCTGTCGCGCATCGAGGCGGCCGCGGCACGGCGCATGTCGCGCGGCACGGGCGTATTGGCCACGATCGGTTCGACCGCGCCTTTCGTCGGCCTGTTCGGCACCGTCTGGGGCATCATGAATGCGTTCATCGGCATTTCGCAGGCGCAGACCACCAATCTTGCAGTGGTCGCCCCCGGCATCGCCGAGGCGCTGCTGGCCACTGCGATGGGGCTCGTCGCGGCAATTCCGGCTGTCGTCATCTACAACGTCTTCGCGCGCTCGATAGCCGGCTACCGGCAGATCCTCGCCGATGCCTCGGCGGGTGTCGAACGGCTGGTGAGCCGCGACCTCGATTTCCGGTCGGTCCCGCCGGCGACGGCGCTGGCGGCGGAGTGAAGCCATGGGCAGCAGAATCCGCCAGACCATGGACGACGATCTCGAGGAGAGCCACGAGATCAATGTGACGCCGTTCATCGACGTCATCCTGGTGCTGCTGATCATCTTCATGGTCGCGGCGCCGCTGGCGACGGTCGACGTCAATGTCGATCTGCCGGGCTCGACGGCGACGCCGGCGCCACGGCCGGAGACGCCGCTGTTTCTGACATTGAAGGAAGATCTCACCCTGGCCATCGGCAACGACACCGTGCCGCGCCCGGCTTTTGCGGCGCTGCTGGACAGCCGGACCAAGGGCGACAAGCAGACGCGCATCTTCCTGCGGGCCGACAAGGCGGTCGCCTATGGCGACCTGATGGAAGCGATGAACCTGCTGCGCGGCGCGGGCTATCTGAAGATCGCGCTGGTTGGGCTGGAGACCGCGCAGCCGGCCGATACCGCCGCGCCGGCGCCAAGCGGGCCCGTCGTCCCATGACCCGGCAATCGGCCGCCTCGCCCACGGTGGAACTGTCGCGCCTCGGCGTGCGTGATCTCGGTCTGTGGGCCGGTGCGGCCGCCCTGGTGCTCGGCGCCCATGTCGCGGTCGCCTACGCGGTGCAGAGCTTCAGTCCGGTCGAGATGGATGGCGGCCCGCCGCCGGCCCCGGTGATCGAAATGGCGCCGATGGTGGTGACGCCGGCCGTGCCGGAACAGGCCGCGATGCTGGAAGAGGCGATGCCCGACCAGACCGAACCGGTCGAGGAGACCGAGAAGGTCACGGAAGCCGAACCCGAGAAAGTGACGACCCAGGCCGAGCCGAACACGGAGCAGTCGGAAACGGTGCCTCCCGACGAGACGGAACCGACCCAGACGGCCGAGGCCGAGCCGATGGATCAGCCACCGCTGGAGGAGGTCGTTCCCGACGTCGTCGAGGCTGTCGCGCCGGAGGTTGTCGTCCCGCTGCCGCAACCGAAGCCTGTCGAGCAGCCCAAGGAAAAGAAGCCGGTGGAAGCCAAGGCCAAGAAGTCGGTCGAAAAGCCCAAGCCGCGCCCGAAGAAAGAAAAGGCCGAGCCGGCAAAGACGGTTGCCACCGCGAGCGCGGAAACAAAGCCGGCGGCGAAAGCGGCCGCTCCGAAATCCTCCGCCGGATTCTTCGGGGTCAGCCCCGCCAGATGGGAGTCGCGTCTGACGGCATGGATCAATCGCCACAAGCGCTATCCGAGCGCGGCGAAATCCAGGCGTGTGCAAGGCAATGTCAGCGTGACCTTTACCGTGGACTCATCCGGACAGGTCCTGTCGGCCCGGGTTGCCCGTTCGTCCGGCGATGCCGAGCTCGACCGCGCCGCGCTCGCGGTGCTGCAGGGCGCCACGGTGCCGGCGCCGCCGCCGGAACTCGGTTCTCGCGTCAGCCGTACCGCGCCGTTCGTGTTCAGTTTGCGGGATTAGAGCAATTCTTCCCGACAGGAACAGCACCAGGTCAACAGTATAGAGCGCTCAGCTCATCGACCGGCACAGTGCCTCGACCTGATCCAGGTAGAACCGGCATTTGGTGCGCAGGGCCGGGAGGTTCGGATCGCTGACGCCGTTGAGCTCGATGGTCTGCATCATGAAGTCGAAATGGGCATGAAAGGCGTCCGCCGCGCCCCAGAGGCTGTCGGGCTGCCAGCTATCGGCCATTGCCATGGAAACCAGCTGCCGGGTCTCCATGCGCGCGGCGTGCGGCGAAGCCGGTCGGCCGGCGATGAGCGCGTGCAACTGGCCGAAAATGCTGTCGGCGGCATCGGCGCTCCTGATCGTTGCGATCATGTTCATTGGCGGGTCCCCCTTGGATTTCTACGCGTGGATGTCAGTTCGTGGGCTGTGGACGATCAAGGCGGGAATGGCAGTGCTGTCGGATGGCCGTCCCCTGATGATGTTGGCGGCCTCAGCTTCCGCCTGCTCGAACCAGTAGACGATGTCATCGCGGCCCAGTTCGCCGGCGGTTTTTTTCAGGAGCGGCAGCAGGCTTTGCAGCGCGCAGAGCGTCTCCCACCGGTTCGGCTGCGAGCCTGCCGGCGTGCACAGGGCTGGCGTTTGCATCGTGTCACGCCCGCCTTGGCTGAACGTGGCTGTCCTTCCCGGGCATCTTGGAATGCAGGGGATTGCCGCTGAGCTGGATGTGCCTGGCCGGCCGTGCGCCGCGCAGGACATCGAAGGCCTCGGCATAGGCCATGCCCAGCAGATACGAGATCATGGGAAAACGGCTGGCTTCAGCCATCTGCACCAGCTCATTGGTCATCGACGCAATGTATTGAAGGCTGTCGATCTCCGACTGACGTAAGGACTGATTTGCCATTTGCTGCTCCTGTCATTGGATGGAACTCAGGGAACGCGTACTGGCCAACCGGAAATACTAAGGCGGCTAATTGATTGACTGACCCGCCGGATGCGGACCTGGTTCGGGCGTCGAGAGAGTCAATGCATAGATCGGCGCATCGGTCAGGCGGTCGAGGCCGAGCAGTCGCTTGATGGCGGTATGGCTGAGCGCGGCCGTCGGGCAGGCCGACAGGCCGTGCCTGGTCGCCGCCAGCATCATGTTCTGGCCGATATGGCCGGCTTCGATCAGGACAACGCGGTAGGCGTTGGCGTCGTCGTATTTCCACATGGTGCGGTCGAGCCTGGCGCAAAGTAGAACCAGGCATGGCATGGCATCCGCCCAGTCCTGTCCGCCGACCAGATCCGATATCTTCGGCAGGTGGTTGGCGGAAATCCTGCCGAGATCGTGGTCGGCTGCCGAATAGTGATAGACGCCGGGTTCCAGGCCATCGACGCCGAGCGCGACCACATAGGCCTCATAAGGATTTCGTGCGCCGCCCGAAGGGGTCATGCCCAGCGGCAGGGCGCCGACGCAGTTGCTGGTCTCGCCGGTAATGCCCATGCCCGCGAACAGGCAATCGGAGAGCTGCCGCGCGGTAATGGTGGGCACGGCCGCGGTGCGGTTGGTGCGGCGACGGGCCATCAGGGCCAGAAGTTCATTCTCCATCCAGCGCATTGGGCAGCCGAATGGCGCCCGTGGCGTTCTTCAGCAGCAAGTCAGGCTGGGCGACATGGCCGGCGCGTTCGACCTGCCGCGCCTCCGCCTGCTCGGTGGTCATGAACTCGCTGTCCTGGACGCAGAAATGCATCAGCGCGGTCGGGATCCCCCAGTTCCACTGGCCGGAGAACTGCGTCTCCTGCTCGGCGAGCGGTGAACCGGCAGTGATGAGGGCGGAAAAATCAAGCAGTTGCGGCACGACAGCATTCAGGTCGGCCTTCGACCATCCATGGGCGCGGGCGATCTCCGCCGTCGAGGCCCATTCGTCCCAGGAGGCAAGAAGCCCAACGACCTCGGGGCTGCACTCGAAAACACTTCTGGTCAGGAAGTTGCAGGCCGTGACCTTGTTGGTCCCGGGATAGAAGACAAGCGTTTTTGACGAGCGCATTTTCATGTTGCTGAATGCCGTTGTGTGGAAGCGAGGCGCCGATGGGCCCAGCCCATCGGCGCCGAACGGCTTCAGCGCTTGTTGTAGTGCATGCCCTGCGAGAAGAAGACGGTCTGCGTTCCGGCGGCAACCGTCAGCTTCGGGGCATTGCTCACTTTCTTGGCCATTTTTCGTCCCTTTCCTGACCCCCCAATGGGATCTGTTGAAAGATCCCCACAGCGGGATCCGCGAGTGAAAGGTAAGGTCGAAAGAGTTAATGGTTTGTTAAAATCATAGTAAAGCGAATGTGATCTAAAATATCTTTCTTCATGAGAAAGTCTAAAAAATCGATTTTACTCGGATATGGAGTAGGCAATCGCTATCATACGCTCTTTTGGGATATTCTTGTTCTTATTTAGCGTAAGATAGCGACTGCGGGTGGCGCGGCGAAGCGGATTTCAGGCGACGTGCTTCAGCTTCTTGCCGCGCACATGCCGTTCTCCGAAACCGAGATCAATTTTGGGCGATAAAGGTCAGCCCAGTCCGTCCCGGGCGAGGCTGACGACGAGCTGATCGATGCCCGGATCGTCGAGCCTGACGACATGGGCCATGCGGATCGCGTGCCTCGACCGGATGTTCGATACATCCTGGCGCATGATGACCGATACGAAAGCAGGGCCGGCCTCGGTCAGAAGCATGGCCTTGCCGGTCAACACCGGTTCGGAGATCGGAGCCCATTGCACCGAGATCAGCGATGGTTCACCGGTCTGGCGGCGGTTGACGCCGCTGAAATAGATCCAGTTGAGACGCGAGATCGCCACGCCATAGTGGTTGCCGCGCGCCCGCGCCCATGTCGAGCCGCGGCGCTCGGACCAGCCGGTGACCCTGCGGAAGGTAACCAGTTCGGCCTCGCGGCGCACGAAGGTCACCGACCGCATCAACAGGTCGGAGCGCGCCGGAATGGAAAAGTATGTGAAATAGGTGCCGCCAGCGATCGATGGGGCCGGAGGACGGATCATCTGGCTGAACAGGCTTTCGGAAATCGGCGGCAGGCCGGGAACGGTGGCCTCGGGCGTGCCGGGATCCCTGTATAATTCGGCTTCGTCGATGCGGAAATAATCGCAGATCAGCTTGGCGGTCGCCTTGTTCGGAACAGTCTGCCCCTGCAGGTAACGTTCGAACTGGGTGCGGTTGATGCCTAATTCGCGGCAGACCGCGCTAACCGAGGCATGGTCCTTGCAGAGCCGTCTGAGATTTGCAGCGAGGTTCTCGCGAATGGACACGGCATTGCTTTCGCAGGCGACTTCTTCATTTCGACTTGAAATCCATATAGCGCTTTCGGTCGCCCCCGCCGAAACGCATTGTCACAACGCACAGAAAAAACTGATTTGATAACGCCAGTCTAATGGGGCAGCTTCCAAAAAAAATAGCACCAATCCGACGGCGACCATCGCCATAAGTCCAATTGACAACCGGTTCGCATTGAAAAGTGTGCACAATTTCGTGCGTTGGGCGTCATCAGGGACGCTTTGGCCTAGCCTTGCAGATTGCATTTTATAGCTTGAAAACGCAACCTAGGGGCTTGGGAAAATAATCCGCTGGTGGAGCTGAGGGGGATCGAACCCCTGACCTCGTCATTGCGAACGACGCGCTCTCCCAGCTGAGCTACAGCCCCATCCAGCGGATGGCGCATTTATCGGGCGCCGCCGTTTCGTGTCAAGGCGAGGTTTTGCCGAATCCGTTGCCGTCCGCACGTCCCGGCCGGCGGCTCTTGCCGGTTTGACGTGCAATGGCTACATGTCGGCAACAATTGGAGACCGGCATGCTCGCCCTCATTCAGACCATCGTCATGGCGCTCGACCTCTATTGGTGGGTCATCATCGCGTCGGCGATCTTTTCCTGGCTCTATGCCTTCAATGTCGTCAACTCGCGCAACCAGTTCGTCGGCAGCATCGGCAACATGCTCTACCGGTTGACCGAGCCGGCGCTGAGGCCCATCCGCCGCTTCATGCCGGACCTCGGCGGCATCGATATCTCGCCCATCATCCTGCTGCTGATCCTGTTCTTTCTCAGGCAATTCATTCTCACCACCGTGGCGCCGCTGGTTCTGTAAACCGGGTGAGCGGGTAGCCGACAGTTCCGCATCCGCGAAAACGGTATCGGACAGCGCCCCTTTCTGTCCTGCCGGATATCTCCCCATAGGAGAGGATTGGCAGCTTGAGCGCAGTGCTCAATCGCCGAGCGGCAGGCGCGGATCGTCGACCTTCAGCGTGTTCACGCTCTGCTTGATGCGGCGCAGGTTCTCCAGCACCTTGGGGCCGCGTGTCTCGGCGACCGATGTCACGATCATGTCGACGATCGCCAGCAGCGCATAGCGTGACGATGTCGGCTTGTAGATGTTGCCGTCTTCCAGCGGCTGCAGATGGATGACGGTATCGGCGACCTTGGCCAGGGCCGAATCCGGAGCGGTGATGGCAACGGTGGCGGCGCCATATTGCTGGGCGACCTGCACTGCCTCGATGACCGAGCGCGCATAGCCGGAAACCGAAAAGGCAACCACCGTGGTTTCCGGCGTGGCGACGGCGGCGTACATGCGCTGCAACTGGCCGTCGATCTGCGCCAGCACCGGCAGGCCGAGCCGGAACAGCCGGTTCTGCATCTCGGTCGCCATCATCGAGGAGATGCCGCCCGAACCGATGCACAGCACATTGCCCGAAATCGCCAGGCGCGCAGCGACGTCGACGAGAGTCGTCATGTCGAGATTCTCGCTGGCCCGCTGGATGGCCGTAACCGCCGCTTCGGTGATGGCGGAGGCAATGCGCTGCTCGCGGGCATCGCGGCTCAGCGGCTCGGGCGAAAGATACTGGCCGCCGATGGCGATCGCCTGCGCCAGGTAGAATTTGAAATCGCGCAGGCCCTCGCAGCCGAGATTGCGGCAGAAACGGGTGACCGTCGGCTCGCTGACGCCGACGCGCGCGGCAATTTCCGAGATCGCCGCCTTGGAGGCGAAGTCGAGATCGGAGAGAACGAGACCGGCCAGCCGGCGATCCGATTTGGTGCCGTCCTGCGACATCAACTGCAGCCGCGTGATGATGTCGGCCGGCGTCTTCATGCTTGTGGTCCCGTCGTCATCTTCACAGCGGCAGGCCCGTCGCCTTGTCGAACAGATGGATGTTGCCCGGAGCGACCGAGACCGGCAGCCGGTCGCCCGGCCTGACCGGCACCCTGTCGCGGAACACGGCGCGCACCGTATCAGTGCCGATGGCGCCATAGACATGGGTCTCGGAGCCGGTCGGCTCGACGACATCGACCTTCAGCGCCATGGCGTCGGCGGCCTCGCCGATGATGAAATGCTCGGGCCGGATGCCGGCCTCGACGGCGCCGTCCGCCGGCGCCGCCTTGCCGGTCAGCGCCAGCCTTCCGCCGCCGGCCGACTCGAACCAGGTCCTGTCGGGCGTCGTCCTGAGCGCCCCGGACACGAAGCTCATCGACGGTGAACCCAGGAAGCCGGCGACGAACTTGTTGGCCGGCCTGTCATAGAGTTCCAGCGGCGCCCCGACCTGCTGGATCCGGCCACGGTCCATCACGACGATGCGGTCAGCCATGGTCATGGCCTCGATCTGGTCGTGGGTGACGTAGACGATGGTGGATTTCAGCCGCTGGTGCAGCGCCTTGATCTCGGTTCGCATCTGCACGCGCAGCTGCGCGTCGAGATTGGACAGCGGTTCGTCGAACAGGAACACCGAGGGTTCGCGCACGATGGCGCGGCCCATGGCGACGCGCTGGCGCTGGCCGCCCGACAATTGCCGGGGATAGCGGTCGAGATAGGAGAACAGGTTGAGGACGCCGGAGGCCTTCTTGACCTTGTCTTCGATCGTTGCCCGGCTCTCGCCACGGATTTTCGGGCCAAAGCCGATATTGTCCGAGGCCTTCAAATGCGGAAACAGCGCATAGGACTGGAACACCATGGCGATATTGCGCTGCTGCGGCGGCAGGTCGTTGGCGCGGGTGCCGCCGATCAGCAGGTCGCCTGATGTGATCGTCTCCAGGCCCGCCAGCATGCGCAGCAGGGTCGACTTGCCGCAGCCGGAAGGGCCAACCAGCACGACGAACTCGCCGCTCGCGATGTCGAGGCCGATGTCCTCGAGGATCCTGTGCTGACCGAAGGATTTAGACAGGTTGCGAAACTGGACGTCGGTCATGGTCACGCTCCCAATATGTCGTCGATGAACGGCAGGCAGCCGGCGGTCAGGCCCGCATCGACGGGCATGACCACGCCTGTTACGCCCGATGCGCGGTCCGAGGCAAGGAACGCGACCGCTTCCGCCACTTCCGAGGCATTGACGATGCGGCCCAGCGGATAAAGCCGCTTGAGCTTGCCGAGTATGTCCGGGTTCTTGGCCAGGCGATGGTCCCAGGCGGCGGTGCGGATCGATCCCGGGCAGACGACATTGGCGCGCACACCGCTGCGGCCAAGCTCGACGGCGATGGCCTTGGCATAGGCATTGATGCCGGCCTTGGCCGCGGCATAGGCGGGATTGCCGAAATGCGCGATGGCGTTGACCGAGGAGATGAAGACGACGCTGCCGGAACCGCGCGCCGCCATCGCCTT